>NZ_JBIWOA010000019.1:0-64038 GCF_044767525.1 Streptomyces sp. NPDC101234 | reverse complement strand
CCCCAGCCGGGCACGCCGAGGACGCCGACGCCCACCCGGCCGGCCACGGCGAGTCCGGCCACGGCGAGTCCGGCCACGACGAGGCCGGATACGACGACGACCCCGGCGGCTACGACATCCGGCGGAGCGCCGTGTACGACGAGGAGACGGAGGAGGCGACCGGCACCGAGCGCAGCGCCGCCCTCGCGGCCTGCCTCACCGCCGCCATCGCCCGCGAGGAAGCCGCCGTAGCCGCGACAGCCGCCACCGGCGCCCCCCGCCCCGGCTCGCCCGCCCCCGCGGGGCAGGGCCCCGACAGCGCCCTCTGGGACGACGGCGCGCTGCCTCTCTTCCCGCTCCAGCCCCCGCGCACCGCCCGTGAGCTCCTCGCCGACCACGTCAAGGCGATGGTGTGCTGCGCGGCCGTGGACACCGCCGGTGCCACCCCCGGCCTGGACTGGCTCGACGGCCCGTCCCTGCTGGTCGACGGCGAGCGGACCGCCGACCTGACGCCCAGAGTCCTCAGCCTCATCGAGGAGGGAGACCCGGCCCCGCTGCGGGCCTGGCTGGTCGAGTCCGGCATACGCCCCGAGAAGCCGGTACGGCTGGTCTGACCTCGGCGTTTCGACGCTTTAGCGGAGCAAAGTGTTCCACTTAAGGCAAATTCGCAACGAACCGTGACCGGACGCGTGCGTTATGTGATGTGCTGGGACCGTTCGTAGTTGTGGCAAGCGCATCCGACATACGACAAGCGCCACAGTCAGGGCACGGAGCGGGCTCGCGCAGCCACGGACAGCCGTATCAACCGAACGCCCATCGACTCGTATCAGCACACCTCACGGGGGCACGAGGGAGGGGAGCCACCATGGCATCGGACCACATCCGCCGCTGGGAGTCGGGAGCACTCGCGCACGCCGTCACGGACCCCTTCGGCCTGGGTCCCGTCCCCTGGCTGCGCGGCAGCGAGACCTATTTCGACGACACCGGTCATGTCGTCCCCTGGTACGTGGACCCGAGCAGGCCGCAGCCGACGGGCGAGAACCCGCGGATCCCGGCGCCCCGCAGCGCCGTCGGCGGCCCCCGCTCGGCGGACGACGTGCACCGGCAGATCAAGGGATTCACCTCGACCGGCGCGGTCGCGCCCGGCGACGCCGTCGACTTCCACATCACGGTCGACCCGCCGCAGGAGTTCAGCGTCGACATCTACCGCATCGGCCACTACGGCGGCGACGGCGCCGCCAAGATCAGCACCAGTCCCCGGCTGTCCGGCATCGTCCAGCCCCCGCCGCTGGCCGCCGACCGCACGGTCTCCTGCCACCACTGGTGGCTGTCCTGGCGGCTGCAGGTCCCGTCGTACTGGAGCATCGGGGCGTATGTCGCCGTGCTCACCACGGCGGACGGCTACCGCTCCCACGTGCCCTTCACGATCCGCGACAACCACCCTGCCGATCTGCTGCTCCTGCTGCCGGACATCACCTGGCAGGCCTACAACCTCTACCCCGAGGACGGCCGCACCGGCGCCAGCCTCTACCACGCCTGGGACGAGCGGGGGCGGCTGCTCGGCGAAGCGGACGCGGCGACGACCGTCTCCTTCGACCGGCCGTACGCGGGCGCGGGCCTGCCCCTGCACGTCGGCCACGCCTACGACTTCATCCGCTGGGCCGAGCGCTACGGCTACGACCTCGCCTACGCCGACGCCCGCGACCTGCACGCCGGCCGCATCGACCCCACCCGCTACCGGGGCCTGGTCTTCCCGGGCCACGACGAGTACTGGTCCCCGCAGATGCGCCGGACCGTCGAGCTGGCCCGGGACAGCGGCACGAGCCTGGTCTTCCTCTCCGCCAACACCATGTACTGGCAGGTGGAGTTGGGTCCCTCGCCGTCCGGGGTCCCGGACCGGCTGCTGACCTGCCGAAAACGCAGGGGCCCGGGAAAGCCCGTGCTCTGGCGCGAGATCGACCGGCCCGAACAGCAGACGGTCGGCATCCAGTACGCGGGCCGGGTGCCCGAGCCGTCCCCGCTGATCGTGCGCAACGCGGGGCACTGGCTCTGGGACGCCACCGGGGCCCACGAGGGCGACGAGCTGCCGGGCCTGGTGGCCGGCGAGGCCGACCGCTACTTCCCGCGCACCGCGCTCCCCGAGCACGAGGACCGCATCCTGCTCGCCCACTCCCCCTACACCGACAACGACGGCGCCCTGCGCCACCAGGAGACCTCCCTCTACCGCGCCCCCTCCGGCGCCCTGGTCTTCGCCTCCGGGACCTTCGCCTGGTCCCCGGCCCTGGACCGCCCCGGCCATATCGACTCCCGCGTCCAGCGCGCCACCGCCAACCTCCTGGACCGCATCTGCAAACACGACTGACCCGCTGTCCGTGCGCAACCCGGCATACGGGAGAATCGAGGGCACCTGTACAGAACCACGGGGAGGAACCGTGTCCGGATTCGTCGAAAAGCCCGAGCCCGTGGAGGTCCCGGGTCTGGTGCATCTGCACACCGGCAAGGTGCGCGAGCTGTACCAGAACGCGGCCGGGGACCTCGTGATGGTCGCCAGCGACCGCATGTCCGCGTACGACTGGGTGCTGCCGACCGAGATCCCCGACAAGGGCCGGGTGCTCACCCAGCTCTCCCTGTGGTGGTTCGACAAGCTCGCCGACCTGGTCCCCAACCACGTCCTCAGCACCGAGCTGCCCGAGGGCGCCCCCGCCGACTGGGCGGGCCGCACCCTGATCTGCAAGTCCCTGAAGATGCTCCCGGTGGAGTGCGTGGCCCGCGGCTACCTCACCGGCTCCGGCCTCGCCGAGTACCAGGAGTCCCGCACGGTCTGCGGCCTCGCCCTCCCCGAGGGCCTGGTCGACGGCTCCGAGCTGCCCGCCCCGATCTTCACCCCGGCCACCAAGGCCGAGGTCGGCGAGCACGACGAGAACGTGTCCTACGAGGAGGTCGCCCGCCAGGTCGGCGCCGAGACGGCCGCCCAGCTGCGCCAGGCCACCCTCGCGGTGTACGGCCGGGCGCGGGACATCGCCCGGGACCGGGGGATCATCCTGGCGGACACGAAGTTCGAGTTCGGCTTCGAGAACGACACCCTCGTCCTCGCCGACGAGGTCCTCACCCCGGACTCCTCCCGGTTCTGGCCGGCCGACGAGTGGCAGCCGGGCCGTGCCCAGCCGTCGTTCGACAAGCAGTACGTCCGCGACTGGCTGACCTCGGCCGAGTCCGGCTGGGACCGCAAGAGCGAGCAGCCCCCGCCGCCGCTGCCGGAGCAGGTGGTCGAGGCGACCCGGGCGAAGTACACCGAGGCGTACGAGCGCCTGACGGGCAGCACCTGGTCGTAGCGGGGTCATCCCGGGCCTCCGGGCCCGGGAACCCGAAATCCTCCGGAGCCCTCCGGAGCCCGGAAACGCCGAAGGCCCCCGGAGAACCGGGGGCCTTCGTTCTGGAGCGGACGACGAGGCTCGAACTCGCGACCTCAACCTTGGCAAGGTTGCGCTCTACCAACTGAGCTACGTCCGCATGCGCCGTGGCGCGAGAGCAACTATACCCAACCTCGCTCCCGTGCGAGACGCACTGCCGTATGCCGGTTCTCCGCACCGAGCTTGGTGGCGGCCGAGGAGAGGTAGTTCCGCACGGTCCCCGGCGACAGCGCGGCCCGCTCCGCGATCTCCGCGACCGGCGCGCCGTCGGCCGCCAGCTCCAGCACCTCGGCCTCCCGCGCGGTCAGCGGCGAGTCCCCGGCGGAGATCGCGTCGGCGGCCAACTCCGGGTCGATGTAGCGGTTTCCGGCGTGCACGGTCCGGATGATCTCGGCGAGCCGCTGCGCACTGACCGTCTTCGGGACGAACCCCCGCACACCCGCCGCGAGCGCCCGCTTCAGATGCCCTGGCCGCCCGTGACCGGTCACGATCAGGACCCGGCAGGAGGGCAGTTCGGCCCGCAGCGATGTGGCGACCTTCACACCGTCGGCCCCCGGCATCTGAAGATCCAACACCGCGACATCGGGGCGATGGGCCCGTGCCATGGCCAGCGCCTCCGGCCCGCTCGCCGCCTCCGCGACGACGACCAGATCGTCCTCCAGGCCGAGCAGCGCCGCCAGCGCCCCCCGGATCAGATGCTCGTCGTCGGCGAGCAACAGCCGTACCGGAGACGTCATGAAGTGACCCCACTCACATTCGTATCAGCCGTCGTGCCGGTATCCGCCGCCGTACCACCGGACAGCGGCACCGAGGCCACCACCCGGAACCCGTCCGTCCCCACCGGCCCGGCCTCCAGTGTTCCGTCCACCCCTGCCAGCCGCTCGCGCAGTCCGGCGAGCCCGGACCCACCGCCCCCGCCACTCCCGGACGCAACAGCCCCGTCGTTCTCCACCGTCAGCACCACGTACCCCTCCCGCACCTGCAGCCCCACCGCGCACCGCCCCGCGTCCCCGTGCCGCAGTACGTTCGTGGCCGCCTCGCGCACCACCCACCCGAGCGCCGACTGCACCTCGGCGGGCAGCCCGTCGGCGGCGCCGGTCACCTCGCAGGAGATCCCCGCCGCCGCCAACACTCCCTTCGCGCCGATGAGTTCGGCCCCCAGGTCGGCGTCCCGGTACCCCCGTACGACATCCCGGACCTCCCGTTGCGACTCCTGCGCGATCCGCTGCACCTCGATCATCTGCTCGACGGCCTCGGGCCGTTCGCGCCGGGCCAGCTGGACCGCCAGTTCGCTCTTGAGGGCGATGACGGCGAGGTTCCGGCCGAGCACATCGTGCAGATCGCGCCCGAACCGCAGCCGTTCCTCCGCGACGGCGAGCCGGGCGCGGGTCTCGCGGGCCTCGTCGAGTTCGTAGACGGCGTCCAGCAGCCAGACGGAGAAGAACGCGGAGAGGGCGAGGAACGCACCGCCGAGGAACACCACGAACGCGGTGAACAGCGCGGTCGCCCCGGGGTAGCCCAGCGGGAAGGAGACCAGCCCCGCCCCGCAGGCGAAGCCGGCGACGAGCGACAGCACCCGTTTCCGGTTGCGCACCGCGAGCGCCATGGTCCCGGCGCCGAAGGCCAGTACCCCGGTGAACACGCTGCTCCCGGCCGCGTCCACGTCGGGGCCGGACCCGTGCTTGCGCAGGACGAGGGCGACGACGGCGACCGCGTACGTCGCCGCGGCGAGCACCCACAGCAGCCGCACCGGCTGTGCCCGCCGGCCCCGCGTCCAGTCCAGCGCGCGGGAGGCTGTCAGCCCGCAGAGCAGCGCGTGGACGACGACCATCGCCATCAGCCAGCCCGCGACCCCCGGCCCGGCCTGTGCGAACACCGGCAGCCCGATCAGCGCGATCTCGATCACCACGAAGAAGTGGAACGACCACCGTGTGTACGCCTCGACCTTGGCGGGTGTGGTCTTCCCCCGCCACCAGCCGGCTGCCCCGCTCATCCCGGTCCCGCTCCTCGTCCTCAGCGCCGGGGTTCCCAGCGGAACCACCGCCGTACAGCAAACACCGCGACCACGGTCCAGGCCAGCGCGGTGGCCACCGCTCCCAGTGCCTGGTACGCGCTCAGCTCGCCGGTCCAGCCCGCGCGGACCAGCCGGATCGCCGGGGAGAGCGGGAGGAGTTCGCAGACCGCGGCGGCCCGGTGGGGCAGGACGTCCGTGGGGATGGCGATGCCGGAGCCCACCATGGAGACGAAGACCAGCGGCAGCGCGGTGACCTGGGCGCTCTCGGCGGTCCGGGTGAAGGCCGAGGTGAATGCGGCGAGCGCGGCGCTGAGCACCAGGCCGAGCAGGAGCCCGAGCACGGTGAGGTACGGGGCCTTGGGCGCGCCCGCGTCGAGCAGTACCGCGCAGCCGACGGCCAGCAGCAGCGCCTGCGCCAGGCCGAGACAGACGGCGGGCAGCGCGGTGCCGGTCAGGATCTCCATGTCCTCGGGTTCGCCGGTGCGCAGCCGTTTGAGGACGAGTTCCTCCCGGCGGGCCACATAGGCGCTCACCAGGGACGTGTACACGGCGAAGAGGAAGGAGTAGCCGACCGCGGCGGTCAGCATCAGCGTGCCGACGCTCAGACCCATCCCCTTGAGGTCGATCTGGTCGAGCGCGGGCCGCACGGTGAACGGCAGCGCGAGCGGCACGAGCAGCGCGGTGAGCACGGCGCCGCGATTACGGCCGAGCAGCGTGAGCTCCGCCCGCGCCAGCGCCCGCAGCCGCCGCCGCGAAGGAACGAGGACTCGCACACCCTCGCCGCGCCCGCCCACGAACAGACGCCTCCCGGCACCGCTACCGGTCCGGGCGCCGGCGCTGACCTCGGCGCCGGCGCTGGCCTCCGGCCCGGCCTCCGCCCCGACTCCAGCCCCGACCCCGGCCTCGATGTGATCCATCGGCCCGTTCACCGAGCCACCTCCTGCTTTCGTGCGATTCCCAGAAACGCCTCTTCCAGAGAGGCCGACCGCACGTCGAGGCCGTGCAGCTCCACCCGGGCCGCATCGGCCCAGACCAGCAGTGCGGTGGCTGTGCGCTGCAACTCCCGCGTCCGCAGCCGTACGACGTCCCCGTCCGTCTCGTGTCCGCACACCCCCAGCCGGCCCAGCGGTGGCAGGTCGCCGAGGAAGTAGCCGTGGGGGAGCCGGAAGGAGATCCGCGAGGGCTGGGCGGCCGTCACCTCGGCCGGTGTTCCGGTCGTCGCGATGTGGCCCTCGTGCAGGATCGCCAGCCGGTCGGCGAGGTCCTCGGCCTCCTCCAGGTAGTGCGTGGTGAGGAGGACGGTCGTCCCGGCGTCGCGTAGTGCGCGCACCAACTCCCAGGTGGCCCGGCGGCCTTCGGCGTCGAGCCCGGTCGTCGGCTCGTCCAGGAACAGCACCTCGGGCCGTCCGAGGAGCGCGAGCGCCAGGTCGAGGCGGCGCCGTTCACCGCCGGAGAGCTGCTTGACCCGTACGTCCGCTTTGCCGCCGAGCCCCACCAGCCCCAGGGCCTCCGCCTCGGGCCGGGCTCCCGTCGTACAGCCGGCCCACATCCGCGTGGTCTCGCCGACGGTCAGTTCGGACGGGAAGCCGCCCTCCTGGAGCATCACGCCGGTACGCGGCCGTACGGCGGCCCGCTCGCGGTGCGGATCGTGTCCCAGTACCCGCACCCGGCCTCCGCTCGGCGGTGCGAGCCCTTCCAGCAGTTCGACGGTGGACGTCTTTCCGGCGCCGTTGGTGCCCAGCAGGGCGAAGATCTCCGCACGGGCCACGGAGAAGGTGATTCCGCGGACCGCCTCGAACCCGCCCCCGTAGACACGCCGGAGATCTGTGACCTCAATCACGTGTTCGTGTTCGCTGTCTTCCATGAGATCAGCGTCTCCGCGGCCGGGTCTCCGGAGCAGTGCGCGGTGTCATCACTCGCCATGACAAATGTCAGAGCGCGCCGTGGCACACGAAAAAACCCCAGTCATTGACTGGGGTTTCTCCTGTGAGCTGGAGCGGACGACGAGGCTCGAACTCGCGACCTCAACCTTGGCAAGGTTGCGCTCTACCAACTGAGCTACGTCCGCACTGCCCCCGACCGGCTCCCACCGATCGGTGCGAGCACCAGCCTACCTGATCCACAAGCATGCTCAGGACGGCGGTGCAGAGCGGGTGACAGGAATTGCACACTGCGCCTTCCCCCTGGAAGGGGGATGTTCTGCTACTGAACTACACCCGCATGTACTCCGTGGGTTTCGGCTTTTCGGCCTGTGCCCCTCGGCGTGCTCCAGACATTAGCTGATCAGCAGGGGGGTAGCGCAAGTCGGCTGCCCTCAGGGGGTCCTGACGGCTCCTGAGGGCACCCGGAGCTCTCGGCCTCGGCCTCGGTCACTGCGCGGCGCTGAACGCCTCGTACACCTTCTTCGGGATACGGCCGCGGGCCGGGACGTCCATCTTGTTCGCCTGCGCCCAGGCGCGGACGGCAGCCGGGTCGGGGGCGACCTCCGTCTGCTTGTACGCCTTGCCCGACCTCGACCGCTTACGGCCGGCCACCACGTACGGCTCCAGCGCCCTGCGCAGTTTCTTGGCGTTGGCTTGATTCAGATCGATCTCGTACGACTTGCCGTCGAGTCCGAAGGCGATCGTTTCCGCCGCTTCCGAGCCGTCGATGTCGTCAAAGAGAGTGACCACGACCTTCTGCGCCACGAATATCGGTCCCTTCGTGTGGCACGTCTATACAGCTCATGCGCGATGACCGCGATGGCGGAGATGACGTGCCGAGTATCGGCTATTGCCAATTCATTTGTACAGTGCCTGGCAATACAAAGTGAAGCCCGACTAAATCCGTCCGCGTGTCACCAGCGCAATAGATGTCACGGGCGAACCCGGGGAACTTTCCCAGAACTTTTCGTGAGGATCCGTCTACGTCACCCGATCGTGATGCGGCTCACGTAGTTTCCTACAACTCTACCCGCGTAGAAATTTTGTGCGGGTAGTCTGAAGACACCGGTCGGAGACACCGACGGGTACCTGCACAGCAGCCAGCACCACAACACCGGGAGTGCCAGTGGCACGCGTCGTAGTCGACGTCATGCTCAAGCCGGAGATCCTCGACCCCCAGGGCCAGGCGGTCCAGCGTGCGCTGCCGCGCCTGGGTTTCGAGGGCATCTCCGACGTACGTCAGGGAAAGCGATTCGAACTGGAAGTTGACGGGCCGGTCGACGAGGCCGCGCTCGCCCGCATCCACGATCTCGCGGAATCCTTCCTCGCCAACACCGTGATCGAGGACTTCACCGTCAAGGTGGAGGAAGTCGCGGAGGCCGCGAAGTGACCGCTCGTATTGGCGTCGTCACTTTCCCGGGAAGTCTGGACGACCGGGACACCCAGCGTGCGATCCGCCTCGCGGGTGCCGAACCGGTCGCCCTCTGGCACAAGGACAAGAACCTCCACCAGGTCGACGCGGTGGTCCTTCCGGGCGGTTTCTCCTACGGCGACTATCTGCGGGCCGGCGCCATCTCCCGCTTCTCGCCCGTGATGGAGACGGTCATCGAACAGGCGAAGGCCGGTCTCCCGGTCCTCGGTATCTGCAACGGCTTCCAGGTCCTCACCGAGGCACATCTGCTCCCCGGCGGGATGCTCGGCAACGACCACCTGCACTTCATCTGCCGCGACCAGAAGCTGCGGGTGGAGAACGCGGGGACGGCCTGGACCGGCGACTACCGCGAGGGCCAGGAGATCCATATCCCGCTGAAGAACATGGACGGGCGGTACGTCGCCGACTCGTACACGCTCGACCAGCTGGAGGCCGAGGGCCGGGTGGTCTTCCGCTACCTGGACTTCAACCCGAACGGCTCGCTCCGCGACATCGCCGGCATCACCAACGAGGCCGGGAACGTCGTGGGCCTGATGCCGCACCCCGAGCACGCGGTCGAACCCCTCATCGGCACCGGCCGCACCGACGGCCTGCCGTTCTTCACCTCGATCCTCAAGAAGCTGGTGGGCGCATGAGCCGGACGCCTCTGGACACGGTCGAGAACGCGGCCGCGACCCCCGACGTCGAGCTGCCCTGGGCCGAACTCGGTCTGAAGAAGGACGAGTACGAGCGCGTGGTGGAGATCCTCGGCCGCCGCCCGACCGGCGCCGAGCTCGCCATGTACTCGGTCATGTGGTCCGAGCACTGCTCGTACAAGTCCTCCAAGGTCCACCTCCGCCAGTTCGGCGAGAAGGCCCCGCAGAGCGACGCGATGCTCGTCGGCATCGGCGAGAACGCCGGCGTCGTCGACGTCGGCCAGGGCTACGCGGTGACCTTCAAGGTCGAGTCCCACAATCACCCGTCGTACGTGGAGCCGTATCAGGGCGCCGCGACCGGTGTCGGCGGCATCGTCCGCGACATCATCGCGATGGGCGCGCGGCCGGTGGCCGTGGTCGACCCGCTGCGCTTCGGCGCGGCCGACCACCCCGACACCAAGCGTGTCCTGCCCGGCGTCGTCGCCGGTATCGGCGGCTACGGCAACTGCCTGGGCCTGCCGAACATCGGCGGCGAGGTCGTCTTCGACGCCTGTTACCAGGGCAACCCGCTGGTCAACGCCGGTGCCATCGGTGTGATGCGGCACGAGGA
Source organism: Streptomyces sp. NPDC101234 (assembly GCF_044767525.1). NCBI lineage: Bacteria > Bacillati > Actinomycetota > Actinomycetes > Kitasatosporales > Streptomycetaceae > Streptomyces > Streptomyces sp. NPDC101234. The sequence goes on along the minus strand of NZ_JBIWOA010000019.1, from coordinate 54,036 downwards.
CATCCACCTCGCCAAGGCCTCCGGCGCGGGCAACCAGGTCATCCTGTACGGCGCCCGGACCGGCGGCGACGGCATCGGCGGCGCGTCCATCCTCGCCTCCGAGACCTTCGACGACGCGAAGCCCTCCAAGCGCCCGGCCGTCCAGGTCGGCGACCCCTTCCAGGAGAAGCTCCTCATCGAGTGCACCCTGGAGGCGTTCAGCGAGAAGCTGGTCGTCGGCATCCAGGACCTCGGCGCGGCCGGCCTGTCCTGCGCCACCTCCGAGCTGGCCTCGAACGGCTCCGGCGGTATGACGGTCACCCTGGACGACGTCCCGCTCCGCGACTCCACGCTCTCGCCCGAGGAAATCCTCATGAGCGAGTCGCAGGAACGCATGTGCGCGGTGGTCGAGCCGGCGAAGGTCGCCCGCTTCCTGGAGATCTGCGAGAAGTGGGACGTCATCGCCACCGTCATCGGCGAGGTGACCGACGGCGACCGTCTGGAGATCTTCTGGCACGGCGAGAAGATCGTCGACGTCGACCCGCGCACGGTCGCGCACGACGGCCCGGTCTACGAGCGCCCGTACGCCCGTCCGTCCTGGCAGGACGAGCTCCAGGCGGACGACGCGAACAAGCTGCCGCGGCCGGCGACCGGTGCGGAGCTGAAGGACCAGGTCCTCAAGCTGGTCGGCTCCCCCAACCAGGCCTCCAAGAAGTGGATCACCTCCCAGTACGACCACTTCGTGCAGGGCAACACGGTGCTGGCGCAGCCCGAGGACTCGGGCATGATCCGCGTCGACGAGGAGACCGGCCTCGGTGTCGCCATCGCGACGGACGGCAACGGCCGCTACGCCAAGCTGGACCCGTACACGGGCGCGCAGCTGGCGCTGGCCGAGGCCTACCGCAACGTGGCGACGACGGGTGCCAAGCCGCTCGCCGTCTCCGACTGCCTGAACTTCGGTTCGCCGGAGGACCCGGCGGTGATGTGGCAGTTCGCCGAGGCCGTGCGCGGTTTGGCGGACGGCTGCCTGCAGCTGGGCACCCCGGTGACCGGCGGCAATGTCTCGCTCTACAACCAGACCGGCGAGGTGGCGATCCACCCGACCCCGGTGGTCGCGGTCCTCGGTGTGATCGACGATGTCGCGCGCCGCACGCCGGTCGCCTTCCAGGAGGACGGTCAGCTGATCTACCTCCTCGGCGACACTCGTGAGGAGTTCGGCGGCTCGGCCTGGTCCCAGGTCGTCCACGACCACCTCGGCGGCCTGCCCCCGAAGGTGGACCTGGAGCGCGAGCGGCTGCTGGCCGAGATCCTGATCTCCGCCTCCCGCGACGGCATGATCGACTCGGCGCACGACCTGTCCGACGGCGGTCTGATCCAGGCGGTCGTGGAGTCGGCGCTGCTCGGCGGCAAGGGCGCGCGTCTGGTCGTACCGGACGGGCTCGACGCGTTCACCTTCCTCCTCTCCGAGTCGGCCGGCCGCGCGATCGTGGCCGTTCCGCGCTCCGAGGAGGTCCGCTTCAACGACATGTGCGGCGCACGGGGCCTGCCCGTCACCCGCATCGGTGTCGTGGACGGCGACGCGATCGACGTCCAGGGCGAGTTCGCCCTCAGCCTGGCGGAGCTCCGCGAGGCCCACGAGGCGACGATCCCGGCGCTGCTGGCCTGACACCCGGCCCGAACGCCACCGAAGCCCCTCGCCCGCCCGGGCGGGGGGCTTCTCGGCTCAGCGGCCGGTTTCCCGGATGCGTTCGCGGACTGCTGTGCGGTCGATGCCGAGCTCTGCCAGAAGGTCCGCCGCGGGATCCGGGCTCTCGCAGTCGAGCAGGGCCAGCAGCAGGTGCTCGGGTGCGATGCGCCGGCTGCGGGCCTTCCGTGTCTCGGCCAGGGCGCGGGGGAAGACGGCACGGGCACCCGAGGTGAAGGGGGCTCGCTTGCGCGAGGCCGGAACCGGCGGCCGTTCCACTCCCTGGACGTCGATGCCCACCACGGCCAGCGCGGACCGGTCGAGGGTGTCGAGAGCGGCACGCGCGGCCGTGAGGTCGGTGCCGAGGGCCCGGACCGAGCCGGGTTCGTGGAGCACTCCCAGCAGGAGGTGCTCGGTACCGATGCGGCGGTCGCCGCGCAGTGAGGCCTCGTCCACCGCCGATGCGACGGCCGTCCGGGCGCCTGCTGCGAACTGTTCGAACATGGTCGTCTCACTTCCCGTGTTTGGCGTGCACGGACTGCCGGGACACGCCGAGGGCATCACCGATCTGTTCCCAGGACCATCCCTGTTCCCTGGCGCGCGCGACCGCTGCCGCTTCGACCTGCTCGGCCAGTCGGTGCAGGGCACCCACGGCCCGCAGCCCCACCGAGGGGTCGTGCGACCGGAGGCGTGCTGAGAGATCTCCCGTTTCCATGCCTGTCAGTCTGGATTGACAGGCATCTGCTTGTCAATCCAGACTGACAAGCGTTTCCGCTGCCGGTGCCGCTCGCGGTGGAGCCGTGCCGCTGAATAGGCTCGCCCCCATGCCCCCGGCCAAGAAACGCCCCAGGACGTACGACCCCGCGAAGACCCGCGCCGCGGTCCTCGCGCAGTTGGGTCATGTGCGGGAGGCCGTCGCGGGCCTCACCCCCGAGCAGCTCGCGCTCCCCACCCGGCTCGGCGAATGGACCGTGCGGGACCTCGTCGCCCACATCGGCATGGCGGTCACCGCCGTCCACCGGGCCCTGGACCAGCCCGAGCCGGCGAAGGCCGACGCGGTGCTGCTCGACTGGCCGTTCGGGACCTTTGGCAACTCCGCCGCCATCGCCGACTTCACCCGGCGCCTCGCGGCCGACCACCCCGACCTCGACGCCTACCTCGCCGACGCCGACGGCAGCCTCCGTGCCCTGCTCGACGCGCACCCCGGCACCCGGCTGCTCGCCACCAGCGCCGGCGCGATGTCCCTCGACGACTACCTCGTCACCCGCACCGTCGAGCTGGTCGTCCACACCGACGACCTCGCCGCGGCCGTCCCGGGACTCGGCATCCCTTACGACCGGCAGGCCCTGGCCGCCTGCACCCGGCTGCTCGCCGACGCGCTCGCCGTCAAGGCCCCCGGCGGCTCCACCGAGGTACGGGTACCGCCGTACGCCGTGGTGCAGTGCGTCGAAGGGCCCCGGCACACCCGGGGCACCCCGCCGAACGTCGTCGAGACCGATCCGCTGACCTGGATCCGGCTGGCCACCGGGCGGACGCGGTGGCAGGAGGCCGTGGCGGACGCCAAGGTCAGCGCGAGCGGGGAGCGGGCGGACATCGGGCCCTACCTGCCCCTCATGAGCTGAGGGAACCGATCACCCTGTGCGTTCCGTCGAATCGGTATGTACGGGTGGAAACAGCGCATGCAGCGTATGACCCTGACGATGGCAGCGGCCGCCGTGCTCGTCCCGCTCACGGTGGCCTGCGGCAGTGCGAGAGGCGGTGTCTCCGTGGGGACCCAACCGGTCACCGGGATCGACTGGACCGTGGACAGCGTGACCGTCGACGGCACCACCCACCCCGCCCCGGCGCGCGCCCATCTGAAGATCGAGGACGGCAGGGCCGCCGGCAACCTCGGGTGCAACCAGTTCAGCGCCACGGCAGAGGTCACGGACGGCCACGTCCGGCTGAGCCACGCCCGCACCACACGGATGGCCTGCGACAACGCGCGGATGACCTTCGAGCGGGCCCTCGCCCGGACGCTCACCTCGGGGCCGCTGACCATGAAGACCGAGGGGGAGAAACTCACCCTCACCGCCGTCGGCGGCGACCGGGTGCAGCTGTCCAGGAAGTGACCGCCGGGCCCCCGCCGGCCCCCCGAATGATGTGCGACACCTCACTCAGAGATACGGTGTGAGGGGGTTGCGCCGGCTCCGGTCCGCACGAACAGAGTTCGCCTGGAGGATCCTCTCACCGCTTTGACCAGCGGAAATGGAGAAAGCCACAATCGCGTCCACGGTCGTAGATCCTTTACGGCCGGGTATCCCCAATTCGGACCAGTGGTCGATCTCGCCTACACTCGGTGTCGTGCCACGTGGTGACGGTCTCCTCAATCACGATCTGCTCCCCGGTGAGAAGGGCCCCCAGGACGCTTGCGGCGTCTTCGGTGTCTGGGCTCCCGGTGAAGAGGTCGCCAAGCTCACGTACTTCGGGCTGTACGCCCTCCAGCATCGGGGCCAGGAATCCGCGGGTATCGCGGTCAGCAACGGCTCCCAGATCCTCGTCTTCAAGGACATGGGGCTTGTCTCCCAGGTCTTCGACGAGACCTCGCTCGGTTCGCTCCAGGGTCATATCGCGGTCGGTCACGCCCGCTACTCGACCACCGGTGCCTCCGTGTGGGAGAACGCCCAGCCGACGTTCCGTGCCACCGCGCACGGCTCGATCGCGCTCGGCCACAACGGCAACCTGGTCAACACGGCGCAGCTCGCCGAGATGGTCGCCGAACTCCCCAAGGACCACAACGGCCGGTCCACCCGGGTCGCGGCCACCAACGACACCGACCTGCTCACCGCGCTGCTCGCGGCCCAGGTCGACGAGGACGGCAAGCCGCTGACCATCGAGGAGGCCGCCCACGCGGTCCTCCCGAAGGTCCGGGGCGCCTTCTCGCTCGTCTTCATGGACGAGCACACCCTCTACGCCGCCCGCGACCCGCAGGGCATCCGCCCGCTGGTCCTCGGCCGCCTGGAGCGTGGCTGGGTCGTCGCCTCGGAGTCCGCCGCGCTCGACATCTGCGGCGCCAGCTATGTCCGCGAGATCGAGCCGGGCGAGTTCGTCGCCATCGACGAGAACGGCCTGCGCACCTCACGGTTCGCGGACGCGAAGCCCAAGGGCTGTGTCTTCGAGTACGTGTACCTGGCCCGCCCCGACACCGACATCGCCGGGCGGAACGTCTACCTCTCCCGGGTGGAGATGGGCCGGAAGCTCGCCAAGGAAGCCCCGGTCGACGCCGACCTGGTGATAGCGACCCCGGAGTCCGGCACCCCGGCCGCCATCGGCTACGCGGAGGCCTCCGGCATCCCCTTCGGCGCCGGTCTGGTCAAGAACGCGTATGTCGGCCGGACCTTCATCCAGCCCTCGCAGACCATCCGGCAGCTCGGCATCCGGCTGAAGCTGAACCCGCTGAAGGAAGTCATCAAGGGCAAGCGCCTGGTCGTCGTCGACGACTCGATCGTGCGCGGCAACACCCAGCGCGCGCTCGTGCGGATGCTGCGGGAGGCGGGCGCGGCGGAGGTCCACATCCGGATCTCCTCGCCGCCGGTGAAGTGGCCCTGCTTCTTCGGCATCGACTTCGCCACCCGCGCCGAGCTGATCGCCAACGGCATGACGATCGAGGAGATCGGCACCTCGCTCGGCGCCGACTCCCTGGCGTACATCTCCATCGACGGCATGATCGAGGCGACCACCATCGCCAAGCCGAACCTGTGCCGCGCCTGCTTCGACGGCGAGTACCCGATGGAGCTCCCGGACCCCGAGCTGCTCGGCAAGCAGCTCCTGGAGACCGAGCTGGCCGCCGGTCCGGCAGCCACGGCCGCGGCCGACGCGATCCGTCGCCCGTAAGCCCTGTCATCAACCCGAAAGATCCCAGGCAATGTCTGAGAGCCAGTCCTCCGGTGCCTCCTACGCGGCCGCCGGTGTCGACATCGAGGCGGGCGACCGCGCCGTAGAGCTGATGAAGGAGTGGGTGAAGAAGACGCAGCGCCCCGAGGTCCTCGGCGGCCTCGGCGGCTTCGCCGGCCTCTTCGACGCCTCCGCCCTCAAGAACTACGAGCGCCCGCTGCTCGCCTCCGCGACCGACGGCGTGGGCACCAAGGTGGACATCGCCCGGCAGCTCGGCGTGTACGACACCATCGGCCACGACCTGGTGGCCATGGTCATGGACGACATCGTGGTGTGCGGCGCCGAGCCGCTGTTCATGACCGACTACATCTGCGTCGGCAAGGTCCACCCCGAGCGGGTCGCCGCGATCGTCAAGGGCATCGCCGAGGGCTGTGTGCTGGCCGGCTGCGCCCTGGTGGGCGGGGAGACGGCTGAACACCCCGGCCTCCTTGGCGCGGACGACTTCGATGTCGCCGGCGCCGGTACGGGCGTGGTGGAGGCCGACCGGCTGCTCGGCGCGGATCGCATCCGTACGGGTGACGCGGTGATCGCCATGGCGTCCTCCGGGCTTCACTCGAACGGGTACTCCCTGGTCCGGCATGTCCTGCTGAACCAGGCCGGCCTCGCGCTGGACGCCCACATCGAGGAACTCGGCCGCACGCTGGGCGAGGAGCTCCTCGAACCGACCAAGATCTACTCGCTGGACTGCCTGGCCCTGATGCGCACCGCCGAGGTGCACGCCTTCAGCCATGTGACCGGCGGCGGACTCGCGGCGAACCTGGCCCGGGTCATCCCGGACCACCTGCACGCCATCGTCGACCGCGCCACCTGGACCCCGGGCGCGATCTTCGACCTGGTCGGCCGCACCGGCGACGTCGAGCGGCTGGAACTGGAGAAGACGCTCAACATGGGCGTCGGCATGATCGCGATCGTCCCGCAGGAATCGGTCGATGTGGCGCTCACCACACTGGCCGACCGCGGGGTCGACGCATGGGTGGCAGGCGAGATCACCGAACGGGGCGAGCACACCACCGGTGCCGCCCTGATCGGGGACTACGCCGCCTGACAGGCAGCCTGACGGCCAGCACAAAACCCGGTCCGGCTATGGAACCCCGGACCGGGTAAGTGAAACGGCTAAGCAGCCGTCGGCGTCAAGCACCGCGACGATGCTGGGAGTGCGGACCGGACTGGTCGTCCTCGTCCTCGTCCTCATCGTCGTCGTTATAGAGATCCGCGTACTGGGAGTACGGGTCGTCGTCCTCGTCCTCATCGTCCTCGAACGGCTCGCCGTTCGGCGGCTGGCTCGAAGTCGATGCGCCCAGCTCGCTGGCCAGACGTGACAGGTCAGTCCCACCGCTGTTGTACTTCAGCTGGCGGGCGACCTTCGTCTGCTTGGCCTTGGCCCGGCCGCGCCCCATGGCTCGACCCCCTCGGTGACGGGGCTCGACGGCCCCAGAGTCTGACACGCGTTCATGATCCGGAACGGACTCTCCTCGGAGAGACCGGTCCGTAGGGCTTCCACGGTACCTGAGCCCGCGCCCATACGGTACGTCGCCCGCACCACGCGCCTGACTCCATGACCCGCGAGGCGCCCCGTCCTCGCTGGTCAACCACGATTTTAACCACTTCCTGGCGGGCGACCCGCCGACGAACGTGAGAGTTCTCTCCAACTGCCCGCCGGCGGGTACCGAAAATGTGCCCGGAAACCCGGCGTTCGATCAGCGGCCACCCGCCGTTGCGGCTTCGTGCATCCGCTGTTCGGCGATCCGGTCGGCCGCCGCGGCCGGCGGAATCCCGTCATCCTTCGCACGTGCGAAGATGGCGAGCGTGGTGTCGAAGATCTTCGCGGCCTTCGCCCTGCACCGCTCGAAGTCGAACCCGTGCAGTTCGTCGGCGACCTGGATGACCCCGCCGGCGTTCACCACGTAGTCCGGCGCGTAGAGGATCCCGCGGTCGGCGAGGTCCTTCTCGACGCCCGGGTGGGCGAGCTGGTTGTTGGCCGCGCCGCACACCACCTGGGCGGTCAGCACCGGCACGGACGCGTCGTTCAGGGCGCCGCCGAGCGCGCAGGGGGCGTAGATGTCCAGGCCCTCGACGCGGATCAGTGCGTCGGTGTCGGCGACGGCCCGTACGGAGGGGTGCTTGTCGGCGATGCGCCGGACGGCTTCCTGCCGTACGTCCGTGATCACGACCTCGGCGCCCTCGTCCAGCAGGTGTTCCACCAGGTGGTGGCCGACCTTGCCGACGCCCGCGATGCCGACGGTGCGGCCGCGCAGCGAGGGGTCGCCCCACAGGTGCTGGGCGCTGGCGCGCATGCCCTGGTAGACGCCGAACGCGGTGAGCACGGAGGAGTCGCCGGCGCCGCCGTGCTCCGGGGAGCGGCCGGTGGTCCAGCGGCACTCGCGGGCCACCACGTCCATGTCGGCGACATAGGTGCCGACGTCGCAGGCGGTGACGTACCGGCCGCCGAGCGAGGCCACGAACCGCCCGTAGGCGAGCAGCAGCTCCTCGGTCTTGTCCCGGTCCGGGTCCCCGATGATCACGGCCTTGCCGCCGCCGTGGTCGAGCCCGGCCATGGCGTTCTTGTACGACATCCCGCGCGCGAGGTTGAGGGCGTCGGCGACGGCCTCCTCCTCCGTGGCGTACGGGTAGAAGCGGGTGCCGCCGAGGGCGGGGCCCAGTGCGGTGGAGTGGATGGCGATGACGGCCTTCAGGCCGCTCTTGCGGTCCTGGCAGAGCACGACCTGCTCGTGACCGCCCTGGTCCGAGTGGAACAGGGTGTGCAGGACGCCGGTGGAAACGTCGGTCACTGTGGTGACTCCCGGTTGTGTCGCGTGTGTCGCGGCGGGTGGCTGCGGCGGGGCTCCCGTAAGGGTGGCGGGGGCCGTGGCATGAGCGTAGAGCCCCGGCCCGCAGACCATCCGCGCAGTGTTCAGGATCACTCTCCCGCGCCGTGAGCGCACGTATGAGCGTGGGACGATTTGCTGTGGTTTTCGCGGCCGGCCCCGGCTGGCTCCGTGGTGGGTTGCGCTGGTTTCGAGCCCGGCCCGATGGGGAGGGAGCAGGCGTGCCCAAGGTGTCCTCGGTGGTCGTCCCCTATGCGACGTACCTGCGTGTGTACGAGCCGCTGGCCGCCTTCCCGGAGCCCGAGCGCGACCACTGGACGCGTTACGCCCGCCGTCCGGGCCGGCCCTCGTACCAGGACGAACTCCGTCGTTCCCTGGCCGACTTGCTGCCCACCCCGCCGATCCCGGTGCCGGTGAAGGAGAGCGGCGACGCCTTCGTCCTGGAGGTCGACGGTGTCGTGTGCGTCTGCCCCTGGCGGACCCGGCTGCGCGGCTGGCAGGCCCTCCAGGAGCTGTCCGAGGAGCTCCCGAAGACGGTCCTGGACGCGATGCTGCCCCCGGTGGTCCGGCGCCAGGCCGCGGTGGACTACGAGCGCTGGCTGGTCCGCAACCCCGACTCACGGCCCTGGATCCGTACGGCGACCTGGCAGGTGCCGCTGAACTGGTTCGTGCTGGTCTCCGACGCGGAGCGCCGGTACGAGAAGGGCACCGGCGAGATCCCGCCGATGCTGCGCTACCGCACGCCGATGGTGCAGGCCCGGCGCCGGGTGGCCCGGGCGCTGCGCACGCTCAGGGACACCATCGAGGAAGGGCCGCTGATCGACGGTCTGATGGACGTCGGCCGCTGGCTGGAGGAGTTCCACCCGCGCTCGCTGGTCGAGCTGGACTACGGCGGCCTGGTGCACGCGGTGCCGGCCGGCGATCTGGAGGACGACCATTCGGCGGCCGATGTGGCGGCCGGTATCGAGGCGTTGCGCCAGGGAGACGGGGCCGCGGCCGGGGAGGCGTACGGGCGGCTGGTGGAGCGGTGGCGGGCGGTGCGGGACCGCCGGTCCGCGAATTGAGTACCGGTCTGAGCACGGATGCCGAGTGATCCGTATTAATGGCGGGGTTGTCTGGCTCCGGTTGCGGTCGGATGACACCTGAGTGACGTGTGGGCGGTGAGTGATGTACGTCACGGCCCAGATGCTACGAAACAACGTACGTTGACGGCACTTCAGGGAACGCACGGGACGTAGGTCCTGATCCGGGCTTTTATTCCAAGGGTGACGGATCGCACTTACGCGGCTCTTGCGTCTCTTACCACCCCTCATGCCAAAATAGGACAAGGAGTCCGGGGAGGTCTCCTTCCGTCCAAGTGTGGTGCACTGTGGGCGGATTCTCCGCATTACGTGCTTTGGGGGGTCTGGTGACTCCTGATCGTCCTGTGACTGATCGTCACAGTGGCGTGACTGTCCGCTATGGCATGGTCCATCGGCTTCCGCGGCTGATGACTACCTGGGAGGGCAATTCCATCGGTTTGGCCGACGCGGCTGGACAGATGGTGTAGTTGTAGTGCCGAGGACAAGCCGTTCGTCCTATAACCGACTCGACTCGCGTCCACCATTTCGGGCAACGCGGGTCAAGGTGCAGAATTTAGAGGAAAGAACCGAGAAGGTTCGGTTCTCCCGAGGAGGCCGCTCATGACCGCTCGCACCCCTGATGCCGAGCCGCTGCTGACCCCGGCTGAGGTCGCCACCATGTTCCGTGTCGACCCCAAGACGGTCACGCGGTGGGCGAAGGCCGGCAAGCTCACGTCCATTCGCACGCTCGGCGGACACCGCCGTTACCGCGAGGCTGAGGTCCGCGCCCTGCTCGCGGGTATCCCGCAGCAGCGCAGCGAGGCCTGACCAACTGAATAGCGGGCAAACCGACCGTTCCCCCAACTGGTCGGGATGCCCGAAACCCTAGCTCCGAGCGACGCGGGACCTGCCCCAACGGGACCCACGCCCAGGCCGACCAAGAACTTCTCAGGCAAGCGACACAGGGTGCGTCGTAGATCGCGCTGGACTCCGCCGGGTCCAGCGCGATCTTTTTTGTGCGTCCATGGGCGTCCGTGGGGCTCTGGCCGACCGTGACCAGCGGCTCTGTGAGCGGCCTTGTCGGAGCCTGAGGACGGCTGTCGGATCTGCTGTGCGAGCACCCGGAGGGAAGTCGGGACAGTGCCCTCAGGGTGGTGCAATTGCACATATTAAATTGACCAGTTGTAGGACAGGGGTAAGAACCCCTGAATCAGAAACTCATGCGGTGACACCCGTCACATACCGCACGGGTTGTTTGTACTGCCCCGGGTGCGCTAGAGGAGTCGTGCGAGGAATCGCACCCTCCATCGCCCCACGAGGGAACGGCCGTTGGGGCCGGCGACGGTCGGTCACACACCGATGGGGCCCTCCTCCTCCACGGCGTCCTCGGGGACCTCCGTGGCGTGCGGAGCGGAGGCCATGGCGAGCCGCAGGAGCTGATGGCAGACCGGGCAGTGACGGGTCAGATGTCGGTACGACGAGGCGGCCGCCAGATGGGCCCTCAGCAACGCCCGGGTCTCGTGCCGCACCGAAGCCGCCATACGCCACCTCCAGGAGAGGGCCGACGGGAAGCGGGCCCTGTCTTCTGGGTACCGAGCGAATGTGACGCCGTCAATGGCGCGGGCCCTTTCCCGGCCGCCCTCCCCGGCCGCCTTCGCTGGGCCGCGGTCTTCCGCCACCCCCGCTTTCCGTCCGCCGCGACGGTGCTCGGCCACGACGGCGGTTCTCGGTGGTGCCGGACCGGCCGCGGCCGGTGGGTTCGGCACCGCCGGCCCGCACCGTCGTGGTGGCCCGCCGCTGCGGCGGGGAAAGGTGCTGGGCGTGGGGGAGGTCCGCACCCCTGCACGGGGTGCGGACCTCGGTCTCCGTGCGGTCCTGATGAAACGCGTGAAACGCCTGAGGCCCGCATCCCTTGGCGGGATACGGGCCTCAGCTTTCTGCGGTCCTGACGGGATTTGAACCCGCGGCCTCCACCTTGACAGGGTGGCGAGCACTCCAAACTGCTCCACAGGACCAGGTTTCGCGGCACTTTGTCTGCGCTGTGCTGCGAGAAGGACTGTACAGGAGGGCGAGGGTGCTGGTCGAACTCACCCAGCGTGCCCGGCCGGTTACGGGGCTGCCGTGTCGATCGCCTTCACGATCCGCTTGTCGGAGACCGGGTACGCCGTGCCCAGCGCGTGCGCGAAGTAGCTGACCCGGAGCTCCTCCAGCATCCAGCGGATGTCCAGCACCTGCTGCGGCACCGGCCGGCCCTGGGGGAGCTGCTCCAAGAGCCAGGCGTACTCGTCCTGCATCTCGTGGACCTTCTCCATGCGGGTGGTGTCCCGCTGGACGTTCGTCGGCATCTGCTGCAGCCGGCGGTCCGCGGCGACCAGGTAGCGCATCAGGTCGGGCAGCCGTCGTATACCGGCCCACGTTACGAAGCCCGGCTTCACTAGGGCGTCCAGCTGCTTGCGTACGTCCGTCAGGTTCGCCAGCAGCACGGGGCTCCGTACGCCCTTCAGACGGCGCTCACAGGCCTGCCAGGCGGCCAGGACCTGCTGCACCTGCGTGACCGTACGGACCGTCGTGTCGACGATCTCGGCGCGCACCTTGTCGTACAGCTTCCGGTACGACTCCTCGTCCCACACCGGCCCCCCGAAGTCGGCGATCAGCTTGTCCGCCGCGGCCATCGCGCAGTCGTCGAAGAGGGCCTGGATCGAGCCGTGCGGGTTGGCGGAGAGCGCGAGCTTCTGGGCGTTGGTCAGCTTCTCCGACGCGAACTTCGCCGGGTTCACCGGGATGTTGCGCAGGATCAGCCGGCGCATGCCCTTCCACATCGCCGCGGCCTGCTCCTCCTCCGTGTCGAAGAGGCGCACGGAGACCGTGTCGCCGTCGTCGACGAGGGCGGGGTACGCCTTGACCGGCTGCCCGGCCCGGCGGGTCTCGAAGACACGGGTGAGCGTGCCGATCGTCCAGTCCGTGAGGCCCTTGCGTTCCAGGGACTCGCCGCCCTGGCGCTCCGCGGTGGCCGCGGCGGCCTGGGAGAGGGCCTGGCGCGCCTTCGGCTTCAGACGGAGCTTCAGCGCCTCCAGGTCCTTGTCCTCGGCCAGCTTCCGGCGCCGCTCGTCGACGATCCTGAACGTGATCTTGAGGTGGTCCGGGACCCTCGCCCAGTCGAAGTCCTCGGCCTCGAAGGGCACGCCGACCATCCGCTTCAGCTCGCGCGCCATGGTCGTGGTGAGAGGTTCCTGCAGGGGCACCGCCCGCTCCAGGAAGGCCTTCGCGTAGTTCGGCGCGGGGACGTAGTGGCGGCGGACGGGCTTGGGGAGGGTGCGGATCAGCTCCGTGACCACCTCTTCCCGCAGGCCCGGGATCTGCCAGTCGAAGCCCTCGTCCTCGACCTGGTTGAGGACCTGGAGCGGGATGTGCACGGTCACACCGTCCGCGTCCGCACCCGGCTCGAACTGGTAGGTGACCCGGAACTTGAGCTGCCCCTGCCGCCAGCTGTCCGGATAGTCGGCCTTGGTGACCGCCTCCGCCGACTCCCGGATCAGCATCGCGCGCTCGAAGTCGAGGAACTCCGGCTGCTCGTGCCGCTTGTGCTTCCACCAGGAGTCGAAGTGGGCCCCGGAGACGACGTGTTCGGGCACCCGCTGGTCGTAGAAGTCGAAGAGCGTGTCGTCGTCGACGACGATGTCCCGGCGCCGCGCCCGGTGCTCCAGCTCCTCGACCTCGCTGAGGAGCCGGCGGTTGTCGGCGAAGAACTTGTGGTGCGTACGCCAGTCACCCTCGACCAGTGCGTTGCGAATGAAAAGCTCGCGGCTGACCTCGGGGTCGATCCGGCCGTAGTTGACCTTCCGGTCGGCGACGATCGGTACGCCGTACAGCGTGACCTTCTCGAAGGCCATCACGGCCGCCTGGTCCTTCTCCCAGTGCGGTTCGCTGTACGTCCGCTTCAGGAGGTGCCCGGCGAGGGGTTCCACCCACTCCGGCTCGATCTTCGCGTTGACCCGGGCCCAGAGTCTGCTGGTCTCCACCAGCTCGGCCGACATCACGAACCGGGGGGTCTTCTTGAACAGCGCGGAGCCCGGGAAGATCGCGAACTTGGCGTTGCGCGCACCCAGGTACTCGTTCTTCGCTGTGCTTTTCCCGCCCTCCCCCCCGGCGTTCTTCACGTCCTTCATGCCGATGTGGGACAGGAGCCCGGCGAGGAGGGAAACGTGTACGCGATCGCCGGGGGCGTCCTCCTCGTTGAGGTGGATGCCCATCTGCTTGGCGACCGTGCGCAGCTGCGTGTAGATGTCCTGCCACTCGCGGATGCGCAGGAAGTTCAGGTACTCCTGTTTGCACATCCGCCGGAAGGAGCTGGAGCCGCGTTCGCGCTGCTGCTCGCGGACATAGCGCCACAGGTTGAGGAAGGCGAGGAAGTCGCTGGTCTCGTCCCGGAAGCGGGCGTGCTGCTGGTCGGCCTGGGTCTGCTTGTCGGCCGGGCGTTCGCGCGGGTCCTGGATGGAGAGCGCGGCGGCGATGACCATGACCTCGCGGACACAGCCGTTCTTGTCGGCCTCCAGGACCATGCGCGCGAGGCGCGGGTCGACGGGCAGCTGGGCCAGCTTGCGGCCGCTGTCGGTGAGCCGTTTCCGGACATCCTTCTCGTCCGGGTTCAGCGCGCCCAGCTCCTGGAGCAGCTGCACACCGTCGCGGATGTTGCGGTGGTCCGGCGGGTCGATGAAGGGGAACTTCTCGATCTCGCCGAGGCCGGCCGCGGTCATCTGCAGGATGACGGAGGCGAGGTTGGTACGGAGGATCTCGGCGTCCGTGAACTCCGGCCGGCCGAGGAAGTCCTCCTCGTCGTACAGCCGGATGCAGATGCCGTCGGACGTACGGCCGCAGCGGCCCTTGCGCTGGTTGGCGCTGGCCTGGGAGATCGGCTCGATGGGCAGCCGCTGCACCTTGGTGCGGTGGCTGTAGCGGCTGATCCGGGCGAAGCCGGGGTCGATGACGTACTTGATGCCGGGGACGGTCAGGGAGGTCTCGGCGACGTTGGTCGCCAGAACGATCCTGCGCCCGGTGTGCGGCTGGAAGACCCGGTGCTGCTCGGCGTGCGAGAGCCGCGCGTACAGCGGCAGGACCTCGGTGAACCGGTATTTCCTCTTCTCCAGCGCGTCCGCCGTGTCGCGGATCTCCCGCTCTCCCGAGAGGAAGACGAGGATGTCGCCCTGCCCCTCGCCCTGGAGCTCCTCCACGGCGTCGCAGATGGCGGTGATCTGGTCCCGGTCGGCGTCGTCCGTGTCCTCTTCGAGGAGCGGGCGGTAGCGCACCTCCACGGGGTACGTCCGGCCGCTGACCTCGACGATCGGGGCGTCGCCGAAGTGCCGGGAGAACCGCTCGGGGTCGATGGTCGCGGAGGTGATCACGACCTTCAGGTCCGGGCGCTTCGGCAGCAGCTGGGCCAGGTAGCCCAGCAGGAAGTCGATGTTGAGGGACCGCTCGTGGGCCTCGTCGATGATGATCGTGTCGTAGGCGCGCAGCTCGCGGTCGGTCTGGATCTCGGCGAGCAGGATGCCGTCGGTCATCAGCTTGACGAAGGTGGCGTCCGGGTTCACCTGGTCGGTGAAGCGGACCTTCCAGCCGACGGCTTCGCCGAGCGGCGTCCGCAGCTCCTCCGCGACCCGCTCGGCGACGGTGCGGGCGGCGATCCGGCGGGGCTGGGTGTGCCCGATCATGCCGCGCACCCCCCGCCCGAGCTCCAGACAGATCTTGGGGATCTGGGTGGTCTTGCCGGAGCCGGTCTCACCGGCCACGATCACGACCTGGTGATCGCGTATCGCCTCCGCGATCTCGGCCTTCTTCTGGCTGACGGGCAGCTGCTCGGGGTACGACACGGCGGGCACGACGGCACGCCGGCCGGCCATCCGTTCCTCGGCCCTGGCCACCTCAGCCTCGATCTCGGCGAGGACGGCGGCGCGGGCCTCCGGCTTACGGATCTTGCGCGCGCCTTCCAGCCTGCGCCCGAGCCGGTGCGCGTCGCGCAGTGAGAGCTCGGTCAGGCGGGGGGCGAGGGCGCCGAGGGCGGGGGCGGGATGCGTAGACATACGCGGTCCAGGATCTCACCTCGGGGAAATTCGTGGCGAACGCTTTTGCCTCCGGCGGTTCGGCCGGGGTTGGCCTACTGGCTCCGCTGGGCGGGCGGGGTGGTGGAGGGAGCGGAAGCCGCGGAAGCGGCGGAGGCGGCGGAGGTGGTCGCCGGGTGGGTGGCGGCAGGTGCCTGATGGGTGGCGGCGGCCGCGGACGCGATCGACTTCGCCGTGTTGGACACGGCCTTGATCCCCAGGTAGGCGGTGGTCATGCTGCTCACGGCGGTGAACGCCGCGGTGAGGACGCCGACGATCACCGACCTGTCACCGCCGAGCCGCCAGACGCCGAAGGCCGCTACGCCGGCGATGGCGAGATTGCTGACGACGACGGCGAGCAGGCCGTAGCGCGCCCGGGCCTTCTCCAGCCGTATGTCCTCACCGACTCTGTCCTGGTCCTCGCTCATCGTCCCCGCCCGCCTCCGGTCCGTATTGAGGTCTGTCTCGATGTCTGTCTCGATGTCTGTACTGACGTCTGTACCGACGTCTGGTCGACGACGCAGAACGTAGCGTCGTGCGGCCCCGCCGCCAAGCGGTGTCAGCCCGTCGGGAACACGGCGTAGGCGCCGAAGAGGTCGGCATACACGTCCACCGGGCTGGAACCGGCGTTGTAGAGGTCGATGTCGCCGTCGATGCCGACCTTGACCAGGGCGCGGCCGGCCGCGGGGTGCCCCTTGGTGAAGTTCAGCGAGTACACGCCGGGGCGTGCGGTGCCGTCGGGGTAGGCGACCAGGTAGCCGCTGCCGGACGGGGCGGCCACGGTCAGGTCCAGGTCGACCGCGTTCACCCCGGTCGCGGGGACGCCGTGGGCGCCGGTGACCTTGAGCTTGAGGGTGGCGTGGGCGGCGAGCTTGGCGATCTTGCCGTTGGTGCCGGTTCCGGTGCGGGTGTTGAGGACCCGGGCCGGGTTCGCGGGCAGGAACTCCGCGCCGTTCGCCGTGGTGCCGTACCAGCCGGCGAGGTCGGTCACGAGGTTCGCCGATGCCCTGCTGTCGTTGTGCAGGACGACCTTTCCGTCGTGCACGGGGATCACGACCTGGGTGGTGGTCGTCTGGCCGGTGGTCCAGTACGGGCCGCTCACGATGGAGTCGTTGGTGCCGTGCGTGGCGACGGTGAGGTCGCCGGCCGCCTTGGTGGTGGTTGCCGTGACGTCGAGGACGACCGCGTCCGCGCCCGCCGGGACGCCGTGGGTGCCGCCGACGGTCAGGGTGACCGAGTGTCCGCCGGCCACCGGGCCGCGCACGCCGCCGGTGCCGGTGCGGGTGTCGAGCAGGCGGACCGGGGTGACCGGGTGGTAGGTGTCGGCGTACTGGGCGTGGGACTGGAGGCCGACGGTGGCGACGTCGACCGTCACCGCGCCGGAGCTGCCGTTGTAGACGTCGACCGCACCGGTCGGGGTGACCTTCACCGTCGTTTCGCCGGTGGCCGTACGGCCCGGCTCGAAGGAGACGCCGGCGGTACCCGGGCGGCTGGTGCCATGGGTGTAGAGGGTGAGCGCGCCGCTCGCCTTCGCGTCGCTGGTGACGATCTGGAGCTGGGCCGCGTCCACGCCGTCCGAGTCGACCCGCAGCGTGGCCGCCGAGAGCTTCAGGACACCGTGCGCGGCGATCGTCTTCTCGGTGTCGTACTGCGGGGTCATGGCGACGAAGGCGTCCGCGGCGTGGAAGACGGTCGTGGCGGTGGTGGTACGGCCGAGCAGGTCGGTCTGCGTCAGGGTGGCGGTGTAGCTGCCGGGGGCCGGGTACTGGTGCGTGGGCTGCTGTGCGCCCGCGGCCAGGTTGTCCTGCGTGCCGTCGCCGTAACTCAGGGTCCGGTACCCGACCTCCCACGAGTCGGCCGGTGCCGGCACCGTGAACCGCGCGAACCCGGCGTTGACCTGACCGCTCGCGGTGTCCGGGGCTACCGACAGGGCGGTGGCGGGCGGGGTGGCCGTACCTGCCGCCACCCCGGCGTACGACTTCTCGGCGTTCGTCCCGTCCGGTTCGGTGAAGGTGATGCGCGTCGTGTACAGCCCCGGCGTGGTGTAGGTGTGGGAGGCCGGGGTGCCGGGAGTGCCGGTGGCCGGGTCGCTGCCGTCGCCGAAGTCGACCGAGTAGGTGAGGGGCGCGCCCCAGGAGCTGGTGGCGTCGGTCTTCATGGAGATGCCGAGCGGTGCGAGCCCCTTGGGGGGCGTCGGAACGTCGCCGGCGGCGATGGTGAGGGTGTCCTGCCGTTCCAGGGCGCCGCGGTCGGGGTGGCCGGTGCCGTTGCCGGTGTTGTCGACCAGCAGATCGTCGACGCGCGGACGACCCTGGGCGTCGGTGCCGAGTTCGCCGGGCGCGGTGGCGTCGGCCGAGTCGATCAGGGGGGAGTGCTCGGACGGCGTCGTCGGGTACCCGTTGATCCCGTCGATGTCGTGCGTGCCCTGGCCGGTCGCGTCCCGGAACGCCCCGCTGGTGGCGTAGGAGGTGCCGGCCCAGGAGTACTCGGTGCGGGCGGGGGCGGAAGTGGACGCCGAGTGCGCCGCCACGTTGTAGTCGGCGGTGACCTGGCCCGTGGAGTCGGCCGACACCGTGTAGAGCGGAGCGGTCGGCGCCGCGCAGGCGCTGGTCTGCATCGACGAGCCGTTGGTGATGGCCACGTTGTTCTCCACCACCCCGGAGCTTCCGCCGTCCAGCGAGATTCCGGCGTCGCAGGGGGCGAAGACGGTGTTGCTGGTCACGTCCGCGTCGGCGGTGCCCGACACCGCGATGCCGCCCTGCTGATACATGAGGATCATGTTGGTCGTCACGGTGATGCGGGCCGCTCCCGGCTGCACCCGCACGCCGTAAGCGGTGCTCGGATAGAGCGTGTTCCGTGACACGGTCACGTCCGAGGACGTGCCGTCCACGCCGATCGCCGTCCCGGTGACGGGGACCGTCGGGGCGTAGTTGTCGACCGTCAGCCGGTCGAGGGTCACGTGGTCGGACCCGGTCACCGCCACCACGTCCGAGTGGTGCTCGTCGGTGAAGGTCAGCGAGTCGACCCGCACGTCGTGCACGCCCTTCAGCGTCAGCGCCGGTGCGGAGGCGGGAGTGGCGAGCACCGCCGTCAGACGGCTTGAGGGGAGGGGTGCTCCGCTGAACGTGATCGGCTTCTCGCTGGTCCCCGACCGGGTGAGGGTCACCGCTTCCGGGTGCGGAGACAGGGAGTAGTCCCCCAGGATCCGGACCGTGTCCCCCGGCTCGACCACGTCCGCGGCGGCCTGCACGGTGCAGAAGGGCCGGCTCTCCGTCCCCGTACCGCTGTCACTGCATGCCGGGCTGTAGCCCTTCACGTACAGCGTCGTGTCCGGCCCGGGATCGGCCGCGGCCCGTCCGGTCCCCCAGCCGCTCATCACCCCCGCCATGACGATCATGGCGAGGGACAGCCCGACGGCAGGGCGGGATCTGTGCATGAGGTCTCCACGGAGCGTTCGCGGGGGTGGTCACGAGATCGCCGGAGAGCATGAACAGCCCGGAGGATACGACCGGTTGGGATCCGGGGGCGGTTCGGCTCGGCGTTGACATGCAGCCGTCATGCTCTCGAGGCGATCTCAAAGGAATGCCATGATCCGCCCCGCTCTTGTCCAAAACAGAGTCCAGGGCCCGCCCTCCCGACTGGATCGGGGAGACAGGCCCTGGACTCGGTGCCCCGGCGGGACGGTGGCGCCTACATCAGGCGTTTCCGTCCTTGTAGACGGGGTGGTAGTCGGTGTCGCCACTGACCTTGACGACCCACACGCGGACCGGGGTTCCTTCGGGGCTGATGTTGCCGGTCTTGTAGTCCGAGCAGTACGGGGAGGAGTGCCCGCGGGTGCTGACCGTGCGGTCGATGTCGCCGTCGCGGCCGATGTCGAGCCGGACCTCGATGCCCCAGCCGTCGGCCTTGGTGTCGCAGGCCGCGATCGCGTCTCCGGGCGCGTCGCCGAAGCCGATCGGGTCCGGGCCCGGGTCGTAGTTCCAGACGCCGTACCCGCCGCCTTCGTAGGCGCCGTAGGTCCACCCCGCGGCAGACGCGGAGTTGGTGGTGACGAGCCCCAAGCCGAATGCGCACAGAGTGACGCAGGCGGCCTTCGTCTTACTTAGTCTCACGCGACATCCTCTTCCCCGTCGGTCGAGGGCGCGCCCATGGATCAAGCAGCAAGAGACCGCCCCCGTCCGGCACTTGATGATCACCGCAACTTAACCCTTTTCTTACCTGGATCGTCAACCTGATTTGTCGGCTGGTGACTGTCTGTCGCGGCGCAGGGGGCTGGGTGCCGGGTGCTGAACGAAAACAGCCCCTCCGGGGACCCGGAGGGGCTGTTCGTTGTGGCTGGGGCCGGGGTCGAACCGGCGACCTATCGCTTTTCAGGCGATCGCTCGTACCAACTGAGCTACCCAGCCACGAGGTTTCACGTGAAACCTCAGCGGTCCTGACGGGATTTGAACCCGCGGCCTCCACCTTGACAGGGTGGCGAGCACTCCAAACTGCTCCACAGGACCAAGCTTTGTATTGCTTTGTGTGCAACAGTGTCGCACACGATCTTGCGTGCCCCCAACGGGATTCGAACCCGTGCTACCGCCTTGAAAGGGCGGCGTCCTGGGCCGCTAGACGATGAGGGCGTACTACCAGGTGCTGCTCTGCTTCGTCTTCGCGTCCAGGGGACGTGAGAAGCATGTGACTCCGCTTCCCCTCTAAGGTTCCGCTTCTCCCTCGCCTCTTGTCGAGGTCTGAGACGGTCAAGCCCTGACCGGTGCCCTTGGGCACGACGTGACTGTACTACGACGTCGGGACCTGGACCAAACTGAATAGCTGCGCGGGCTCAGGGCCGGTTCTCCGCCGGGAGGTGGCGGCTGACCTCGGCCGTCGTCTGGCCCAGACCGCCCAGTCTGATCTCGTCCCAGGCCTGGAGGCGGCGGCTGTCGCGGTCGAAGTAGAGGATCGAGGCCTCGATGGGGTCCGGGTACTTGCCCTCGACGGCACGGAGCCCGCTGCCGCCCGTGGAGCCCTCCACCCGGAGCCGGGTGCCGTGCGGCAGGATCTCCGTCAGCTCGTGATGGAGATGGCCCGCAAGGACGATGGGCACCTCGCCGTCCGTCATCCGGGCCGCCGCCGGCTCATGGACGATCGCCACGTCCACCGGGGTGCCGGCCGCCCGCTGCTCGCGCAGGGCGGTGGCGAGACGGTCTCCGGCCAGCTCCTCGGCCGCGTCTCCGCCGGGGACCGTCGACCGGTCGGGGGTGAACTGGGGGTCGCCGATGCCGGCGAAGCGCAGCCCGGCGACCGTCTGGGCGCGGCCGCCGTCCAGGACGTGCACGTTCTTCATGCGCTGCAGATAACGCTGGGTGATGAGGGAGTCGTGGTTGCCCCGGACCCAGACGTACGGCACGCCCAGGTCGGCGATCGGGTCCAGGAAGCCGTTCTCGGCGGCCGAGCCGTGGTCCATGGTGTCGCCGGAGTCGACGATCACGTTCACCTTGTACTGCTCCACCAGCGAGGCGACGATCTTCCAGCTCGCCGGGTTGAGGTGGACGTCGGAGATGTGCAGGACACGCAGCGTGGTCGGGTCCGGTGTGTAGGCGGGGAGCGTGGACGTGACGTCGTACAGCTTCGTCACGTTCGTCACCAGGCGGGCCAACTCCTTCTGGTAGACGTCGAATTCGGTGACGATGCTGCGGGCGTTGCCGACCAGCGCGGGGGCGGAGGAGAGCAGGCCGGAGAACCGCGGTTCCAGGACCGACTTGGGGTTCCAGGTGGCGTACGCGGTCGCGCCGGACGTGGCGAGGAGCGCGAGGGCGAGGCCGCCGGCGGCCAGGGCGCGGCGCGGGCGGCGGTAGACGGCGAGACCGAGGGCGGTGGCGCCGGAGACGACGGCCACGCAGGAGCGTACGGCCAGGGTGAGCGTGCCGTGCTCGACGTCGTGGGTGACCTCGTCCTGGAGTCCGGAGATGCGCTCGGGATGATCGACCAGGGCCTGGGAGCGGACCGGGTCGAGCTGGTCGACGTTGACGTCGAGGCGGACGGGCGCGGTGTGGGTGTCCAGGGACAGGGCGCCCAGCGGGGAGACGTTGATCTTCGTGCCGCCGGTGAGGGACGGGCGCAGGGTCATCGTCGTGTCCATCGGGCCGACCTGGGCGCGGACGTTCCCGACGATCAGCAGGCCGAGCCAGGCGCCGACGAGTACGACGGCCATCAGGCCCAGGGCGCGGCTCCAGGCGGGCGGCCGGTGCTGCTCGGAGGCGAGTTCCAGGACGGGTAGGCGGGCGCGGACATGGGCTCGGGCTCGGGCCATTGGTGCCGTATGCCCAGGATTGCGGGCTGGTATGCGGCGGTTCGCGGCGCGGGGGTCAGCCCCAGCCCAGTTCGTGGAGCCGGGCGTCCTCGATGCCGAAGTGGTGCGCCACCTCATGGACGACGGTCACGGAGACCTCGTCGACCACGTCCTCCTGCGTCTCGCAGTACCGCAGGGTCGGACCCATGTAGATCGTGATCCGGTCGGGGAGGACCCCGGCGTACCACTCCCCGCGCTCGGTGAGCGGTGTCCCCTCGTACAGGCCCAGCAGTTCCGGATCGTCGGCGGGCGGCTCGTCCTCGACGAACACGGCCACGTTGTCCATGACCCGCGTCAGTTCCGGCGGGATCCGGTCCAGGGCCTCGCTCACCAGTTCTTCGAACCTGTCGCGTGTCATCTCCAGCACAGGGCCATTGTCGGGGACGCGGGTGGAGCAGGGGTATCCGAAAGCGCGCACGGGATGTCTTCCGGCCCCTATTGCACGTCTGTGACAGCGCGCGCACAGCTCCGTCACTCCCCGTGGGAAGACTTCTCTCATCGCGAAGGGGCGGCAGCAGGCCGACGGGGACCGGACCAGTTCCGGGGACGGCAGGCGACTCCCGCGATGACCACTTGCCGCAGTGCCACTCACCCTGGGGGAACCTGATGTCCGCACGTCTCCGTCGTCGCACCACAACAGCCGTCGCCACCGGTGTCGCCGCGCTGCTGGCCGTTGCCGGCGTGTCCGCCACCGCCATGGCCGCTCCGGCCGCCGTGAGCGTGCCTCATGGGCTGACCATCAGCGACGGCACCCGGCACGTCATCGTCGGCGGCAAGTCGATCGACTTCGGTACCGCCGTCCGCGACCTGGCCTGGAACCCGAGCGGCACCAAGGCCGCCTTCATCGACGGCCACGGCAACCTCGTCGTCTCCGACCCCGACGGCAGCCACCGTGTCACCGCCGCCGCCAACCCGGGCAACCAGACCTGGTCCCACCCGACCTGGCAGGTCGCCGCGGCCGACCGGACGAACGGCATCCCCGCGAAGAACAACATCATCTTCTCCGCGAAGATCCACGGCAGCACCGTGCTGGAGAGCGTCAAGGCCACCAGCAACCACGGCAGGCCGACCACGATCAGCCTGAACAGCGACGACCCGGAGGCGGGTGCGCTCCCGAAGACGAACAACACCTGGCCGAACGCCGGCGGGTCCTACGGCACGTCCGTCTACGAGAACACCCACAACGGCGAGGTCTACATCCGGGACGACTACCTGCGTCAGCAGGGCGGTGCGCTGGCCAAGGGCTCCGAGCCCGCGCTCGCCCCCGGCGGCGAGGAGGTCGTCTTCGTCCGCTCGGTCGGCGGCCACGACCACCTCTTCGTCGACGACCTGACCGCCGGCACCAACGCCGTCAAGGACATCACCCCGCACGCCACCACCGACTACACCGAGCCCACCTGGTCGCCGAACGGCAAGACCATCGCCTTCCGGACCCCGCGCGGCACGTACACGGTCACCAAGACCGCCCACGGGTTCGGCAGCCCGGTCAAGGCCTCCTCGCACACGGGACTGCCCGCCTACCGCCGCTGACCGTCCACCGCGGCCGGCTGTCCACCGCGGCCGGCCGTCTACTGGGGCCGGCCGTCGCCGCCCAGCCGGCCGTCGGAGCGGGCGAGTTCGGCCCGCAGCGCCTCCAGGTGCTCGTCGGCCGTGTCGTGCGGCAGGAACTCGACCACGTCGAGGAAACGGAACAGCACCTGGGACCTGGTGACGGCGAACTCGTAGTCGCCGAACCCCACCACGGCACCCAGCTTCCCTCGTACAGCACCCCGGACGACATGAGCGGTCATGTCGTCCGGGGTTTCCGCGCTGGTGCCCCGGCGGGCGTTGGGGCGGGCCAGATACGGGCAGACCATCGAGGCGTAGAGCATGCACGCGCGGTGCCCGGGAGCCTCCAGGGTCGGCGCCAGGTTGCGGTACGGCCGCCCGGCGGCCAGCGCCTCGCGGATCGCGGCGCTCTCGGCGGCGCCGACCACCCGCCACACCGGGCCCTTGGGCATCAGGGTGTTGCAGACGGAACAGAGCCTGTTCCGGGCGCACTCCGCGCTGCGCTCGTAGTCGGTGAGTGCGAACTGGGGGGCGTCGCCCTCCCACGGGGTGATGGCGGGCACGGGGTAGCCGCGGCCGTCACGAGGCCTGGCCTCGACGCTCGCCGGCATGGGAACGGAGTCGAATCGCACACCCCATGGTGAACCACACACCCGAGCGCCCGCGACAGTCGGGGTGCGGAGGTCCGGCGTTTGTCGTACCGAAGGCCGGTACCTCCGGTCCGGGGGGCGTGTCCTCTTGTGGGCGACGGGAGTTGGGCAGATTGACTTCTTTCTCCGCCCCCGGAGGTGGCCGCCGTGCGCCCCTTGTACGTACCCGTCCGTCTGGCCGTCACGGTGATGGCCGTCGCGGCCGCCGCCGGCTGTGTGAACGTCGGGGACGACGCGGGGAAGGCCAAGCCGTCGCA
This sequence comes from Streptomyces sp. NPDC101234, assembly GCF_044767525.1. Taxonomy (NCBI): domain Bacteria; kingdom Bacillati; phylum Actinomycetota; class Actinomycetes; order Kitasatosporales; family Streptomycetaceae; genus Streptomyces; species Streptomyces sp. NPDC101234. The sequence goes on along the minus strand of NZ_JBIWOA010000019.1, from coordinate 29,670 downwards.
CTCCGCGGGACACCGGGGCGCCGGCGAGGCCGACGAGGACTCCGGGGTGTCCGGCGAGGGCGGCGCGGGGTACGGCGGTGAGGTGCCCGACGGCAAGCGCGGGCATCCGGGGAAGCCGAAGCCGGGGGAGTCGGAGTCGGCGTCCGCGAAGCCGGCGAAGGGCGGCAGCGCGGCGCCTGCCACGCCCGTGAACCCGGGGACGAGCGGGGCGCCGGGGGCGCCGGCCGGGCCCACGGGAGCTCCGGCGACGCCCACGCCGCCGGCTGTCACGCCCACCCCGCCGCCGGCTTCCCCTTCCCCGCCGCCCCCGGTGACCGACCCACCGTCCGCCGAGCCGTCCTCCTCGGCGCATGACGACGGCTCGGGGACCCAGCTCGTACAGCGGGAGCCGGCACCGGCGGCGGGGACACCGGCGTAGGGGTGCGGGGGCTCGGCACCGCCGGTGAGCGCCGCGGGGGCTGAGCGCCGCTGCGGCGGGAAAGATTTCGGGCGAGGCAAGCACCGCAAGAACCGGAAGAAGACCGGCGGGGAGGAGACCGGCGGGGACGTGGGCTCAGCCGGGACGTGGCTGCGGCGGGGCGAATTTCCGGGAAGCGGTTTTCGTGGTGGGCGCGTGGGGCGCGTGGGGGCGGGAAGAAGGCGGGCGGGTCGGGTGTTGGTGGGGGTGTAGATCAGCGCGTCCGGTCCGTGTGTCGGCCCGAGCCTCGCGTCGGAGTGTCAGCCAGTGCGCCGGAACGGAGCGTGGGGCGGTGCGCCGACGGGTCGGTTCGGGTGTCGCCGAGGCCGTGGCAGACCAGCTGTGAGCTGCGAGACAGTGGCTCGGTTTGCCTTGGGGGGTGGTGGGTGCGTATGGTGGTAGATCGTTTGATCCCATTTGCCCGGCGCCACCGCAGAGCGCGCCGTGTGGCGCGTACTCTCCCTTGCCGTGGCGGACCGCATTGAGGCGGTCGTGAGCGAATCACGGAGTTGACGGGCGCGTGCCGAAGAGACTCCGGAAGGTTTCGCATTCGCATGTCCGTGTCCAGTACTGATCAGTTCGTCGTGCCCGAGAACACCCAGGACGACGACCTGGTGACCAAGGTCTCCGAAGAGACCGCTGACACCACCGACACCACTGACAACACCACTGACAACACCCCTGAGATCACCTTCGCCGACCTCGGTCTTCCCGAGGGCGTCGTGCGCAAGCTCGCGCAGAACGGTGTGACCACCCCCTTCCCGATCCAGGCCGCGACCATCCCGGACGCCCTGGAAGGCAAGGACATCCTCGGCAGGGGCCGTACCGGCTCCGGCAAGACCCTCTCCTTCGGTCTGCCCACCCTGGCCACGCTGGCCGGCGGCCGTACGGAGAAGAAGCGCCCGCGCGCCGTCATCCTCACCCCGACCCGCGAGCTGGCGATGCAGGTCGCGGACGCCCTCCAGCCCTACGGCGACGTCGTCGGCCTGAAGATGAAGGTCGTCTGCGGCGGTACGTCCATGGGCAACCAGATCTACGCCCTGGAGCGCGGCGTCGACATCCTCGTCGCCACCCCGGGCCGTCTCCGCGACATCATCAACCGTGGTGCGTGTTCGCTGGAGGACGTGCAGATCGCGGTCCTCGACGAGGCCGACCAGATGTCCGACCTGGGCTTCCTGCCCGAGGTCACCGAGCTGCTCGACCAGGTCCCGGCCGGCGGCCAGCGGATGCTGTTCTCGGCCACCATGGAGAACGAGATCTCCACGCTGGTCAAGCGCTACCTGGTCGACCCGGTCTCGCACGAGGTCGACGCCGCCCAGGGTGCCGTGACGACCATGTCCCACCACATCCTGATCGTGAAGCCCAAGGACAAGGCGCCGGTCACGGCCGCGATCGCCTCCCGCAAGGGCCGCACCATCATCTTCGTCCGCACCCAGCTGGGCGCCGACCGCGTCGCCGAGCAGCTGCGCGACTCCGGTGTGAAGGCCGACGCGCTGCACGGCGGCATGACCCAGGGCGCGCGGACCCGGACCCTGGCCGACTTCAAGGACGGCTACGTCAACGTCCTCGTCGCCACCGACGTCGCCGCCCGCGGTATCCACGTCGACGGCATCGACCTGGTCCTGAACGTCGACCCGGCCGGCGACCACAAGGACTACCTGCACCGCGCGGGCCGTACCGCCCGCGCCGGCCGCACCGGCACCGTCGTGTCGCTCTCCCTGCCGCACCAGCGCCGCCAGATCTTCCGGCTGATGGAGGACGCGGGCGTCGACGCCGGGCGTCACATCATCAACTCCGGTACGGCCTTCGAGCCCGAGGTCGCCGAGATCACCGGCGCCCGTTCGATGACCGAGGTCCAGTCCGAGTCCGCGGCCAACGCGGCGCAGCAGGCCGAGCGCGAGGTCGCCCAGCTCACCAAGGAGCTGGAGCGGGCGCAGCGCCGGGCCGCCGAGCTGCGCGAGGAGGCCGACCGCCTCGTCGCCCGGGTCGCCCGCGAGCGCGGCGAGGACCCGGAGGCAGCGGTGGCCGAGGCCACTGCCGCGGCCCAGGTCGACGCCGAGGCCGTGGTGGCGGAGCAGCCGGCCGCCGAGGCGCCGGCCCGCCAGGAGCCCTCCTCGTACGAGCGTCCGCGTCAGCAGCGTGACGACCGGGGCAACTACGAGCGCCGTGACCGTCGTGACGACCGTCCGTCCGGTGGCTTCCGCCGGGACGACCGCCGCGACGACCGTGGTGCCCGTTCCTTCGACCGTCGTGACGAGCGTCCGTCAGGCGGTTTCCGCCGGGACGACCGTCGTGACGACCGCCGTGACGGCGGCGACCGTGGCGGCTTCCGCCGGGATGACCGTCCGTCCGGTGGCTTCCGCCGGGACGACCGCCGCGACGACCGTGGTGCCCGTTCCTTCGACCGTCGTGACGAGCGTCCGTCGGGCGGTTTCCGCCGGGACGACCGTCGTGACGACCGCCGTGACGGCGGCGACCGTGGCGGCTTCCGCCGGGACGAGCGCCAGCCGTTCGACCGCGACCGTGACGACCGCGGCGGCCGCTCCTTCGAGCGCCGTGACGGCGGCGACCGTGGCGGCTTCCGCCGCGACGACCGTCCGTCCGGCCACCGGGGCAGCGACCGTCCGTTCAACCGCGACCGCCGTGACGACCGCCCGGGCTTCCGCAGCGGCGGCCACAGCGGCCACGACCGCCCGTTCGGTCGCCGTGACGACCACCGTGGCTCGTCCTCCGGCTCCTTCGGCCGCCGCGACGACAAGCCGCGCTGGAAGCGCAACGGCTGACACCGAGTGAGCTGAACCCCGGAAGGGCCCGTACGACGACCTGTCGTACGGGCCCTTCCGCGTTCCCGGGACCCTCCGCCGACCCTCCGCCGTCCCGCTGACGATCCGCCAACTGCCCTCTGCTCACGGGCAATTCACTATTGATACCTGTGTGCCGGTTGTTAACATCCTTTGACTTTTGACTTCCTGGGGGGGTTCCTTGAGCCGGCATGCCCGGATCGCACTCACTCTCGTCGGACTGGCCGCCCTCGGCGCCGGTTCTCTGACCACCGCGGGCACGGCCGCCGCGGACACCACCCCGACGCCGATCGTGACGGACGGCGTCTACGGCATCGACTACGCGGGGGGCTTCCTGGCCACCGTGGAGCACGCGCCGAACTATGGCCAGTGGGTGATCGGCCGGCAGATCTCGGCCGACGGTTCCACGGTGCTGGAGAAGACGACCCGGGGATTCGCCGGCACGGACGCGGTCGGCGGCCATCTCCAACGGGTGCCGTGCGACGAGGGTGCACAGGGCTGCGTGCCGATGCGTACCTTCGGCAACACCTACGTCGGCGACTTCATGGACGACGGCACCGGCAGGCAGACGGCCCAGATCTACCTGACCGAGGACTCGATGGACGGCGGGCCCGATCCGGTCGTCACCGGCGGCCGTTTCGTCGACGCCACCGGCCGCTTCTACGTCTACCAGGCGTCCTCCACAGGCAAGCAGTACGTCGACGCGGTGCCCGCGTACCAGACCCAGAACGTCAGGCTGACCCGGTCCATCACCGCCGCCTCCGTGTGGGGTTCGACGCTGTGGACGCCGGGCACCGGCAACGGGGTCGTCACCGGATACGACCTGAAGACGAAGAAGACGGTCGCGACCGTCTCCACCGGCGCGCCCTGCACGGTCAAGGAGCTTCAGGTCATCGGCCGCTGGATCTACTGGAACTGCGGTCCGACGGGCGCCGCGGGCGTCTACGACCGTACGGCGAAGAAGAACATCAAGGTGCCCTCCGGCCCGGTGCTGGTCGGCGACGGCTACCTCGTCCAGCACGACCGGACCGCCGGCAAGCTGATGCTGACGGACTTCCACACCGGGACGGCGGCCGCGGCCCGCGCGATCGCCGACCTGCCCGCCGGTCACACCGCCGACCAGCGGCGGCTGACCTGGTCCGTGGACAAGTTCGGCGGCGGCATCGCGTACGTCGGCCCGGACGACGTGATCCGGATCGTGCCGAGCGAGGTGCCGACCCAGCCCCTGACGGGGATCGAGTCGGAGGTGGCGGACTGGGACGAGGACGCCAGGGAAGGCGACACCGGCAACACCGTCTGGGGCAGTGTCTGGCAGCTGAGCAAGCCCGCGAACTGGACCTTCACCGTGAAGGACACGCACGGGCACGCCGACGCCACCATCAAGGGCAGCGGCACGGCGATCAACATCGGCTGGGACGGGACGAACGACAAGGGCGGCTATCCGCTCAACGGTCCGAAGACCTGGACGCTGACCGCCACCGCCGTCGCGGGCTCGGGCACCTACACGACGGGCGGGAAGTTCGGCTACACCGGCGGCACGCAGGGCTTCCACGACCAGAGCGGGTACAGCTACGGCGACCTGGCCACCCTCAGCTCCGCCGGCGGCCTCACGCTGCACTCCACCACGGGCAACGGCAAGTTCAGCGGCGTATGGGCGGCCTCCGGCTGGGCGGCGGGCACGGTCGTCGTGCCCTTCGGGGACATGACCGGCGACCGGTGCGCCGAGATGCTGATGCGGATGCCCAACGGGGAGCTGCGCCGGTACACCGGCAAGTGCGGCGGCTCGTACAAGCCGTCGGACAAGCATGTCTCCCTCGGCACCGGCTGGAACGCGTACAACGTCCTCACCGCTCCCGGCGACCTCACCGGCGACGGCCGCACCGACCTGCTGGCCCGCAAGGCGTCCACCGGGGACGTCTACCTGTTCGCCGACGACGGCACCGGCAGGCTGAAGGCCGGGGTCAGGATCCGTACCTGGGCGGCGTACACGAAGATCGTCGGCGCCGGTGACCTGAACGGCGACGGTTTCGGGGACGTGCTGGCGGTCGACAAGGCCGGGACGCTGTGGCGGTACGACGGCACCGGGACGGGGCAGGTGAAGGAGCGGGTGAAGGTCGCCGCGCACTGGAACGCCTCGTACAACGCGGTCGTGGGCGTCGGTGACATCACCGGGGACGGCAGGAACGACCTGGTGATGCGGGACACCGCGGGCAACCTGTACCGGCAGACGGGCGCGGGCAAAGGGTCGTTCGCGGCGCGCGTGAAGATCGCGACGGGCTGGCAGGGCTACAAGGCGCTCTTCTGAGGTCTGTTTCATGGCCGTTCCAGCCTGTTTTCGGCCAAGCTGTGACGCATGTCACGCCCCCGGTGAGGGAATCGCTGGGGGCATGACAGAAGACGCGACAGCCAAGTCGCCCTCCGGCGCACTCTCCGACGAGGAGCGGCTCGCCCAGCTCGGCTACACCCAGGTCCTGGCCCGCCGTATGTCGGCGTTCTCCAACTACGCGGTCTCCTTCACGATCATCTCGGTCCTCTCCGGCTGCCTCACCCTCTACCTCTTCGGCATGATCACCGGCGGCCCCGCGGTGATCACCTGGGGCTGGGTGGCCGTCGGCCTGATGACCCTCTTCGTAGGCCTCTCGATGGCCGAGATCTGTTCCGCCTACCCCACCTCCGCGGGCCTCTACTTCTGGGCCCACCGACTGGCCCCGCCCCGCTCGGCCGCGGCCTGGGCGTGGTTCACGGGCTGGTTCAACGTGCTGGGCCAGGTGGCGGTGACCGCGGGCATCGACTTCGGCGCCGCGTCCTTCCTCGGCGCGTACCTGAACCTGCAGTTCGACTTCACCGTCACCCCCGGCCGCACGATCCTCCTCTTCGCGGCGATCCTCGTGCTGCACGGCCTCCTCAACACCTTCGGCGTCCGCATAGTCGCCATCCTGAACAGCGTCAGCGTGTGGTGGCACGTGATCGGCGTCCTGGTGATCGTCGGCGCGCTGACCTTCGTCCCCGACCACCACCAGTCGGCGTCCTTCGTCTTCACGAAGTTCGTGAACGAGACGGGCTGGAGCAGCGGCCCGTACGTCGTCCTCCTGGGCCTCCTGATGGCCCAGTACACCTTCACGGGCTACGACGCCTCGGCGCACATGACCGAGGAGACCCACGACGCGGCGACGGCGGGCCCGAAGGGCATCGTCCGCTCCATCTGGACCTCGTGGATAGCCGGCTTCGTCCTGCTCCTCGGCTTCACCTTCGCGATCCAGTCGTACGACAAGGAGCTCGCGTCCCCGACGGGCGCGCCCCCGGCCCAGATCCTCCTGGACGCGCTCGGCGCCACCACCGGCAAGCTCCTCCTCCTGGTCGTGATCGGCGCCCAGCTCTTCTGCGGAATGGCCTCGGTGACGGCCAACAGCCGCATGATCTACGCCTTCTCCCGCGACGGCGCGCTCCCCTTCTCCCGTATCTGGCACACGGTCAGCCCGCGCACCCGCACCCCCGTCGCGGCGGTCTGGCTGGCGGCCTTCTCCGCACTCGCCCTCGGCCTCCCCTACCTGATCAACTACACGGCCTACGCCGCCGTGACGTCGATCGCGGTGATCGGGCTGTACGTGGCCTACGTCATCCCGACACTGCTGCGGGTGCGCAAGGGCGACGCGTTCGAGAGAGGCCCCTGGCACCTGGGCCGCTGGTCGAACGTCATAGGCGTGGTGTCGGTGGTGTGGGTGGGAGTCATCACCGTCCTCTTCATGCTCCCGCAGGTCTCCCCGGTCACCTGGAAGTCCTTCAACTACGCCCCGGTCGCCGTCCTGGCGGTCCTCGGCTTCGCCGCGATCTGGTGGCAGGCCTCGGCCCGCCACTGGTTCCTCAACCCGGACCGGGCGGCACGCCCCGAGGACACCGCCAAACTGGTCGATCTCTGACCCCCAGGCCCGCATCCGCCCCACATCCGCCCTACATCCGCCCCACATCCGTCCCACTTCTGCCACACGACGCGGCCACGACCCCGATACCCGATCGGACACACGGCTCCGTCCGGCTATGCTCGGGGAGGCAACATCGCCTGGGCCGTTAGCTCAATTGGCAGAGCAGTGGACTTTTAATCCATTGGTTGTGGGTTCGAGTCCCACACGGCCTACAGGTGGCGGGGGAGGTAAACGCCCTCTGACCTGCTACGCAGCGCCTGAGTCGGCTTCGGTCGGCTCGGGCGCTGCTTCGTTCTCGGGCTCGTGCGTGAGCGATGCGTGAGCGGACGTGGCCGTGCCCTGCGGATCGGCCGCCGTTCGGGCGGATGATTCGGCAGCCGCCCGACGCGACCGGGGGATCAGCTTCGCCGCCTTCTCGGCGATCTCACGGTCCAGTTCGGGGAGCAGGCTCGTGTACGTGTCCGAGGTCAGCGTGATGGTGGAGTGCCGGAGCGTCTCCTTCACCGTGTGGATGTCGCCGCCGCCTCCGTGCGTGAGCGTTGCGGCGACGTGGCGCAGGTCCCGCAGGGTGATGGGTGGCAGGTCGGTCGCGGCGAGGATGCGGCGGAAGGTCTCGGAGGCCGTTCCGGGATGGAGCCAGGAGCCGTCCTCCTTGGTGAACACCTTCCCGGTGTCCTGCCAGGCGCTGCCCCACTCGGTGCGCTCCTTCTCGTGGCGGGCTTTGTGGTCGCGCAGCACGGCGATGTTCATGCTGTCGAGCGCGATCGTGTTCGCGCTGCCGTCCGTCTTCGGCTCCGACTCGTAGAGGTCCCAGCCGTCCACCACGATCTCCTTGGCCGGGGTGATGAGGCCGGCGACGAGGTCGATCTCGTGCCAGTCCTGGCCGACCGCCTCACCACGCCGAAGGCCGCGGGTGCCCATGAGGTGGAAGATCGCGTACAGCCGGTCACCCTCGGCGGCGTCCAGGAAGCCGCCGAACTGCTGTGGAGTCCACACCATCACCGGACCGGGGAGCTCGCCCGTCTCGCGCCAGCGGCGGACCCGCTCCTCGGTCCACAGAAGGGGCTTCGGGCGCCTGCCGGACTCCAACTCCACGTGGGAGGCGGGATTGAAGGTGATGAGCTGCTGGGCGATGGCAGAATTCAGTGCCGCGCGGAGGGTGCGGCGGATCGCCTGCCGGGATGCCGGGCCGGTGATCTTCCGGAACGGCTTCATCTCGGCGAGCTTGGCTCGTTCGGCCGCGAGCAGCTTCCGCTCGGCCCCTACGGGGCGTCCGGGCTTGCTCGGCTTGCAGCGGGCGATCTGCTCGCGGCGAGCCTCGTTCTCGGCCGCGATCACCTCGTTCTCGTCGGCTATCGCGTCGAACATCTCCACCAGATGGCCGACGTTGAGCCGGTCGAGGCGTACGTGCCCGATGCGCGGCTTCAGGTGGACGCGGATGTGGGAGGCATAGCCGTTGAGCGTGGTCTTGCGGCGCTTCTTCGCGGCGAACCACTGGTCGAGCCACTCACCGACGGTCAGGCTGCCGCGGAGGGCCAGGCCCGCGCGCAGACGGCGGCGGGTCTCCTCGATGGCCGGCAGCAGCACCTTCTCGGTGGCGACCTCCTCCAGCATGTCGACGAGGCGCTGGAGGCTGTCGGGGTCGTCCTTGTCCGCCAGAGCGAGCAGCGAACGGACGTGGTCGAGGTCCGACTGGGCGTCCTTCAGGGACTCGTAGCCGGCGCGACTGAAGGATCGGCGGGTGCCGTCCTCGCGGGGTGGCAGCTCCTGTCGTATGGAGTAGTAGCCGTGCTTGCGGCCCTTGCGCTTGGGGCACGACGAGCCGAGTTCCTTGCCGGTCTTCGGGTCGCGGCAGGAGCAGCGGCGATAGGTGGAGCCCTTCAAAGGCGTTCCTCCGAGGTCGGTTCGGTATCGGGTTCGGGCGGGTCGACGTCGCCCAGGGCGGGTGGCAGATCGGGTGGGGTGGCCCCGTCCTCGCAGAGGTGGCGGCGGAGGTGGCGGAGCCTGTACTTGGCGGAGACGGCCTGATCGCGGTACTTCGTGCGCCTGCGCTCGGCCTCTTCTTTCTCGGCGCGGCTGGTGGCGGTCTTGGCCGCGAACCGGGCCTGTTCCTCCTCTTCGAGCGCAGCAAGAGCGGTGCGGACGAGGCTGGCGTGAAGCTCGAAGTCGGGGACCAGACCCGCGTCGTAGCCGGGCACGTCCTCCTCGCCGGTGAAACGGCGCAGGGCGTCCCAGGTGGGCACGAGGTGCTGGAACGGTAGTTCCTGGGTCTCCTCGACGTAGCCGACCGGGAAGATCAGGCAGACCGGGTACGTCTCCAGGGCGGCGGCCAGGACCATGACGTCCACGAGGGGGAGGTTGGCCCGTCGGCCGGACTCCATGTTGGCGATCACGTTCCGGGGGATGGGATGCCCGAGCTGCTCGCACCGGTCCGCCAGCTCCTGTGCGCTCCACCCCATCTCCTTTCTTCTGCGCCGGACTTCGCCGGCCACATTGGCCTTGATCCGGTCGGCCCACTCAGGGACGTCGTCATCGTCACTTCCATCTTCGAAACCGCGTTGTGTCATGGAGACACATTAACTTCGCTAGCGTGGTCTGCGGACGCCTGGAGCCGGACGTGATGGCCACGTTCGCCGAGGGCTGCAAGGAAAGGGGCGCACTGGGTGCGCGACGACACGGCAGCCGAGCACTCTCAGTGCTCGAAGGGGATGAGCCGGGAGGAGCTCCTTGCCCTCCCCGTCTCCGTTGACCTGGAAACAGGCAATCGGGCTCTGGGGCTCGGGCGGAGCAAGGGGTATGAGCTGGCGAAGCGGGGCGCCTACCCGTGCAAGGTGCTGCGGCTCGGCAATGCCTACCGGGTGGTGACCGCGGATCTGCTGGATCTGCTGGGCCGGGCGGCGTGAAGGAGCGGCATCGTAGCAAACAATTCTGCGCTGAGCTGACACAGAAACGCTGGACTGTTGCCGGGCGTGGACGTACGGTCCGTGTTCCCTCGCGATCACCTGGTGCCCGCGAGAAGGTAACGGGCCCCCGGCGGTGCAACGCCGGAGGCCCCAGCAACCCCGTACGGCCCGTGAAGTACCAACCCGGCGGCAAGGGCGCGCAAGCCCGCCACCGCCAGACGAGGAGCTGCCCTGTGGAACATGCGGGAGCCGAGCCCTATTCCGACCCCAACATGCCGGCGTGGCTGCCGGTCACGGTCCCCGGTCAGTCGGCCGACGGGACTGAAGTGTCTTCACCGGACACGCCCACAAGTCCAGTTGAGGCACCGACCGCGTCGCTCGACTACGAGGGCGCGCAGGTGCTCGCCGACCTACGGGCGCAGATCAAGCGGTACGTGGTGATCCCGAGCGAGGAGGCGCTCACCGGCGTAACCCTGTGGATCGCGGCGACGCACTTGCAGCGCGCGTGGCAGCACGCGCCACGGCTGGCGATCGTGGCTCCGGAGAAGCGGTGCGGCAAGTCGCGGTTGCTGGACGTGGTGACCGAGACCGTGCGCAACCCGCTGATCACGGTCAACGCCAGCCCGGCGGCGATCTTCCGCTCGATCGACGACGAGGACCCGCCGAGCCTCCTGGTCGACGAGGCCGACACCCTCTTCAGTACAGCCAAGGCGGCGGAGAAGAACGAGGAGGTGCGCGGCCTGATCAACGCCGGGCACCAGCGCAACCGGCCCACGCTCCGGGTGACCGGACCAGAGCACAAGCCCACCGCGTTCCCCACGTTCGCCATGGCGGCACTCGCCGGGATCGGTGACCTGCCCGACACGGTGATGGACCGCTCGGTGGTCATCCGGATGCGGCGCCGCGCGGCGGGCGAGAAGGTCGCGGCCTTCCGCACAACCCGCGACACCCCTGCCCTGCACGCGGTCCGCGACCGGCTCTCCGCCTGGCTCCAGCCGCTGCACCAGCGGGCGCTGGAGATGGAGCCGCCCATGCCGGTCGAGGACCGCGCGGCGGACACCTGGGAACCCCTGGTGGTCATCGCCGATCTCGCCAGCGGCGAATGGCCCGCGCTCGCCCGCACCGCCTGCCGTGTCATGACCGACTACGAGGCGGGGCAGGACGAGGAGGGTGGGCTGCGCACCCGCCTCCTGGTCGGTATCCGCCGGGCCTTCGCCGCCGAGAACGACCCGGCGGTCCTGGGCACCAGGCGCCTGCTGGAGCACCTCAACGCGGACAAGGAAGCCGCGTGGGCGGAGCACAGCACCAACGGGCTGACTCCGCGCGGCCTGCAAGTGCTGCTGCAGCCCTACGGCATCAGCTCGGCCACTCGCCGCTTCCCCGATGGCACCCAGGCCAAGGGCTTCGCGCGCAACCAGTTCCTCGACACCTGGGCCCGCTATTGCCCGGAGCCGAAACCTCCGGCCGAGCCCGCCCGGTCCGCGGCTGATCCGCTGCCCGGCACCGCAGCCTGACCCGCCTCGACTCGTCGCACTCGTCCCAGCGCAGGTCAGCGCGGGGACGAGTGAACGGCCCGCAACGAGTCGTCTCGACATCACCAGCCCACCCGTACCTGCTCTGACCAGGTACGCAACGAGTGGGACGAGTCACCGCATCTCGACGGCGACCGCCACTTCCCCCTGCCGGTGATCGCCGCGCCTCACCTCACCTGGAGCTCCTCGGCTTGACCTCCCCCACCCCGACCGCGCCCTCCGCGATACCGGGCACCGCCGCGATCCGCTTCGGCATCGCCCTGCTCGCCGCATTCGCCTTCGCCCTCTCCTACGACGCCCTGCGCCAGATGGCCGTCGCCATCCACGTCCGCGGGGTGCTCACCTACGCCTTCCCGCTCGTGATCGACGGCTTCATCGCCATCGGTGTCGGCGCCCTGCTCATGCTGCGCACCGCCCCACTGCGCTCCCGCGTCTATGTATGGGGGCTCGTCGGCGCGGCCACCGTAACGAGTATCTGGGCCAACGCCCTCCACGCCGTCCGCCTCAACCAGCAGGCCCGTCACGCCGATGGCCTCCGGCTCGACGACCTCACGGTGGGCATCCTGTCCGCCGTCGCTCCGCTCGCCCTGGCCGGTGCGGTCCACCTCTACATCGTCATCCGGCGGCACCCAGCGTCTCCCCATCAGGCAGGCAGCGCAGCCGGGATCGAAGCGGCTGGAGATCACCACGACAACGACCGTGGCCGAGCTTGTCCTCCGCCTCCGTTGGAAACCGATCGTGGCCTCCTGGCCAGTGCAGCGGTCTCCGCCGAACCAGATCCCGACAGCGAGGTTCCGGCACATATCGCGCCCCCTCCCCGGCGTGCCGGTCGACCGCCCAACGCCTCGCTCGAAGAACTGGTGGCCATGGGGCGCCCAGTGGTCCAGCGCATCGGCCAGGTCGACCGAGACGCGATTGCGGAGGAAATCCGGGAGGTGCAGGGACGCAAGGTCTCCAATGACCGCCTGCAGAAGGTGATCAACATTCTCTCCGAGGAGCACGACGAGTCACCGGCCCCGATCGACTCACCCATCTGATGTTCGCAGACCCGCGCTACCGGAAGTCCGGAACGACTTCCGGACTTCCGGTAGCGCACGGAACTCCTGGGCCCGGCCACGCCCGAGGCACCACGCAACCCAACTCAGAACCCAAGCACGGCACCCCGGAGACACCACCCATGCGCGAGCCGCAAAACGAACTGCCCACCCTCCAGCAGGAGATGATCACCACCTCAGCCACCACGCCAGCAAGCAATGGCGTTGGACCGTCCATGGGCCGGTCCGACGCGGGCTCCTCCACCCCGGGGGTGGCGGAGGAGAAGCTCCGGCGCGAGGGCGCACCGGAGCAGGAGCCGGGGCTGGGCGAAGATGTCGCCGCTGAGCAGCAGCCAGCTGTCGTGCGCGCTGCCGATGAAGCCGCGCTCTACCGTGTCCTGCGCCGCCGTGAGCGGTGCGACGACGGCCGTCGCGAGGCCCGCGTCGATGCCCGCTACAGCGAGGTCGAGAAGGCCGCGATCGTGGCCAGGGCCAAGGCGATGGGCATCGCCGGCGCCCATCTGGTCGGCGCGGTCGTCATGGCCTTCGTCAACGGTGAGACGCACCTGCCCGACCAGCGCACCGTCTACGACGACGTGATCGACGAGTTCGCCGCGCTGCGCACCCAGATCGCCCGAATCGGCGCCAACGTCAACCAGGTCGCCCGCCGCCTCAACTCCGACGGCGATCCACACCCTGTGGACGCCGCCGTTCTGGAGCGGGCCGAACGCCTCCTGGCCACTGCCAAGGCCGCGGTGAAGGCCGTGGACGACGCCGCTTTCCGGGCCGCCGGACAGAACGCGGGCCGCGCGTGATCGCGAATATCGTCAAACCAGGCAGCCACACCCAAGGCGTGCTGCGGTACCTCTTCGGGCCGGGTACCGCCACCGTGCACACTGACCAGCACATCGTCGCCTCCTGGGACGGCTTCGCCCCAGACCCCGGCCCCGAAGACAGCCGCGGCCACACCGAGCGGATGGACCAGCTCGTCAAGGCCCTCGACCTGCGCGTCAAGCAGGCCGGCGACCAGGCCCCCGACGGGCACGTGTGGCACTGCTCGCTCCGCGCCGCACCCGACGACCGCATCCTCACCGATACCGAATGGGCACAGGTGGCGCGCCGCATCGTGCACGCCACCGGCATCGCCCCAGAGGGCGATCCGGACGGCTGCCGGTGGATCGCGGTGCGCCACGCGGACGATCACATCCACATCGTTGCCACCAAGGTGCGTGGCGACCTGCGACCGCCCCGCAACTGGAACGACTACCACCGCGCCATGACCGAACTCACCCGCATCGAGGAAGACCTCGGACTCACGCGCATCCCGCGCGGGCGCCCGGCCGCCACCGACACCCCGGCCGCCAAGCGCCCCACCCGCGCCGAGCAGGAGAAGGCCAAGCGCACCGACCGCACCAAGACGGTGCGCGAGGAACTCCGCCACGTCGTACGCACGGCACTTACCCGCGCCGAAGACCTGGACGAGTTCTTCAACCTGCTCGCCGACGCCGGCCTCCAGGTCGAAACCAGGACCCTGCCCTCCGGCGACCTGCAGGGTTACAAGGTCGCTCTGCCCGGCGACACCAACGCCGACTGCGAGCCCGTCTTCTACTCCGGCTCCAGCCTCGCCACCGACCTCTCCCTGCCCAAGATCCGACAGCGCTTCGCGACCGCCGAAGTCACCGCGGCGGAAGCCCTAACCGCCGGACGCCGGCCGAACCCGTGGCATCAGGCCGCCACCTGCACCGAACGCATCCCCCACCACATCGACCACAGCCCCGCCGACGTAGCTCAGGCCCACCTCGCCGCCTTCGGTGAAGTCCTCTACGCCCTGCCCCTGTACGCCCCCGCCCACCTGAAGGCCGAACTCCGTCGGGCAGCCGCCGCCTTCGAGCACACTGCCTACACCCGAACACGCGTCGACCACTCGCATGCCCGTGCCCTGCGTGGCGCGATCAAGGCCATGCGCCACCAGCCCACCGACGGCAGTGGTCTGGCGATGCTCCTGGACGCCGCCATCCTCGTCGTCACCGCCGTCCATCGCCGCAACGCGCTGCAGCACCACGACCGCCAGGTCGCCGCCGCCCGCCAAGCCCTGGTCCACCTCCGCGCTGCCCACGACCAGGCGGCTCCCGGACCCCTGGCCGCGTTGGCCAGTCACAAGCCCCTCGGGAACACCGTCCGCCGGTATGCCCAACACGTGCGTGACGCGGTTCCCGTCCACGCCGAGCAGATCCTCGCCGAGTCTGCCTGGGAAGCTCTGGCCGCCACCCTCGCTGCTGCCGAAGCAGCCGGGCATGATCCGGTTGAACTCCTGCACCACGCAGCAGGGCAACGCTCGTTGGACGACGCCACCTCACCGGCCAGGACCCTCACCTGGCGCATTCAACGCCTCGGCGACCGGCACGCGCCCAGCCCCCAGGCACAGGCCGCCCGCGCCCGCAGCTCGCACGTAGCCCACGTCTTGTCCACTCCACGGGACACCGCCGGAACACCTCCCACGCCCACGATGACGTCGTCCCGCACTCACCGCTCGCGGTGAGCACACGCCTCCCCCGAGGACCACGCGGAATACGAGCACCTGGTCAAGATGGTCGCCACATGAAACGGACTCGACTACCGTGCCGAGCGCGACGACAACTGACCTGCACACACCAAAGGTGGCCCACCCGCCGGGGGCCGCCAGCAGGGCTGCAGCGGCTGCCGATTCACCCCGCAGACCTGACCACCGTGGCATTGGCGACTGCGGTGCGCACGCGCCATCTCCCGTGGACAAGGTTTTCCGCGCGGACCACCAGGTGAAGTCCTGGCAAGTTTGGGCAAGTTCCTGGTCCAGCAGGACGTTCGCGGGCAAGCTCTGGCACAGAGATCGTTACCGGCATCCGAGGAGGACATCATGGCCCTGCGTAAGCTCGGCAAGGACCCGGAGAGTCCCAGTGGCGGCTCGCCCACCATCTACCTCGACGAGGAGAAGGACAGCTACCTCGTGCAGGGGTGGAAGGTGGAGGACGCCGAGCGCCTCAGGCAGATGGACATCCCCGGCCACGAGTCGGTGGTGGAGATCCCTCGGCGCATGGTGCAGTTCTTCCTGGAGGTGAAGAAGGATGACGAGGCCCCCGACGTTTGAGGAGCTCTTCCGGGACTGCCGACGGACGGCCGTCCATCTGGAGATGCGCGACGCCTACATGAAGTCGGACCCTGCCTTCATCGACTGGAAGGCCGGCGAGGTCCTCGACCCCGCCGAGCGCTGGGCCGACTGGCACGCCATCGTCACGGAGGCGACCTCGCGAGGCGTCGAGGTCCGACGCGCCCGCGTCGTCTCGACGCCGGTCAGTGAGTACATCCGCTTCGAGTACGACGTGACGGACGGACTGAACATCGCCGCCGGCGAAGGCGTGCGATGGCTCTCGCGGCGCGACGCGACCGACATCGCTCTTCCGGGCAACGACTTCTGGCTGTTCGACTGCAGCCTCGTCCTCGTCAACCACTTCGACGGCGAGGGCGAGAACATGCAGGTGGAACTCACGGAGGACCCGGAGGTGGCGAAGCTCTGCGAGTCAGCCTTCGAGGCCGTGTGGCAGCGGGCAACACCGCACGCCCGGTTCGAGCCGGCCTGACCGTTCGAACAGCAGCCTCGCACCGACATGACATCACCGTCTTCGAGCGTCCAGGAAGCCCGCAAGGCGCTCGGGCAACGCCTCGCCGAAATCCGGAAAGCAGCCGGGCTCACCAAGCGAGCACTGGCCCAGAGCCTGAGCTGGCACGAATCAAAGGCTTCGCGCTTCGAGAGCGGCACCCGCGCGCCTTCGGAGCGCGACCTTCGTGCCTGGTGTTCCGCGTGCGGCGCCGAGGGCGAAACAGAGGACCTCATCTCGACGGCCCGCGGAATTGAGGGCATGTACGTCGAGTGGCGGAAGATGGAGCGCCACGGCCTCAAATGGGCGCAGGAGTCTGTCGTTCCCCTCTGGGAGCGTACCGAGCGCTTTCGTATCTACTCGCCTTGGCTCATCCCCGGCCCGGTACAGACCGCCTCCTACATCACCGCACTTCTGACCTCCATTCGCAACCGCCGCGGACTCATCGACGACGTGCCAGCGGCCGTCAAAGTGCGCGTCGAAAAGCAGCAGGTCGTCTACGGCAACCACACGTTCGCCATCCTTCTGGAGGAGAGCGTGCTGCGCTACCGCATAGGCGGCACCGAGGTCATGGCAGGCCAGCTCGGCTATCTCCTCAGCGTCATGGCTCTGCCGTCGGTGAGCATCGGCATCATCCCTCAGGGCGCCGACCGGTCAGGGCTATGGCCCGTAGAAGGGTTCTTCCTGTACGACGACGAGTTGGTGAACATCGAATTGGTCTCGGCCCATCTCACCGTCGTCCAGAAGAACGAACTTGCCATGTATGCCAAGACGTTCAGCGAGCTGGCCGAACTTGCCGTCTACGGCCCCGCCGCACGTGAACTCATCACGTCAGCCATCGAATCTCTAGGGTGAACGCCGGGCAAGTTCCGGCACATTCATAGAGGCTCGACCACCCTCCCTCCTAGCTTTGTGACCACGGCTGAAAGCGTGCTCCGGAGGAGCCGGTGATGACAGTGGCAAGTGCGGGCAAGAAGGCCGAGACGGCCGAGGACATTGAGGACGACGACGCCCCCATCAACGTAGAGGCGGTCTCCGCGCAGACGAATTCCATCCTCGCTCTACGGATGGGGACGACGACCCGCGTGGCGATGGACAGGCAGGTGCCGGCGATCGCCCGTCACCTGAACCGGTTGCTCCGCGAGGATCTGGGAGCCGACGACGACAGCGAGGTCCGGCAGCTCCGCCGCAAGGGAACCAGCTTGGTCGATCTCACGAACCGGCCGACCGCGGAGACCCCTTCCTTCGGGACCTACCTGTACCTGCGCGATGCAGCCCTTCTCACGCGGCGGCTGTTGTGGGTCTATTCCGAGCGGAACGGGCTGGAGGCGCCGTGAGCGTCAGGGACGACCAGATCGTTCGGGAGCTCTCCCACTACATCCACGAGCACCCCGCCGACAGGATGGCGTTGCTGCCGGTCTACGACGCGGCCCGCGACCACTCACAGCGCCGAGCCTGCACGCACAACCGGCGCTGCCCCCTTCTGATGACAGGAGCCGTCGTGGTCGACGAACGCAGTCGCGTTCTGTGCCTGCGGCACGAAGGGGGTTACGCGCTCGCGGAGGCGGAGCCGGAGGACGCGGACGACTCCCTCGGCGAGGCGGCCCTGCGGCTGCTGGCCGAGCAGGCCGGCATCCGGGACGTGTGGACGCAGGCCGGTGCCGAGGGGCCGTTCCTGGTCGATGTCACCAGGCCGGGGCAGCACCGGTACGGGTCCCGTCTCCGAGTCGGCATCCGGTACCTTTTCCGGGCCCACTCGGGGGCCGTGTCCCCGGCGGTGATCGAAACGGGCGTGGCGGCCTGGGTGCCCCTCATGGAAATAGGCATCCCCTTGGTCCGCAGCCGTGTGGAGCGCCACCTGATCGGAGCCCCATGAGCAGCCCCCGATGCCAACAACTCGAGTACGTCGTAAGCCTCGTCGCCATCGGAGGCTCCCTGCTGCTGGGCATCTGGAGGGGCTGATGCACGAACGCAGGGCCAAGAGACTGCCCTCCGTACCGCCTCCGCCTGCCGGAACGATGGGAACGACCCGGCCGCCGGGGGATGTCCGCGTCGGTGACTTCGTCTACCTGGACGGCGAGTACACGCGGGTGCGGGACATGAGGTCCGCCGGCACCGCAGCCCACCGCGTACTGATCTTTGCCGGGCGGGAGCCCTGGGTCATGCGAGAAGCCCGGACCACGTACCGGCCCATCGCCTACGGCTGATTCCCAGTTCTTGTCCTGGCACCGCACGGTCACTCTCACCTCATCATGCGAGGAGCTTTGCCATGCGCTTTCGCAAGATCCATGGCGCCGGAAACGACTTCGTCCTGCTCTCCGACCTCGGGCCCGACGACGACAAGGAGTGGCCCAAGGAAGCGGAACGCCTGTGCGCCAGGCGTACCGGCGTAGGCGCGGACGGCCTGGTCATCAGCAGGCTGATCAGCCACAGCCCGCCTGCCCTCGAAGTCACCTGCTTCAACGCGGACGGCTCGCTCGCCACCATGTGCGGAAATGCCCTGAGGTGCTCCGCCTGGGCCGCCCACCGCGATCACGGCTTCCAGCAGATGCGCCTTCACATGGACGGCATGGAGCACGAGGCGGCCGTCTCCGACGACTCCGTGTGGGTCACGGCCGAGCTGGGCGAAGTTCTCCCCCGGCGTTTACAGACGGTCATCGACGGCAGACCGACCTGGTTCGACAGCGCCCACACCGGCACGGAACACGTCGTGGCGATCGTGAACGACGTGGACGCCCTCGACGCGGAGACCGTCGGGCGCCACGTCCGCTACCACCCGGACCTCGCCCCGCTGGGGACGAACGTCAACTTCGTCCAGCCCGCCGGCCACCAGGCGCTGAAGATCCGCACCTACGAGCGCGGGGTCGAGGCGGAAACCCTCTCGTGCGGAAGCGGGGCGGTCGCGGCCGTCGTCGTCGCCACCATGCGCGGACTGGTGGCACGACGCGCCGTCACCGTCCACAACCGCGCCGGAGAGCCGCTCACCGTCCGGCCGTATGACGCCCGCCCAGACCGGACTCATTGGGTCGGGGGCCCGGTCACCCACACCTTCGAAGGGGTACTCGCATGACGTTCTTCCTCAACACCAGCTCGAACGTCGCGGTGCGCAAGGCCGCCGAGGAGCTTCGCGAGTGGGGGCGGAGCCGCAAGAGCCTGGGCGTTGCCCTTGTCTACGGGCCGGTGTCCGCCGAGGACAGGCTCTACCACGCGAAGTGTCCCGTCGAGCAGCGGTCGGTCACCGCCCTGGCCGGGGCATTGGAAGAGCTCGGCGTCCGCTGGAAGGTGCTGGACCCGTGCGAGCCCGACTTCATCATGGACCTGGTCGAGTACGACGTCGTCCTCTCGAACCTGCACGGCCCGTACGGTGAAGACGGCCCGCTGCAGGGCCTGCTCGACTACCTGCGCGTGCCCTACTGCGGCAGCGGAGTCGGGGCGTCCGCGGTGGCCGCCGACAAGATCCTCTGCAAGCGGGTGATGCTGGCCCTCGGTATCCCGACCCCCGGCTGGCACGTCTGGACCGGCGGCCCGACGACGTGGAACGGACGCCCGGTGATGGTCAAGCCGCCCTTTGGCGGATCCAGCGTAGGCATGAGCCTCGTGCGCGATCCGGCGGATCTGCCCAGCGCCCTGGCAGACGCCACCGGCGAAGAGGGCGCGGCCGTGCTCGTCGAGGAGTACGTGCCTGGCACACCGGTGACCGTCGGGCTCCTGGAGCTGCCGGGTGGTTCGGTCGTTGTCTTCCCGCCGCTGGCCACCGAGGCTACCGGCGCCGATTTCTACGACGCCGACACGAAGCTGGACGTGGACTCCAGCGGCACTGTGACCGTGCGCGCCGCCGACCTGCCGCCCGACGTGCTGGACAAGATCACCAGGGACACCCGGATCCTGTGGGACGGCATCGGGCTGCGCGGCTCGGCGCGCATCGACTTCATCCTCGCTGAGGACGGCGAGCCGTACGTGCTGGAGGTCAACAGCACGCCGGGTATGTCCCGTGACAGCAACTTCGTGGTCGGGGCGGCGATGGTCGGACTCACGCACACGGACGTCGCGTTGGCCATGTTGCACGAGGCCCTGGCCCGCCCGCCCTACGATGTCCCCCTGCCCACTCCCGCGTTCTCCAGTACCACACGGGCTCGGGAGGCTGCCGTCTCGCCGTAGGAGCCCGCCGCTGTGCCGCGCGTCCACGAGGTCCCCATGTGCCGTCAGCTCATCGCCCCCACCGAGTGGGATCAACACGGGGGATGGGCTCTCGGGGACAGAATCGAGTGGTCCAACCGGGCGTGCGGCCTGGCCTCGCTGAGAATGATCCTCCTCGCCTACGGGCGCGAGGCCCCCACGGTCACAGAGCTCCTGAAACTCGCGGTCAAGTACGAGGTACTGACCCGGCGCGGAGCACTCCACGCGGGGATCGCGAACCTGGCGACCGACCTCGGCGTCCCCTCGACCGCCGAGCCGGTGCCAGCCGAAGACCTGACGAGGCGCCTGGATGACGCCCCGCTCATCGTCTCCGTGACCGAGCAGTTCCCGGACGACGGCCGCGCCGGCGGACACCTCGTCATCCTTCGCGGCTACGAGAACGGCTCCGACCCCACGATCCACTTCCGGGACCCGTCGGCCTGGGGCCAGACGCACGACCGAGTCCCCCTCAGCCGCCTGTGCGCCTCCTACACCGGCCGCGTGATCACCTTCGCACCCCTTATCCCTAACGGAGAGTCTTGATGACCGAGGTAGACGGCGACACGTCCAAGGCCGCGGGCGGCCGGAGGATCGCCGTACTCGGAGAGATGCTGGAACTGGGCGCCGAGGCCGTCGAAGCCCACCGCGAGGTTGGGCGCATGGCAGCCGAGAACGGCGTCGACCTCGTCGTGGCAGTCGGCAACGTTCTCGCCAAGCAACTCGCCCTCGCGGCGGGCGCGGCGGGTGTGCCGGACATCGCGATGGTCGGCGACAACGCCACCGCCGCCGCCTACCTGAAATCCGTCATCCGCCCCGGCGACGTCGTCCTCGTGAAGGCATCCCGCGGCGGCCAGCTCTGGCAGATCGCCCAAACACTGACCGGGCAGCCTGTCACGAGCCTGTGAGTCGGCTCTGACTCGCGTGGCCCGTGCGCAGCGCGGCCCAGCAGTGCCGTCAGGCTGTCAGCACGGCGGCCTGCCACCTAGTCCTGCGGGTGGCCGGTCGCGCGGATGCCGAACATCACATCGGCTCCAGATGCGGCTCGTCGGCCAACAGACCCGCGACGACCTCGTGCCGTACGACCTGTTCGTGCACCGTGTCCGCCTCGACGTGTTCCGTGCAGAAGCGAGTGGCCGCCGGAAGCCCCCGTAGCGATCTGACGGGCGCCGCGATACAGGGGTTGATCAGTGCACGGAGGCGGCGGCAGCGACGATGGCTCGGTCGACCGCTCCCGGGCTGATCGAAGGAACGTCATGGCCCGAGCGGGTGTAGCTGATGTGGGCGCCCACTCGCTTGGCCTGGAACTTCTGGGCGGCCGTCGGCACCGCGTGGTCCTCGGTCGAGATGACCGCCCACTTCGGAGTCGTCGCCGGCGGATTCACCGTGGCCTTGTCGGTGAACGCGGAAAGGGCGACCGGCTCCTGGGTCACGGAGGCGGTACGGATGGCCGACTTCGACAGCCCGTTTCCGTACACGGTCCCGAACTTGTCGGCCTTGAGGTACACGTCGGTGTCACCGCCGGGCAGCGGAACGGTGCGGAAGTTCTCCGAAACGAGCTGCGACCCGGGGAACTGTCCGATGAGGGAGCCGGCGGTGTCTCCCACCTTCGGGATGAGCGCCGCCACGTACACCAGGGCCTTGACCTTCGACGTCGTCGCGGCGACCTGGCTGACGACCTCTCCCGCGTAGGAGTGGCCGACCAGCACGACGGGACCCTTGACGGTCTTGACCTGTGCCTCGACGTAGGCGCTGTCGAAGGCCAGGCCGCGCAGCGGGGTGTCGATCGCGAGGACCGGGTAGCCGTGGCGTCGAAGGTAGCCGATCTCGCTATTCCAGCTGGAGGAGTCGGCGAACGCCCCGTGGACCAGGACCACCGTCGGCTTCGCGCGGTGCGCCGTCTGCGAGGCGACGGCGTGGTCGTTCGCCTGGGGCGTGACGGCGCTCGCGTTCGTCACGGCCAGCGAGGCCACGACCGCGCCACTCACCAGCCCGGCAGCCGCCAGCGCTTTGATTCGAGCGGTGGACTTCATGTGGTGGTGTTCCTCTCGGATTGTCGAGCATAAAAGGCAGAGGAAGCGGCGTGGTTCGCAGGGACACGGAAACCGTATTTGTTGCGGCCGGCGGCGCTTCGCAGAATCGACTATGGCGGCCGCATCGGCGGAAGGCTAATGCCAATCCTGCTTCTTTCCATGTCGATCCGGCATGAGCCAGTGGACTCTTACAGTTCTTCGATTTCCAGTACCGAAATTCTGACGCTCAAAACGGTGAGAGTCGCCGGCAATGCAGTGGCGTGGGCACTGCGAGGGGTACGAACGGGCACGGTCGCCTCGGAGCGGCCGTCTTCGTGGTGACCGGACGCCGACCATGTGAGGACGGTGACGTGGTCGGCATGCCGAAAGCTGATCCCGCAGGGGCAAACCCCTGTCTATCTGCCAAGACTTGGAGCTTCAGTGCACTACAGAGTCATCGCTCCGGGCGCGCTCGCCACCGCCTCTCTCCTGCTGGCCGTCCCGGCATTCGCGGCGACCTGTACGCCCGGCGCCGAGGGCATCGGCGACCCGTACTACCCCGCCTACGGCAACGGCGGATACGACGTCTCCCACTACGACCTGCGGCTGAAGTACCAGCCGGTCACGGACGAGCTGGAGGGCACGGCCACCCTGCGGGCCCGCACCACCCAGGACCTCTCCCGGTTCGACCTCGACTTCCTGCTCGACGTGAGCGAGGTGCGAGTCAACGGAGTCGAAGCGGCGTTCGCGACCGCTGGCGAGCACGAGTTGGTGATCACTCCCAGGACCGGGTTGGCCGAGGGCACGGACATCACCGTCGTGGTGCGCTACAGCGGGATACCGTCGTCGAAGCAGGCTTACGGCTTCACCACCTGGCTGCACACTCCGGACGGCGCGGTCGCGGCCAACGAGCCGGAGTCGGCGTGGTGGTGGTTCCCCAGCAATGACCACCCGCTGGACAAGGCCACCTACGACGTGTCGGTGCAAGTCCCGGAAGGCACCCAGGCCATCTCCAACGGCAGGCTCCGGTCCACGCGTTCCGGAGGTGGCTGGACCACCTATCACTGGCGGTCCGACAAGCCGCAGGCCACCTACCTCGCCACGCTCGCGGTCGGGAAGTTCGACATCATGACCAGCACGAGCGCGAGCGGCATCCCCGTCGTCAACGCCTACAGCAAGAACCTCGGAGACCGGGACGGTGCGGCCCGGGCCAGCGTGGAGCGCACAGGGGAGATCGCCGACTGGCTGAGCGGGTACTTCGGGCCGTATCCCTACGACGCGCTCGGCGGCTATGTGCCGGACGTGCCCACCGGGTTCGCGCTGGAGACCCAGACCCGTCCCTTCTACAGCCCCCGGCAGTTCGCGAGCGGGCCCAACCCGTCGGTGGTCGTGCACG
Organism: Streptomyces sp. NPDC101234; assembly: GCF_044767525.1. Classification (NCBI taxonomy): domain Bacteria; kingdom Bacillati; phylum Actinomycetota; class Actinomycetes; order Kitasatosporales; family Streptomycetaceae; genus Streptomyces; species Streptomyces sp. NPDC101234. The sequence goes on along the minus strand of NZ_JBIWOA010000019.1, from coordinate 5,810 downwards.
AGCTGGCCCACCAGTGGTACGGGGACTCCGTGTCCGTGGCCGACTGGAAGGACATCTGGATCAGCGAGGGCTTCGCGCGCTACGCCCAGTGGCTGTGGTCCGAGCACGAGGGCCAGGGCACGACCCAGGAGCTCGCCGACCACGTGTACGCGTCCCATCCGGCCGACGACGGGTTCTGGACCGTGGCGCCCGGTGACCCGGGGCCGGAGAACCAGTTCGACATCGCCGTCTACGACCGCGGCGCACTGGCGATCCAGGCACTGCGCGACGAGATGGGAGACAAGGCGTTCTTCGCGGTGCTGAAGGGGTGGCCGCAGAAGCACGCCTGCGGCAACGCCTCGGTCGCGGACTTCCAGCGGTACGCCGAGAAGATGTCCGGCAAGAAGCTGGGCGCGCTGTTCGACACCTGGCTCTTCGAGCCGGCCAAGCCCTCGGTGCCCACCATGGCCGGCCGGTCTTCTCTTCCGGTCCGGCCCAGCTCATGGACGCAGATCGAGGCCACGAACGGCATGCACGAGCGCTGAGCCGCCGACGGCCCGTGTCTTCCCACGTCACGACGACGGTGCGTCGGCCTCGGAGACCGCCCGGACCGCGCCGGACACAACGGTCGCGCCACCACAGCCCGAGCGCGGGCACCGCCATGAGTACGTCCAGATAGGAAAAGTAGTGCGCATACACAAGCTGAGCTCCGCCCTGGTGGGGGTCGTCGCCGTGCTGGCGCTGACCACCGGGACACCCGCTTCCGAAGCGGCGCCCCCCGCTGGGCCTTCCGGGGCGGCGGCCTCCGCCCGGACGGACCCAGGCTCACCCGCACCCGGTGCCCGGCACAGCGAGCGCGTGGTCCCCGGCACCACGGGGGCGGCGGCGCGGAAGAAACTGCCCGCCAAAGTCTCCCGGCGGTTCTACGAGCTCAACGCCTCCGGGCACGTCAGCCTGGGCGATGTCGCCGAGGACGCGCCGTCCGTCACGGATTCCACCGCCAGCGCCTTGTCCTCCTGGACCGGGAAGTACCACGCCTACTGGGGTGTCTATCCCACCGGCGGGACCATGCACGGCGCGCAGGCCACCCACAGCGTGAATCTCTCGACCCCGGTCACCGGCGACGACACCGTCTATGCGCCGACCCTGGACCCGAGCAATGCCACCTGCATCGAGATGACCACGATCTACTCCGGGGGTACGGTCTGGGTCGGTGCGTGGGACTGGTGTGCGGCAAGCCCGGGCTGGGGGAAGTACGTGGTGGTCAATTCCGCCTTCCTGGACACCTATACCAAGAAGGTGAACGGCCGGCCGTCGTACTCGGTCCAGGACGTCCAGACCAATGCGACGACCAACGAGTGGACCTCGTACCTCTACAACTACGACACGCACGAATGGGAGACCTTCTTCAAGAGCGCGGACACCAGCAAGCTGAGCAATACCGGCGGAGGCTGGGACATGATGGAGGTCTACACGCACTACGACCCCACGACCGGCGAGGGCCAGTACTGCGCGGAGACCAAGGGCGCGGTGTTCCAGACCACGGGACTCAAGTACCAGACCTCCTACGCTGGCGGCTGGACGGCCGCCACGGAGGCCAACTCGAGCGTGGCGACCACGGTGAAGTCGTCCGACCTCGGCTGCTCGGATCTGTCCTACGCGGTACTGACGCCGAACAGCGGGTTCTCCTTGACCAACGAGAAGAACCCGACGGGCCCCATCGGCAACTCCGCCGGGATGTGCGTGGACAACCGCCTGAGCGACACCGCGAACGGCAACCCGGTCCAGCTGTACTGGTGCAACGACACGAACTCGCAGCAGTGGACGCTGCAACTCAACGGCACGATCATGGCCGAGAGCAAGTGCATGGCAGTCAAGGGCGGGGGCACAGCCGACGGCACCCTGGTGGAGCTGTACGACTGCGACGGCTCCGGCGGCCAGAACTGGCAGGCGCGTGCCGACGGCACGATCTACAACCCGCAGTCCGGCAAGTGCCTCGACGGCACCGCCGACTACACCACCGCTCTCACCCAGCTCCAGATCTCTACCTGCGCAGGCGCCGTCAACCAGCGTTGGAACATCCCCACCTGACCCTTCACCGGGGCGGCTTACCGGGTGCCGGAGGCGTGCTCAGGCACCCGGTAAGCCGCCCTGCGGGGGGATTCCGCGAAGTCTCACATGGGGGCCGGCCACATTCGCGCCACCCCCTGCCGTCGAGCCCGCTGTCCAGGCGTTCAGGAGCGCGGCCCTTACCGCCTCCTCCGATTCCTCCGGTTCTGCCTCATCGCCCGGTGCCGCCGCTCGCTCGTCCATGTTCATCTCTCCGTAGGTCTGTTCATCTCCGAGGCACGAAGCTGGACGGGCCGTTCAGTCGTCCCTTTCGCGCTGGCGCGGTCCGAAGGCCCAGGTTTTTCCCCGGACCCCTCGACGAGGCCCAGGAACGTCGTGCGCCCCCACTGGGTCGTGCAGTCGACCGACAACCCGTCACGCGCGAGCCGTTCGTTGAGCCGTACGATCCTGCCCTGCAGCGCTCGGCGGCTCATCGGTTCCCCGGCTGTGCCGAGCAGTAGGCACAGGTCGTGGCAGCACCAGGGCCGCGAGGAGGAACAGAGGATGTCGAACAGCACCTGCTGGGAGTGTTGCTGGGCGCGGACAGCGCGGAACGGTGGTGAGTCCGCGGCCCTCCGCCGCGATACGCGCCGCATGTCCAGCCATCGCCTCTCGGCGGCGATTCTGCTGGCGAGTTCCCTGGGCGGCGAGTCGCGGGGGAGGACGTTGGCGGCACCCGCCAGCAGGAGCCGTACGGAATCCGTGTGATCCGGTACGAGTACGACCACGGACGAGATGTTGCTGAGCGCGCGCACGCGTTGCTCCAGGCCGTCGCTCCACTGCGAACCGGGTACGTCCAGGACGGTGAGGCGAGGGCCGGCCTCATGCAGCAGGGCGCCGTAAGCCCGCTCGGAGCCCCAGGTGTGCGTCTGGGCGGGCAGCACCTGCTGACTGCGCAGGGCGCGGAGCAGTGACGCCGTCTGCTCGCGCTGAAGCGTGAGCACGATGCTCACCGGATAGGTGACGTCGTCCTCTTCCGCGAGACCGATGGGGCCCTGGGCGATGTTGAGGTCAGTCATGTTCGGTGTTCGTCCTCCGGGATGGCGGGGCCCGGACCTGGGCCTGGAGGCGTTGGCGATGGCCGGCTCCCTCGGACGTCGGCGGGTCGCCGGGCGGCAGAGGCAGACCTGACCCGCTCGCCGATTCTCGGTCAGGGGCGGCCGATCCCGCCCATACCGACCAGGGGCGCTCCGATGCCGGATCGGCATGTCCCCAGCTTGCCGACGCGTCATCCGTCGCACCTGCCGTGCCGAAGTGTCTGTTCGGACCCTGCCGGGGTCCCGTTGGTACCCGATGCGCTACGGCAGCCGTGAGCAGGTCGTCCGGAGCCCTACGGTGGTCCCCGTCGGCCTCCCCCGGTCCCCCTCGGCGGGAGGCCGCCCTGATGCCGGTCGAGTCGCCTGCGGTGCCGAGAGCACGGCGATGACTCCCCCATGTGCCGTCGGACCAGGTGACGTGCGCCCCGCGGCTGCCGCTCCTGTCACCCATTCCGCCCTTCCCGTACAGAGAGCCGAACAACGATGCTCGAAGAGCTTCATGTCAGGTCCGAGGTGAGGGCCAGGCCGCCCAGCAGGCGGGCCGACAAGGCGGTCACTCGCCGAAGGTCGGCTGTCTTCTTATCCGTCGTCCTCACCACGTTCCTCGTCGCCTCCAGTGCGCCCACTCCGCTCTACCGCGTCTACCAGGCGAGTTGGCACCTCTCCTCCGGCACGGTCACCGTGGTCTACGGCGTGTACTGCCTGAGCGTCCTGGTCGCGCTCCTGACCGTCGGCGCGCTCTCGGACCATGTCGGCCGACGGCCGGTCATCGGCGCCGCTCTCGCCCTCGAAGCACTGTCCATGCTGCTTTTCCTGCAGGCCGGCGGCGTGACCTCGCTGATCCTCGCCCGGACGCTCCAGGGGCTGGCCACAGGTGCCGCGACGAGTGCACTGGGTGCCGCCCTGCTCGACGTGACCAGGCGGTGGGGGCCCCTGTTCGTCAGCATCGCACCGCTCATCGGCATGGCGTTGGGGACGATCGGCACCAGCCTGCTCATGGACCTGATGCCGACTCATCCCGGCAGTGTGTACTCGTTGCTGTTCGGCGCGCTGGCCGTGCAGACGCTCGGTCTGGCCTTCCTTCCGGAGTCGAGGTTGCCGAGGCCGGGAGCCTGGCTTTCGCTGCGACCACGGATCCGCGCACCCCGGTCCAGCCGACGCGCTCTCCTGGTCACCGCACCCGTGTTCGTCGCCGTCTGGGCCCTGGGCGGTTTCTATCTGTCCCTCGGGCCCGATCTGGTCCAGGGCATCACAGGATCGGCGTCGTCGACCGCCGACGGCCTGATCGTGTCCCTGTTGACCGCCAGTGCGGTCCCCGCCGTGCTGCTGACCCGGCGCGCCGAGGCCGGCCGAACGGCATTGGGCGGCTCCCTGCTTCTCACGACGGGGGTGGCCGTCACGCTGCTGGCTGCCCACCGCGACTCCTCCACAGCCCTGTACGTGGGGACCGCAGTGGCCGGCGCGGGATTCGGCCCCGCGTTCCAGGGCGGCGTCCGTCTGGTGACGGCGAACGTCCTCGCGACGGAACGGGCGGGTCTGATGGCCGCCATCTACACCATCACCTATACGTCGATGTGTGTTCCGGTACTGGTGACGGGTCTGCTCGTTGGCGAATACGGGCTCCTGCACTGCACCTTGTTCTTCGGTGTTTTCGTCATGGCGCTCTCGCTGACGCCGTTCGCGGGGCTGGGGAAATTCTCCGCCCATATATCAAGTAGAGGTACGACATAGTGAGAATCAGCAACGCGCGCATGCGCGTCCCGGTGCTGCTGGCATTTCTGGCGGCCGTCCTCGTCACGGTGACGAGTGCGTCCGTCACCGCGCAGGCAGCCGATACGGAGAGCAAGGCTCCCGCCGATTTCGTGGCACTCCACGACGTGGCCCCCGCGATCCTGCAGGAAATCCGCTACGCCACGCCCCACAATTTCATCGGCACACCGATAAACGGCTATACCGAACCACTGTGCATCGTCACCGCCCCGACGGCACAGGCCCTGGCGAAGGCCGAGCACTACTTCCTGACGCAGGGCTACACGCTGAAGGTGTACGACTGCTACCGGCCGCAGCGCGCGGTGGACCAGTTCGTCGACTGGGCGCAGGACCTGACCGACCTGAAGATGAAGGACGAGTTCTACCCGCAGGTGGACAAGGCCGACCTCTTCACTGACGGGTACATCGCGGCGAAGTCCGGGCACAGCCGCGGCAGCACGATCGACCTCACGCTCGTGAAGCTGCCGGTCCACTCGACGCGTCCCTACGTTCCGGGGGAGAAGCTGGAGCCGTGCTACGCGCCGGCGGCGCAGAGGTTCCCGGACAACTCGATCGACATGGGCACCGGGTACGACTGCTTCGACACGCTCGCGCACACGCTCGACCCGCGGATCGTGGGAGTCCAGCACAGCAACAGACTGCTGCTCAAGAACGAGCTGGAATCTGTCGGGTTCGTCAATCTCGCCGAGGAATGGTGGCACTTCACCTTCGCCGCCGAACCCTACCCGTCCACCTATTTCGACTTCCCCGTCTCCAGGTCCTCACTGACCGGCTGACCGGACCACCGAGACCTCGTTCCACGACGTGGGGGGGGGGGGGGGGGCCCCCCCCGGGGGGGGCCCCCCCCCCCCGGGGCCCGCAAAAACAAAGCAACAACAACCACACCCCCCCCCCCCCCCCCCCCCCCCCCCCCCC
>NZ_JBIWOA010000018.1:0-229438 GCF_044767525.1 Streptomyces sp. NPDC101234 | reverse complement strand
ACCGGCACCTGCACCACCTGCCACCAACCCCTGCCCAGAACAACCCCCACCAGCCAGAACCCGAGAGCCAGAGCAACTTAACGGAGTCCTACTAGGTCTTTTTCGGTGTTGCCGGCACGCACAGCAAGGCGAGGCCTGCAGCAGCCAGGTAGGCGAGCGCGCCGACGGCCATGCTGGTGCGCAGCCCGGTGCCGTAGCCGCCGGCGGTGGCAAGGAGGCTGCCGCCGAGCGCGACACCGGTGGCGCTGCCGATCTGGCGGGTGGTGTTGAACAGGGCGGAGGCGGCGCCCGAGTACGCCGGAGGTGCGGCACCCATCACGGTGGCGGTTGAACCGGTGAGGGCGAAGGAGGTACCGAATCCCGCGGCCATCATCGGGGCCACCAGCAGCGGGTAGGCGGGGTCAGCTCCCGCCGCGGCCCAGCCGGCCAGGCCCAGGGCGGCCAGGAGCATGCCGGAGAACACCAGCGGACGGTCGCCGGTGTAGCGGGTCAGCCGTCCGGACAGCACGGAGGCGAACATGGTCATCGCCACCGCCGGGAACAGTGCCAGCCCGGTGCCTAGGGCGCTGAAGCCGCGCTGGTGCTGGAATTCCAGGCTGGCGGTGAAGACCATGCCGTAGAAGCCGAAGTTGAACAGCAGGCCGATGACGGCTCCACCGCTCATCTCGCGTGACCGCAGCAGGTTCGGCGGAAGGACAGGAGAGCGTGCCAGGCGCTCGCGCACCGCGAACGCCACGGCGGAAAGCAGTGCCAGGCCCACCCCGGCCAGAACAGCCGGATCGGACCAGCCTCGCCGTCCGGCCTCGTTGAGCGCCGCGGTCAGCAGTGCCACCGCCACCACCACCGCACACTGCGCGGGCCAGTCCAGGGCCCGCCCGGCGCGCTGCGGTGAGCGTGCCACATGCCGAAGTGTCAGCACCAGGCAGGCCGCACCGACAGGCAGGTTGATGAGGAACACCCATCGCCAGCCCACCGTGGAGACGAGCAGCCCACCCAGCAGCGGACCGGCGGCGGCCGCGATGCCCGCCATCGAACCCCACAACCCGAAAGCCCGCGAGCGTGCGGCCGGCACCGGGTAGGCCTGCTGGAGCAGGGCGAGGGAACCAGGCACGATCAGAGCCGCACCGAGCCCCTCCATCAGCCGGGCCGCGATCAGCGACGGGGCACTCGTCGCAAGCGCGCACGCGGCCGAGGACAGCACGAACACCGCCACTCCCCAGCAGAACACGCGGCGGCTCCCCAGCCGGTCACCGAGCGCGCCACCGGTCAGGAGGAATCCGGCGAAGACCAGGGTGTACCCATCGGTGATCCACTGAATGCCGGTGAGCGAGGCCGACAGTTCCCGGCCGATCACCGGCACGGCGACGTTGATGGCGGTCACATCCAGGATCACCATGAAATACCCGGCGCACACCGCCAGCAGCGGCGCCCAGGACCGTCGCCCGGGCTCCGGGGCCGGCTCGGGCGACGACATCGGCTCACCACCGTCCGCCGACTCCGCGAACGCCACGGCCCCAACTCCATCCCATTCCGCCGAGAAACGCACCAAAAGACACAATAATGGACGTACGGGGAACGGTGAGATCGTTCGACGGCGGCGCGGAGACTTACCTTCGGCGGACCTGACGGGCCGTGACCTCAGCGACGAACGAGTAAGACGTCGCGTCTTTCGACTTGATCGTCCGCTGAGTGGCGCATGACAGATCTGGCTGGACGATTGGTACCGGATGGGTTGCGGGTGCTGTTCCGGCGGGTAGTTTCGCCGACAGGAGTGAGCCGACAGAGGTGAGGCGCGCGCCGAGGGTCGGCCGGCGGGCCCGTGACCGCGAGATCTTGGCGGCGATCATCTTCGCGGCCACCTCGGGCTGCACCTGGCGGCAACTGCCGTCGGTGTTCGGGTTGGCCTGGCCCACGGTCTACCGGCGTTTCACCCACTGGAGCCGAGAGGGTCTGGGCCAGGCTCCACGGGGTCATTCTCGACGAGCTCGGTGCCTGCGGTGAGCTGGGCCGGTCTCGGTACGCAATCGACTTCGTCAGCATGAGGGCGGCAAATGGGGGCCGCCGACTGGACCGAATCCGACCTACCGTGGCGAACCGGGATCGAGAATCCACCTGGCTCGCCGAGTGCCGTCGCCTGCACTGCCGCTACGAACGCAAGGCTGAGCGCTTCCTCGCCTTCGTCGGCACATCCGCTGCCCTTATCGGCTACCGCCCCCTTGGTCGGTGCAGTGATCCTGAGACGACAACGTGGGCTCACCTTCGCGGCCGTTGCGTCTCAGGAGGCCGGTGACTCGGCTCAGCCATCCCGCCCGGGGCTGATTGTCCCTGTCGATCAAGAAGCGAGCCGTCTCTCGGAGGCCTTGTGCGGGCTTGCCTATCTGGTGACGTTGCCAGTAGCGGGCCACTCTCCGCTCCAGATCGACCAGGTCACTCCTGTTGGTCCTGGTCAAAACGACCGGGCCTTCCCAGCCTTCGGGTGCAGTCAGTGCCAACACGCCACCATCCGGTGAGTACGCCGCCGTGTACTCACCCTCCGACACGTCAATCGCCTCAAGGTAGTTCGTGGCACGCACGAAGGACTCGAAGACATTCAGGTCCTCGTCTTGGTCAAAGATGAGCGCGGTGTCGGCAGGGAGGTCCATGTCGATCACTGTGACAGCTACTCTCCTCGTGCTGCACCAAATAAACGACCTCCAAGGCCAGCCGGGATCGTCAAATGCCGTTCCCGACGCTGGCTGCAGGCATTGGCTTATGAGCCTGGGCCTTGCCTGCGGCCGCCACACCCGACAGCTCAGAAGCGCCGCTACGGCGCTCCGGAACCACCTTCGCTGCGGATCAGGGGCTGGTCTTCACGCAGCAACACCCCACCACACCGCCCACGGTACGAACCCGACCGCGGCCAGCCCGACCGGCGCCAGCCGCAGCCAGACCGCCCAGCTCGATGTCGGCCGCCGGCGCCACAGTGCGGCCGCCGAGACACAGGCCGACACCACCACCGCGACGGCAAGCCCCTGCGCCGCCAGCCAGAAGGCCGGACGCCCCCACACAACGGGCGCCGCCGCGTCGTTGCCCACCACATAGACGGCGAGCGGACAGTCCACCGTCGCCACGACCGCCAGCAGGCCGAGCCCGGCCAACCACCGTACCGGGCGCAGGACCGGGCCCCGGCGCAGGAGGGCGCTCACCGGATAGGCGGCGAAGCCTAGGAGAAGGAGTGCCGGGGCGAGCCAGGCATACCAGGCGTGGCCCGGTACGGGGGCGGCGGCGAGTGCCTGCCCGGGTGCGGGGGCGGCGCTCGATGCCGGTGGGTGGCCGGCGGCGACGGCCCGGACCCATGAGGTCATGGTCTGCGCATAGCGCGGGGCCAGCTCCCCCAGCTTCTTGCCGTGGAAGAGCGGGCCGCCGATCCGGTCGAACCCGTCCGACGTGCGGTGCCCGTTGTGCGCGCCGCCGGCGACGAAGCCGATGACGGCGTGCCGGTTGCCCGCACGGGCCAGGGCCTCACGGAAGATCCGTGCGCTCTCCCGGGGCGGCACCTGCGTGTCGTGCTCGCCCCACAGCGCCAGTATCGGCGTTCGATGGAGTTGCTCCAACACCGGCAAGGGGTCGAAGCCTGCCTCGGGGAACAGACCGGTCGAGCCTACGAATTGGGCGGCCGGGCCGGCCACGACGCGACGGAACGGTCCGCCGACCCCTTGGTGCTGCAGATGCGTGGTGAGGTACCAGGCCTGGGTACGCAGCGGGTCGTAGCCGGAGCCGCCGATGGTGACGACGAACGCGACGTCGGCCGAGCGCGATGCGGCCAGCGGCGCCACCCAGCCCCCCTCGCTGAACCCCCACAGCCCGACCTGGCGTGGGTTCACCCCGCTCCTGGACTGCAACAACCGCACTCCGGCGAGCGCGTCATCGGTCAGCAGGCCGAAGTCTCGGTGGAGAAAGGAGTATCCGACGGTCCGCTTGTCGTAGACGAGCGTGGTGATCCCGGCCCGGGCGAACGCCTCGGCCTCCTGCTGGTACTCCACCCGGGGCCCGGCACCCGCGCCGCCGACGAGTACGATCCCGGGTTCCGGGCCGGATGCTCCGTCCTTCCTGAGGACGGTGCCGTGCAGGACGAGCCCATGGCCGCCCCGGAAGGTGACGTCCTGGTGGACCAGCCCGTCCTCACGGGCATACGCCGTTGGCGCGGCCAGCAGGAGGAGGATGCCGGCCAATGCCCCGGATAAGAGGGCCAGTAGGGCGCGTATCGGTGATGCGGACGTAGCCGAGAGCAGCACGGCGTGCGTTCCCCCTTCATCGTCGGTTGGGTTGCGCGCGGTCAGTCGGTCTCGGGAATTCCGAGCAGCCGGACGAGCACGGTCCGCGCCTCGGACGCGTTCCCTGGTTCCCGGGCCGAGTACCGGTAGAGGAGCGCGATGTACTCCTCGAAGAACTCGCGGAGTTGGGCGGGGTCGACCCGGAGCGTGGCGCGGGAGAAGAGCGCCGCGTCGGCCCAGGGCCCCAGCGCATCCCGCGCCTCCTCGAACCGACGGGCGGAGTCGACCAGTTCGGCGAGGTTGAGCCGATGCATTTCGGTCAGCGCCTCACGCATCTCCGGCGTCTGCCGGCTGTACGGCGGGAACCGCCGGTCCCCCGGCACCGCCCGCCACCACCGCTCCCGCCCCTTCGCCAGCTCCGGGACCTCCTCGACGAGGCCGTGCTTGGCCAGTTGCCGCAGGTGGTAGCTGACCAGTCCGGTGCTCTCGCCCAACTCGCGTGCCAGCGCGGCGGAGTTGGCCGGTCCCCGGCGGAGGCATCTCTCGATCTTCTGCCGCATCGGGTGCGCGAAGGCGCGCAGGGCCTCGACATCGGTGATCTCTTGAGCGGGCGGTTGTTCGGCCATACCGGAAGGCTACGAGTTGCAAAGGATACTTGCAAGGGATATTTGCAAACCTCCTTTGCAACTCTTGAGCGCGGACCGGGCGCGACCTGGTCACCCCTCCCCTTGCCGGCCAGTGCGCTGTTGAGTTGCGGTCAAAGGGCGGGCCTCGCGCGATCCTTCATCCAGATCATCAAGGCGCACAGGCGGGGACCGACGAGGTGACCCTCGGGGTCTTGTCGTATGGGGTGACTGTCCTCGCCAGGCCTTGAGCTTGTTGATCAGGCGCTCGACGGTGGTGCTCTCCTTGTGGAGCTCGAGATGGGTAGAGCAGCGCGCCACGTCGAGATCCGCAAAGCCCCCGGAGGCCAAGTCGACGACGCCGGTGTTCCGGGCACACGCCGGCCCTAACGGCTTCACGCCGAACAGCACGTTGCCGGGTCGAAGTCCCGGTGCAGGTATGGCCCTTCGTAAGGCGGCGCGACCCTGCGGATCATCGCTACCCACGCCGCCGCGGCGGCGGCGCCCTTCGGAACGACGGCCGTGTCGGCGATCGTCAACGTCACGCACTCCCGGGGCCGCTCCGCAGGGCACAGGGTGCGGATCGCCACGAGTTGACGGGTCAACAGACGGAGTCGCGTCTCACCGGGTGGCCGTGTTCACGGGGTTGGGATCTGGCTCAATTTCCGTGAGCTGCGCACGCTGAATCACGGTTCGTGGTGGTGTTGGTCTTCTGAAAGTCGCCCGAAAATGATCAGCAGTGACCTCGGGTACCTGACAGTTCGGGACCCTGGAAGAAGTGGTCCTCCGGCTGGAGGAGTTGCTGTTCCCGTCGATCGGGGACGGGTCGGTGGTGTCGGTGGACGTGAGCAACGAGACGTTAGGACCCCGAGCACGCAGCACGACGACCGGTTTGGCGTTTTCGGGCGGTGGGAAATGGTCGATCCGGTTTCATAGCTCCCACCTGCAGTTTCCTGCGGATGTTCCCAGCGCGGGACGCCGGGTGGTGCTCTGTCTGCGGGTCCGCCACTTCGCCTGCCCGGTCGCTTCGTGAGGGCTCCGGACGTTCGTGTGCCTGCGAGGCACCGCACCTGAGCCATCCCAACAGGTCAGGCTTCTGGAAGTGCTTCGGCCGGACCGATGTCGGTTCAGTTACCGCAGGTGGAGCCACCAGGTGATACCTTCGCCGATTGGTGCGAACCCGCACGTGCGGTAGAGCAGGCTGCCCTCGTCCGTCGCATTCAGCATGACCTGCGACGCCCCGGCTTCCCGCGCGGCGGAACACACGGTCCGCAGCAGGCCGGTTCCCAGTCCACGACGACGGAACCGCGGCCAGACCTCCATGTCGAACACCCCGGCAATGCCGTGCGGGCCGCCGTCGTAGTACGACCACGCCCGCCCTGCGAACCATCGGACGGACGACGCGGGTTGGGTATATGCAGCCGCGTACCAGGCCACCTGCGGCTCTTCACGAGCCAACTTCAGCCGGTCGCGGTACTCGGAGTATTCGCCGTCGTAGTCAAGGGTGTCGGTCTGGAGCTCGATGCGACCATCCTGGTCACCTTCGTCTGCTGCGACCGCAGCCAGCGGCGCTGTCATCCACCGAATCGTCCAGCCGCGATCGAAGCCGCATTCCCGCAGTGCCGACGCATCGACGCGTGCGTTGAGCCAGACCCCGACGGACGACCGTCCGCGATCCAGCGCCTGCTGGACTCCGCGCCGCACCACCGTTGTGTTGAGCTCGCCGGGGAACATCAGGTTCAAGCCCTCGGGACTGTCCGTCCAGGTCAGCGCGCCGTCTTGCCATGATTGGCCGCCGAGCACCTCTGCCTGCGCCCGGAACCAGGAGGTCTGAACGCGCTCGCAATCCTCAACCATCACCCGCAGTACGCTACCGGCGAGGACCGACGGCGACCGGCGACGGGACGGCCCGGCTTGAACTCATCTGGCCGATCATGTGCGGAGCCATTTGACCGTTGCTGTAGGCCTTGTCGGCGGCGATGCTGACCGGCTTGATGCGGGACCACCCGACTGGCCGCGGTACTCGGATCTTGTCCAGCACGGCTTGGAATTGTGTGCAGTCCGCCCGCCGGCCTGCTGTGATCAGCCGCGACAGCGGTCCGCACCAACCATTGCTCAACTGTCAGGTACGGCCGCGGCCGCTCCCACTCGGCGTCAGTCAGATCACCCCGCCCCATAACCTCAGATAACGAAGCAGCCCCCCCCACATCCCGTCGCGAGATCGACCGGACAAGCCCTGGTACGAGCCCTACCTGCACGCTCGCTGGAAACAGGGCCGCACCAACGCATGGAAGGCATGGGAGGGGATCGTGCCACTCGGCTACAAAGGCAGCTACGAGTGAGTTCGCACCTACTTCCGCGCCAAAACGCCTCTCGGTCGATCCGGGCACCACTCCCCCGCCCTCACCCTGCAGCGTCGCCGACTGGAGCCTGCGCCACCCACCCCGACTCCCTCTCCGAGGTCGAACAGCTCCGACTCAAGGCCGTTCTGGCCCACTGTGCCCAACTGGAAGCCCTCACCGGACATGTCCGCGCCTTCGCCCACATCCTCACCGATCGACAGGGCCACCGGCTGCCCGAGTGACTCGACGCAGTCCGCCAGGACGACCTGCCCGGTCTCCATACCCTCGCCGTCGGCATCGATCGAGACCGGGCCGCGGTCATCGCCGGGCTCACGCTGCCCTGGAAATCGAGCTCTGTCGAAGGTCATGTCAACCGGATCAAGATGCTCAAACGCCAAATGTTCGGCCGGGCAGGGTTCCAACTGTCGAACCAGCAGGACCGTATGGATCCGGGTCAGCAGAAAAGAAACCCACCCGCACCGTCGACGGGCCATACGTGTAGTGCTCCCTACCCCTCGCTGGCGGCAGGGACTTCCACTCACATTGCTCCAGCGGATTCGACAAGGAAGCATCGCACCGCCGACATCTGAAAACGATCAGCACCCTCGATACTTCTCCCGTCGACAGCGCGCCCACTCTTGCTATCCAACACCCATGCACGTTGGGAGACCAGACTCAGCTTCAGGCGCAGGTCACGCTCTGTTACACACCGAGGCCGCAGCACTGAAGTTGTGCCAGAACCGTCTCTCGTGAACATCGAACGTGGCACAGTACGGGTGCGTCCCAGGGCATTGGGCAACCGCTGCCCAGACTCGGGCTCCGGTCCACTTCATGTGGTCGCGTGGCTCTCGGTTACGCCAACAGGAGTCGTTTGCGCAGGAGATCGAAACCTTCACGGCCGAACATCTGGGGCCTGAGCATCTTGATCCGGATGGCATGCCCCTCCACTACGCCAGAGTTCCAGGGCAGTGTGAGGCCCGCGGTGACGGCGTCGAGGTCGCGTTCGACGTGTTGGGCGAAGCTCCGGAGGCTGGGCAGCTCGGTGGCGGAGGTAGCCGCTTCGATCCAGGTCGGCAACTGGTCGCCCTGGAGGTGAGCGACCATGTACCCGAAGGGGCGTACGTGCTCGGCAAGTGCCGTCAGTTCCGCGTAATTGGCCAGGACGGCTTTGAGTTGGAGCCGGTCGCCTGCCGGCAGGGCATCGGGGTGGGTGAGGATCCAGCGCGCAGCAGCCCGGGCTGACGGCGGGCGGGGGCCGACCGGTTGGGATTTGCCGCGAAGCGTCCTGCTGACATAGGCACGGACACCGGCGTAGCCGCGGGGACAGTAGCCTGTTCCCTGATCTCCTCCCACAGTTTCCAGGCGTTGGTGCAGCCTCCCTGCCAACGCTGATCGAGGTAGGGCTTGTAGTCGTCGAGCATGGGCGCGGCTTTGCCACTGCCCGGAGAACGTCTCCTCTGTAGTGACGGCACGGGACAACGCAAGATCGTGTTGAGGGTCATGCAGTTCCTCAGGGTGGGCCGGCGTGGGACGCAAGCAACCACGGTGCCGGTAGACGCACTTGTCGGCGGCTTCGCCCAGGTTGTGCCAGAGATGCCACCGGTCGGCGACCTGGAGGGCCTGCGGGGCGCCGCGGGTGGCACCTTCGGCGAAGAAAGACGCACGGTCACGGCAGACGATCTCGATGCCGGGCGGCTGGGCGAGCCAGGCCGCGCGCGTGTCCGCCTCCCGATCGGGGACCAGGTCGACCAGGCGACGTGTCTCGACGTCGACCTCGATGAGCACGTTCCGCAGACACAGCCCTTGGAATGGGCGTACTCGTCCACGTCGACCACGCGGGGTACTGCGGTGACGGGGTCCGGAAGCGAGGCGATCAGCCTCAACAGGGTGTTCCGGCTGACCGGGACCTTGATGTGTCCGTCATCCGGGCGCCGACCCGGCCCGCGAGCGCAAGACCGACCGACACCAGCATTGACCGCAGCCGCTCGTTCCGTCGCCCGAACCTGCGGGTCAGACCGGGTACTTGCTCGGCGAAGAACAACGACACCACTACGACCTTGCCCGCCGTCGGCAGACCACGTGGAAAGCGCAGGCAGGAGCCATGCATTCGCCCTGACTGGCAACCACACCCCGGGCAGGCCGCCCGCCCTGCGGTCGTACGCGCTCCGACCCGTACGACCGTGTCGGTCACCTCGACGGACTCCACCACCACGCCCTCAACGGAGGAGCACAGCAACTCGTCCAACTCCGGCAGCACTTCATTCACGGCGGTGGACTGTCGACCACGCCGCCATCCAGCCGGGCGGTTTTCGGTCGGACTTCAGTGGTTGTGGGCGGTCAGTGCGCGCATGGCTGGCCAGCCGTGCATGAACCTGGTCCAGTCATCTGGCCCCTCTTGGAATCGATCATCCAGGGAACCGGGAGGTGCTCTACCGGCGGACCGCCGAGATCAGTCCGCCGGGCCGATCCTCGCGCTGCGGCGGGGTGCTGATGATCGGGCGGCCGTAGGCGGCAGCGCGCTCCCGCAGGGTGTGACTGTCGGCCTCCCAGCCGTGCCCGGCCAGCCAGCCCACCGGGTCGTCGGGCATCTCCGAGACCCACATGGACGCCGCTGATCCTGGCACGGCGTCCGCACTGAAGCGTTCGATCACGCCGCGCGAGCCCAACGTCAGCCCCATCCGACTGCCTGCCGCCGACTGCGTGCTGATCCGGGCCAGCAGCAGCTCCACCGCATCCTCGGGCAGATAGATCAGCAGTCCTTCGGCGATCCACGCGGTCGGCACGGCCGGGTCGTGCCCTGCGGCGGCCAGCGCGCCTGGCCAGTCCTCACGCAGATCCACCTCGACGGTGATCCGCTCGCAGCGTGCGACGGCCCGCTCCTGGCGCAGCACCGAAGCCTTGAAGTCCAGTGGCGCGGCGGTGTCGACCTCGAAGAGCCGGGTGCCCTCGGGCCAGTCCATCCGGAAGGCCCGGCTGTCCATGCCGGCACCGAGCAGCACGACCTGCCGGACCCCGGACGCGGAGGCCTGCTGCAACAGGTCGTCGAGGAACTTCGTCCTGATGACGATGGAGAACGCCACGGCCAGCCGGCGGCGGCGCGCGGCCTCGTCATCGGGCAGCGGCGGCGAGGAGGGCCACAGGCCGCCGGCCGCGGCGAAGGCCTGTGCCAGTGGGTCGCGGAACAACGCGTTCGCCCGCTCGGTCTCCAGCGCCCGCACCCGGGCCACCCCCACCGCCGTGGCCCACACGCCCGACGGCCGCACCCGCTCCTGCTCATCAGTCACCGCGCCAGCCTAGGTGATCGATTCCAGGAGGCCTCATGAGTGGAGCAAGGTTCATGCGCGGCGATCCAGTCATTACCCTGTACTCCCGAAGCTGCCGTGATGCGACAAATAGCCCTCTGTGACGTCCCGTCACCTTTCGCCACTCCGCCTGGTAGATCGCTGCTTATTGCAACAACTGCTGACCGCCTGTCCGGCTGGCCTGGTCTTGCGGCACGCCGATGTGCAGTGTCGGGAAACGATCGTCTGTCGACACCTCATCAGATCGACACGCTCCTGTCGCACGAGGTGGAGCGGAACAACATGCACATCGACACCGCGAGCGGCGCGAAGGCGTTTCGCCCCAAGCTGGACCTCGTGCTGCAGCTACTGCGGCCCGGCGACACCCTGAAGATCACCCGGCTCGACCGGCTGTCCCGATCTGTCCTCCGCCTGGTTACCCTCGGCGCCGAGCTGCGGGAGCGCGGGATCGTTCCGCATGTGATCGAGCGGGGAATCGACACCGCCGCCGTGGAGGACCGGGCGATGGACGGGCCGACCGCCGCCCGCGGCCGCGGCCGGGTCGGTGGACGCCGGCCGAAGCTGACCGAGGACCAGGCGGCCCTTGCCCAGCAGCTGTACGACCCTCGGGAGAAGACGGTGCAGCAGATCGCGGATCTGTTCGGGGCACCGCGGTCAACGGTGTACGGGCATCTCAGCAAGCCCGATGCCGGGCCCCGCCAGCCCAAGAAGACCATGGTCACGAAGCCCTGAAAGCAACCCGCCGGTTACTTTTTGCCTGGGGACAGAGACAGGACGCCGGGGTCGTCAGCGGGTGCCGGGCTCGTGCGGGATGTCGCCGACCGGCACTGCGGGCGAGCGGCGGAACATGGCGCGATAGTCCCGCGGCCGTCGGCCCGTGTGCCGGGCGAAGACAGCGCTGAACGTGCTCGCGTCGGTGTACCCGAGGTCGGCCGCGATGCGTGCGACCGTCCTGTCGGTCGTCTCCAGCAGATACCGGGCCCGGCGGACCCGAGCGGACTGCATGTACGCGAGGGGGGGGCTGGCCCGCCTCCTCACCGAAGCGACGGAGCATCGTCCGCGTGCTCACGTGAAACGCCGCGGCGAGGGCGGAGAGGTCGTAGCGGGACCCCAGATTCCGGTCGAGCCACCGCTTCACACCACGGGAGAACTCGCGGCCTGCGACGGGCAGCAGCGCCGGGTCGACGTACGGGGCCTGGGTGGTACGGGCGTCGTCGACGAGCGCCACACGCGCGGTGCTCCGGGCGACGCCGGGGCCGTCCTGCTCGCGGATGAGCTGGAGTGCGAAGTCGTACATGGCACTGAAGGCGGCCGTGGTCGTCACCCCGCGGTCGGTGACGACCAGGCGCTCGGGGCACACCTTCACGTCGGGGTACCGGCGGGCGAGGCGATCCGCGAACAACCAGGCGGTCGTCGCCTCACGCCCGTCGAGCAGACCGGCCTCGGCAGCGAGGAAGGCGCCGACGCAGATCGACACGACGGCGGCTCCGGAGGCCGCCTGCGAGCGAATGGCCGCCACCTCGGGCCGCAGGTCCGTCAGTGCCGCGTCCAGATCGAGCGCGGGCGTGAGCTCGAAGCCCGGCACGACCAGCACGTCCAACGGGCGCATGGCCGAGACACCGACCGTCAGACCACCGGACATGATCACCCGCCGTCTGGGCGAGACCACGGACACTTCGCACGAGGGTCGTGCCACCCCCTGCGCCGCGGCGATGTGACGCGCCATCACCAGCAGGTCCGGGACTCCGAACACCTCCGAGCCGAAACACCCGGGGTAGGCCAGCACTCCCAGTCGTAGTGAACTCACGTGTCCCCCCGGCACGAGCGGGTGGCGATTTCGCCGCAGTATCTGGCGATGCCGCCGTTTCCGAGAGAGACAGTCTCCTGCCACGCTCCCCCGCATGACAACCACGCACCTGCGACACGACGACTCCCTGGACGACTTCTCGCACCGCGTCATCGACATCGACACGGTCGGCAAGACCGTGCACGTCACCGGGTCGGGGCCGGCCGTCGTCCTGCTGCCGGAGATGCCGGGGATCAGCCCTGACGTCGCACGTCTGGCGCGCTGGCTGCGCGATGCCGGCTTCCGCGTGTACCTGCCCTCCCTGTTCGGCGTCGACGGCGCCTACCCGACCGCCGACGCGGGTCAGGCCGTCGTCCGGCGTGCCTGCGTCAGCGCCGAGTTCCGTGCGTTCGCCGGCGGCGGCACCAGCCCCGTCGTGGCGTGGCTGCGCGGGCTCGCACGCGTGGCGCGCGCGGAGTGCGGCGGGCCGGGCGTCGGCGCGGTCGGGCTGTGCTTCACCGGCAACTTCGCCCTGACCATGACGCTCGAACCCGCCGTCATCGCCCCCGTCGTCAACCATCCCTCACTCCCTCTCGACGACCCGGCGGGCCTGGAGATCGCAGCCGATGACGCCGCCCGCGTGGCCGAGCGCATCCGACGCGACGGCCTCAAGGTGCTGGCCTACCGTTTCGAGAACGACAGGTGGTGCACCGGCCGACGGTTCGCGGCCTACCGGACTCTGCTCGGCGACGCGTTCGACGGCCGTGTGCTCGCGGACGAAGCGGCGAACACGAACCCGCCGCCCTTCTTCCGCGACGTCGTCGGCTGCGCCCACAGCGTCACCACGGCCCATCTCGTCGACGAGCAGGGTCACCCGACCACGCGCGCCCGTGACGAGATCATCGCGTTCCTCGCCGAACGGCTGGGGCCGACCACGCCCGACACCGAAGCCGACGGGCCGAACTGAGGCGAGCGCCTCGACAGACTCACGTCACCCGCCGCGGTGGACTCCACGCCGTCGACGAAGCTCGCGCAGCACCCGACCACGCCCAGGGCCGGGCCGCCGGCAGGGCCACGAGGTAGGTGACGTCGTACCCGTCGCCCTGACAAGCCCCACCCTGCTGGTACTCCCGCTGCCGGCCGGTGGCCTGCTGATGGCCGCCCTCGGCTTTATTCTCCGCCCGTGTGTCGATCTTCTGCACGAGCTGGATGAACAGGTCCTCCAGCGAGTCGGCGATCTCCGTCTGCCGCACGTGGCACAGCGTCGCCGGCAGCGTGTGTCGCTCCGGATCAGCGGCCGCGGTCAGGTCGGACGACCGAGGTCCCGGCCGGCGGTCGCAGCAAGTCTTCGTGCCGTTGGTCGCGCCGGTCTCGGACACGGCGACGACGCCGGTGATCCGTACGGGCGCAAAGGGGACCGCTGGGCCGCGTCGAGTGATCGTCGATGATCAGTGCGAGTCGGTCAGGGCGGCCAGGTAGTCGTCCAGGAGTTCGACCTGCCGCCGGGGCGGGAACACCTCCGGGTCGAACAGCGCCTGGACCACCAGGCCGAGGATGAAGGCCTGAGCCCCGGCCGCGATCTGGGCGGGGTTGCCGGGGGGTAGTTCTCCGAGCTCCTGGGCTGCGGCCACCCGCTCGGTCAGCCGGTCCCGGCCTTTCGCGTACTTGCGGGCGTAGTCGGTGCTCAGGGCGGGGTCGGAGAGTGCGGTGTCCCAGGAGGAGACCCAGATGCGGTTGCTGTCGGTGGCCTCGGGGGTCAGCGGCAGGATGTCCAGCAAGGCGTCCCTGAGGGCGGCCATCCCTTCGCCCGTGTAGCGGCGGGGGCGGGAGACGGTGCGCTGTTCGAGCAGGTCGAGGGCGTACTCCACCAGGGCGTGCTTGGTGGGGAAGTAGTGCGTGAGCAGGCCGGTGGTCGCGCCGAGTTCGGCGGCGACGGCGCGCAGGGTCAGGCCGGCGAAGCCGCGGGTGGCCATGACCTGCCAGACGGCTGCGGAGACGTCGCGTCGACGGGCCTCGTGATCTCCCTTGGTGCGTGGCATGCTGCCACGGTACATTGCCACAACACTTGTTATGTAAATGGGGAGGGTCACATGTTCTCGCTGTCGCTGCGCGACGACGTTCGCCTCGGTCCGCTGGAGGTCTGGCATGCCGAGGAGTTCGCCGACCATCTGGACCGGGCCCGCGAGCACATTCGTCCCTGGGTCGGGCCCGCGTTCGTCACCGACGACGTGGACGGGGCGCGGGCCACGTTGAAGCGGTACGCCGAACGCCAGGCGGGCGACGGTGCCCGCCTGTACGGCATCTGGCGAGACGGCCTACTGGTCGGCGGTGTGATGTTCACCGGTTTCGATGCCGCTGCCGGCTGGTGTGAGATCGGTTGCTGGCTGGAGCCGTCCGCCGAGGGCCACGGACTGGTCACACAGGCGTGCAGCGCTTTGCTGGACTGGGCGTTCACGTCCCGGGGGCTGCATCGGGCCGAATGGCACTGCCGGGCCGACAACGACCGCAGCTCAGCGGTGGCCAAGCGACTGGGCATGACGCTGGAGGGGGTGCGCCGCGAGGCATGGCCGTACCAGGGCGTGCGCTACGACAAGCAGGTCTGGGCGATCCTTGCTCCCGAATGGCGAGCCCTGGGCCGGTGACCGGCGACGGTCTCGTCCGGCCGGCACGCCGTCGATTCAACACCCCCGCCGAATCGGGAGTCATTGCGCACGAGAAAATACGACGAGTGCGTGCCGCCCTGCGGCTGCACGGCATTACCGACGACGTGGTCGAGCTTCCGGTGCTGCTTGTATGCCTCGCTGTCGGAAGCCCGGTTGACGGCCGCCGAGCCGACCTCGCCGCAGACGGTGGCCACTTGGATCGAGACCGGCACTACCGCAGGGAATCTTCTGCAGGTCACGTATTGCTTACGCCGAGGCTGCAGGGCGGCCCAGTGAGTACACCGTGACAGGGTTGCCGAGCAGTTCATCATCCCGAAGGGGGGTGAAGCCGAGCCTCTCGGCCACCCGCACCGAGGCGGTGTTGCCCGGACGGATCATGGCTGTGAAATAGTCCGAGTCCAAGGACGCGAATCCCCATTCTGCGCAGGCATGAGCCGCCTCGGTCGCATACCCGTGACCCCAAGCATCAGCCATCAGCGTCCAACCGAGTTCAACCTCGTCGAAGACTTCCCAGAAATTCAGACCACACCGGCCGATGAACGCCCCACTGGACTTCAACTCGACAGCGCACAGCCCGTGGCCCCGCTCGGCCCACTGACGTTCGATCAACTTGAGTCGAACCAGGGCCTGTTGATGTGAGTAGCTGCCCACGAACCGGTTCACGCGCGTGTCTTCATGGAGGGCGACGAACGCATCGACATCCTCAACCCGTAGAGGGCGCAGCAAGAGCCGTTCGGTCTCGATCACTCAAACTAGCCTATCCGCACGAGGACCCACGTGGGCGACCGAGTGATCACGCCGACTGAAAGGCAGAGGGACAACTGAAGCGACGGCGGGTCGGCGAGCGTTGCTGAAAACCATCGACGTTCCGCCGGGAAAACGCCCTCCCGCGTTTCCACATCACACCGTCATACGTCGCCCGACTCAAAACCACGCCGGCCACACACGCCGGACCGGCCACCACCCGCGCAGCCTTCGAGTCGGTGTGAACGCTATCGGTCGAAGCCCGGCGCACGTAATCGTCCAGTGAGGGCGGATACGCGCTCGACGCGGGCATGGAGCTGTCGGACCTGTCGGCGGGGATGCGGTTGGGGTTTCCTGCCAGCTGGGGAGATCTTCGCCCTGCCATGGGCGATGGCAGCATGACAAGCCGAGTGTCTGGGGTAGTCGCCGTCAGCGCCTGTGGTGTTCTTGCGAACGGCGGTCTTCGTTCCAGACAGCTCCCACGGCCAAACCACGCCGCGTCATCAGCGATGGTCCAGCAGTTCTTGCACGGCAGGTCCGACAACAGTCCAAGCTCCAACTGGCAAACGTGACGCCGGGGTTCGACGCGAGCGACCCCGGCCAGCGATCCGGCCCAAGAGCCCCTCGAACGCCGCCTCCCAGCAGGCAGGATCCACGCTGTGTCCTGCGGCCTCCGCGCGGCTGGAATCTCCGGCTTATGAGTCGAACCAGCGCAACCAGATGGGCGTGTCCATCCCCGCCCGCCAGCTCCGGTGGGCAACACGGCGTTCTTCGGGGGTCGCCAGTGGCTCCTCGTGGGCGAGCCAGTCGAGGTACCACTCCGCGAAACTCGCGGGTTGGCGGGCATCGTTCAACAGCGGGTTCAGACGATCGCAGGTCGCGCGTCCGTCGAACCACATGGTCCCTCGCATGGGCCCGCTCATCACCAGGAGCGTGTAGAAGCCACAACCGTCGTCACAGAGAAAGGCAGCCCCGCAAGTCCGAGCATCTTCGGCCGCATCGGCGGCCTCTCGCCAGACGTCCTGATCAGCTTGGTACGCCGCGTCCGAGGCATAGTCCTCCCGCTTCGGCTCCTTTTCCCAAAGATCCTCACTCGCCGCGAAAGCCGTGTCGTGATCAGGGAAGGGGGCATGCAGCTTCGCATGGTCCGCATGCCGGGCGCCGTCCCAGTCCCAGCGTGACCCATCGAACCGCAACGTGCGCAACCGGCCGCCGGCGCTGACCCGAAGCAGGTACTGACGATAGTCGTCGG
This sequence comes from Streptomyces sp. NPDC101234, assembly GCF_044767525.1. Classification (NCBI taxonomy): domain Bacteria; kingdom Bacillati; phylum Actinomycetota; class Actinomycetes; order Kitasatosporales; family Streptomycetaceae; genus Streptomyces; species Streptomyces sp. NPDC101234. Next base: position 212,473 of record NZ_JBIWOA010000018.1, on the reverse strand, counting down.
GGAACGTCACGCCGAACTGTTCCTCGACCTGGCGTACCTGCGCCTCGCTCAAGGCTGGCGGGAGACCGCTTTGCCCTCTTGGGTCCGTTCCCCGTCGTGCGTAGAGAGCGATGGTCCGCTCCCGCACCTCGTCCCAGTCCACTGCCTGCATGCCCGGCAAGATAGCGCGGCGGCGGAGATCACGATCTACGGCTGGAGTACCAGCCCGACTGTCGCGTCGGATGGGCGCCTGGTTCCACTGCCCCGGGGTTGGGTGGTGCTCTCTGGAAGAGTTGACTCACGGAGCCTGGCCGTGTTGTCCCGACCTCAGGTCCACGTCGGTGAGGATGCAGCTGCTCGACGCAGCCGTCCTGGACCAGGCCTCTGGCAGGCGGGCCCGCTGCCGTTGGTCGCTCTGCCTCTGGCCGCGCGCATCACCGACCACGACACGCGCAGCGTCGACTTGGAGACGCTCGCCTGTCCGGGCGGCCAGCGCGGCAGCAGGCCGCCGTGCAGCTCGACCAGCTGCTCGCCGTCCGGGCGCGGGCAACATGGCACCCGAACCGGAACACCGTCGAGGTGATCTGGCGCTGTTCGCGCCTCGCACACTCCCACGGCCGACGACTTCGCATCCACATCCGCCTGTCCGGCAGCACCTCTCAGGTCCGGCTGGCGTGCTCGTCCGTGACGTGCTCGCGCTGCACGTGCGGCAGTCTGAGGAGTAGATCCCTGGCGGGGGTTTCCTCGGGTGCGGATCACATGCCGGACAAGTCATTGGGCGTGGAGGTGACGATCAGGGAGGGTGGGCGGATGCCTGAGTCGTCCTTGCCCGGAGGTTTCGTCAATGCGGTTGTTCGTGTCGGGGACACGGTGCGTCGTCCGGCCTCGGCTCGCACGAAGTTCGTGAGTGATCTGCTGAGAATGCTCGAATCCAGTGGCTGGACTGGCGCCCCGCGTTATCTCGGTAGGGACGACGAGGGCCGTGAAGTCCTTGGCTACCTGGAAGGCCATGTGGCCTGGGAGCCGCGCCAACCTGCTGCTGTGTCATCGGACGAGAGTCTGATGACGGTCGCCCGGCTCGTGCGTGAGTTCCACGACCTGACGGCCGGCACCCGGCTGGCCGGAGACCAAGAGGTCGTATGTCACAACGACTTGTCGCCGAAGAACACCGTCTACCAGCTGTCCAGCGGCGAGCTTCGACCGACGGCGTTCATCGACTGGGATCTTGCTGCGCCGGGCGCGCGGATCCACGACATCGCTCATGTCTGCTGGCAGTACCTCGATCTGGGCCCTTCGGTCACCGACGTGGCGGAGGTAACCCGGCGCATGAGGCTGATCGTCGACGGCTACGAGTTGTCTGACCGGCAACGTCTCGTGTCCACGATCTTGTGGTGGCAGGACCGGTGCTGGCGGGGCATCGAGGCCCAGGCCGATGCGGGTGACATCGCCATGGCCCGGCTCCGTGACGCGGGGGCGGTGCGGCAGGTTCAGGCGGCCTATCAGTGGGTTTCCGATCACCGGGACTCATTGGAATGCTCAATGCGGTGAGCGCGTGGGGAACGGCCGCAGTCGGTTCGCTGGTTCCTCCCCGTGGTGGTCGGACAGCCTTCTACGGTCCAACGCATGGTGGATCCCGAACTCCTGGAACGGATCACCGCGCGCCGCGCGCCATGCGGAACTGGACGAACTCGAAGAACAGTTGGCGGAGGTGCGGGCCGATCGAGACGAATCGCCGTCGGCGAACGTGTCCTCGGTCCCTGTGCTGGACTGCGCTCCACGCTTGTTCGTCAACCTCTGTGCCTCCCTGGTGCTTCCCTTTTACGGGGTGATCACGGCGGCCTGATCGGACACACTGGTTCGGTGCAGCATGATGAAGAACAGCCGTTGTCCGGTCGCAATGTCAGCGACGGTGTCGTTCGAATCGGAGATACCGTCCGCCGTCCGGCCGGACCCTGGACTCCCGCGGTGCACGCCTTGCTCACCCACCTGCACGAGGTGGGATTCCGTGCGGCGCCTCGCCCTTTGGGCATCGACGACCAGGGGCGCGAGGTCCTGACCTTTGTGCCGGGACATGTGGTCTGGCCCGACCGGTTCTCTCTGCTGGACCCCGCTCGGCAACTGGCTCGCGTGGCACGCCTGATCCGGGACTTCCACGATGCGGTGCAGGACTTCACGCCACCACCCGACGCGCACTGGCAGGTGTTGATCCCCGCCGAGGGCAGCGACATCATCGCCCATCACGATCTGGCCCCATGGAACCTCATGGTCACAGACGAGTCCCAGTGGGCCTTCATCGACTGGGACACCGCCGGCCCCGGTTCCCGCCTGTGGGACGTCGCGTATGCCATGCACGGTTTCATCCCGTTGTCCGCGCATCCCGACTGGCAACGCCGCGACGCGGCAGACCGACTGCGAATCTTCGCCGACGCCTACGGCCTCGATGAGGCCGAACGCCGCCGGCTGGTCCCTCTGCTGGGGCGCCGCACGCGTTCCATGCACGACTTCCTGCGCGACCGGGCCGCCCGGGGTGTCCAGCCCTGGGCAACTCTGTGGGCCGCGGGCCACGGCGACGCCTGGCGAAGCGACGCCGAATACATCGAACAACGCGAAGACCAGTGGACGCACGCCCTGCTCACCGGTTGAGGCACTTCCGCGCGCTCCTCGCCGCCATGTCGCGCGGTGTCCCGAACCGGATCGCTCGCTCGGGCGTTCACCGGACGCTGAGGCGGCCGGCCTTCGACTGATCATGTGCTTCGACCAAGGTGCACCGAACAAGACGATGGCCGTGAGGGTGAGTGTGCCGCCTCACGGTATGGGTGATTCCGGTGCTCAACTCGACGGTGTGGCCGACATTGAGGTAGCGGCCCGACGCACACCACCACCGGAGCAGGCTCGTTCGAGGGGCTCAGCCAGTCGGGTGGGAGCCCGGGGTGTGGCCGAAGGTACGACGGAAGACGTCGATGAAGGCACTGGTGGACGACCAGCCGCACCGATGTGCCACCGCAGTGACCGGCGTTCGCTCGGTCAGAAGGACCAGTGCGTGGTGGAGACGCAGTTGTGTGCGCCACTGCGGGAAGGTCATGCCAAGGTCACTGCGGAACAACCGGGACAGGGTGCGGTCGCTCGCCCCGACCTCGCGGCCAAGCTCGGCGAGCGTGCGACCGTCGCCCGGGTCGGCTTGCAGGATGTCGCACAGGGCACGCAGCAGGGGCATGGTGGGAGTCGGCAGGTGCAGCGGCTGCTGGGGGGACGCTCGCAATTGGTCGAGGAGAACAGCCCGAAGGCGGGCGCGTTCGGGACTGCCGTCGTCCTCGACGCGCGTGAAAGCAATGATCAGCTCGCGCAGCAGCGGGCCGACAGCAAGCACGGTCGGCGCATCGAGGCCGAGGGGGTTCTCGGTGACGGGGAGCCCCACCAAGTGCAGGTCGAGTTCGCCGTAGGCGCGATGCGCGTGCACGGTGCCCGCGGGCACCCAGATGGCGCGCGTACCAGGGGCGACCCAGGATCCCTCGCTGGTCGTGACGGCCAACACCCCGCGGCCTGCGTAGACGATCTGGTGGTCGTCATGCCGGTGGGCGTCGATCGCAGCGCCGGACGCCAGCCACCGGGTGCGCGTCGGGGCTACGGGATCGTGGCGGATTTCCATCATCATGTGGCAGTTTATCGGAAGCGCGACATGATGCAGGGCCCGGAACATGGCGGGATGCGAAGGAACACCTCGATCGTTCTGCTGTCGGTGGGACACGCCTGTGTCGACATCTACCAGGGTTCCGTGGCCGCTCTGGTGCCGTTCTTCATCACCGAACGCGCCTACACCTACGCGGTCGCCTCGGGCATCGTGCTGGCCGCCTCGTTGCTGTCCTCGGTGGCGCAGCCGGTGTTCGGCGCGCTGACCGACCGCTGGGCCATGCCCTGGCTACTGCCGGTCAGCACACTGCTCGGTGGCCTCGGCATCGCGCTGAGCGGACTGAACGGCTCTTACACGCTCACCCTCGTATTCGTCGCGGTATCGGGAATCGGCGTAGCCGCCTACCACCCCGAATCGGCCCGCGTCGCCCGCATGGCCAGCCAGGGCAGTCACCGGGCCATGGGATGGTTCTCCACGGGCGGCAACATCGGCTTCGCACTGGCCCCACTCATGGTCGCCGCGGTGGTGGCCACTGGAGGACTGCGCTGGACACCCCTGTTGATGTTCCCAGCACTCGCCGGTGCCACAGTTTGCCTGCCCGTGGTGCGCGCCCTGCAGCAGAGGCAGACCGGCGTCGGATCCGGTACGACCGTGCCGGCAGCGAGCGACGACACAGCGTCCTTCGTGAGGCTGTCACTGGCCGTGGTCTTCCGTTCTATCGCGTTCATCGGCCTGAGCACCTTCATCTCGCTGTATGCCCGGCAGCGCCTGGGCGGCAGCACGGCCGCGGGCACCGCGGCCCTGTCCGTGCTGTACCTCGGCGGTGCGATGGGCTCGGTACTGGGCGGTTCGCTGGCGGCCCGCTGGGACCGGGTAACGGTCGCACGCTGGTCCTACCTGATCACGGCCGCGGCCGTCGCGGGTGTGGTGTGGGTGCCGGGCCCGGCGATCTACCTGTTCGTGGCGCTGACCTCGGTCGGCCTGTACGTGCCCTTCTCCCTGCAGGTCACACTCGGCCAGGACTATCTGCCCTCCCGGATCGGCACCGCCAGCGGAATCACCCTCGGTCTGACCGTCAGTATCGGCGGCCTGGCGAGCCCCGCCATCGGTAGCCTCGCCGACGCCACTTCGCTGCAGACGGCCCTGGCGCCTCTCGTCCTGATGCCCGTGCTGAGCTGGCTGATCTTCCGCGCCCTGCCCGAACCGAGCGTGCCGCAACCATCTGCCGGGGCGCCCGCGAAGAGAGACGACACCAGTGCCAGGCTCAGTGCCACTCTTACCAACCCCCGATGACCAGCCCGTTCGGCGGGGCGTCATCAGAACGGGCGTCGGATGAACGTCACAAGCATCATCCCAGTGTCAAAAATCGCCCGTAGTACCTCTACCGCACACCATGCACTCCGCCAGAACCGCGGCCGACGGCACGAGATCGCCCACTGGGAGCTCGGCGAACTGCCCATCGTTCCCGACCTGGACCGGCTCAACACCTCATGGCGAACCTCGGCGATACCTTCGCCGCTCCGGCTGGCGGGCTCGGTAAAGCCGAGGATCTTTCGCGTAACTGACCTGGTCACAACCCGGGTTACACACCAATTGGCTTTATCCACGAGTGGTGGTTCTGGCCCAACTTCTGTGACGCGGCCGCTCTGAGTTTCAGTGGTGAGCTTTGGGTCGGAGGGGCAGGCGGCTTCGCCTCACCGGCTTGGGGCTTGGCGCCCACGCGCGCCGGGTATCGCAGGCGCATGCAGGCATGGGGAAGGGCCGGGTGGACGGGACCCCGGTCGGAGACTTTTCTGCGGCGCGTGCTGGGCCGGGCGTTGGCGGGAGTTGTGGCACAGCCGTGGTGGATCCCGCGGCGCGTGTTGACCGTGATGTCGGTCGATGTCGACGCCGCCGCCGGTGTCGGGGCGATCTGGATCGTGTGGCGTCCGAAGTCACCGCGCGCGCGTGAACACATTGCGCTCCTGGAGCGATACGAAGAACGGTGGCGGTACGCAGGGGGCGGCAGCGGCCCCGGAGACGATCCTGTCGACATCGATGTGCTCGACGTTCGCACTGGCGGGGGCGTCCTCAGCCTCACCCGCGGAATTGACCCTGCACACCCCATCACCGCAGCCCCATGGATCAGTTGCGCCAAGGTACGCCTCGGGTGGAACGTGGGTCACGTTCTCATCGGTGCCCGCCGGATCGAGAATTCCGAGCGGTGCCAGCTCATCGCTGTTTGGACGTCCCCCTACACCAGTCGCGAAGCCCGTCCCGTCATCGTGGCCCTGGGACGCGACGGCGCCGAACTGTCGCGCATTGGTCCCCATGACAGCCTGGACACTCATACCTGGGCACGGCTGCGAGAAGGTCTGTAGCCGGCCTGATTCGCCCCTTGCGCACCGGATCGGCGCCCTCGCGCCGCAACGCCGTGATCGGCTTGCCGAGCCGACGGGGACTCAGCCCGGCAAACGGAACTATCCAGGAACTATCCAGGACAGCCCCAACGCCGTGACCACACCAGCCACATGGAGGTCATTCCACCGCAAGATCACACACTGGGCCCCTTCGGAGGCAAGAGTCGCCTGGTGCCTCGTGAGCGTAGAAATCCCTTTGCCGGGGTTCGCCTCGCGCCTTGAGACTGAGGTCATGCTCGGATTCGTCAGCACTGACAACACAGCCCTCGTCACGTGCCTGGGAGATCCTCAGCGCACCGTTGCGGCATACCGCGAACTGCTGCGGCGCGGAGAGACCGCACTGAGCGCCGTTCGCGCTGGTCTGCGTGACGAGAATCCGGCCGTCCGTGAGGGCTGCTGCCGCCTTCTCGATCACCTGGTCGACACCGAGTCAATGGGCGAACTCGTCGCCATGGCCGACGATCCGGACGCCCGCGTCAGGATCGCCGCATTCCACGCTCTGGCCTGTGACCGGTGCAAGGGCGACACCTGCGCACCGGGCCCGGACCAGGTCCTCGAACCCTCGCTGCACCACCTGGCGTCAGATCCCGACCCGCACGTCCGGGCAATGGCGGCCGAACTCGTCGGCAAGTTCGCCCACTCCGATCCACGCGCCCTTGCCGCCTTGAAGGCGTCCCACGCCGACGACCCGAGCCCCGCGGTACGGAAGAAGGCGGGTTGGTTCACGCCCGGCGGAACCATCTACGAACGGACCCTTCCGCCCACGACCTGATGAGCAGGACAGCCTTTGACCAAGGTGGTAACCGACCCGGCCGGGCTGCCGCTGCCGCTGCCGCTGCCGCTGCCGCTGCCGCTGCTGTGGATCTCACCGACGATGCCCGGCCGCACGCACGGAGCTCGGGCAGCTTTCCCGCCATGACGTGCACAGCTTTCCTGGTCTCGATTGGCGATGGGTGGGCGGGTGGGCTTCTGGAAGGAGCACGCGGTGCACAGGCATCCAAGTCCCAGCGGAACTGAAGGAGGAGCAAGTTGCGCACCGCGTGCCGTCTGAAGGGTCAGCCCATATGGATCGCGGGGGCACCGTCCTCGGCATGCTGACGCTGGGCGTTGATGGCCAGCACGGTGATGACCAGGCCCGCGAGGAACATGGCCGCCGCGGCAGTGAAGGCCATGGTGTAGCCGTGGGTCAGGGCCTCGGCTGCGCGGGCCACCAGGTCGAAGTCCCTGGCGGCGAGGCCTCGGTAGAGAGTGGTGGCCGCATCGGAGACCTTGTCGTTCGCGGCCGAGGTGGCGATCGTCGACAACACGGCCAGGCCGAGAGCGCCGCCGATCTGCTGGGCGGTGTTGAGCAGGGCCGACGCGATACCTGTGTCCTGATGGGCGACGCCGCTCACGGCGCCGAGTGTCATCGGCACGAAGCTCGCACCCAGGCCGAGGGAGGTCACGAACATCGCGGGCATCAGGTGCGCGGTGTAGGAGGAGTCGGGTTCCAGGGTGGCGAACCAGAACATGCCGACGGCTGCCACCAACAGCCCCGGACCGGCGATCAACCGGGGTGCGACATGGGTGACGAGCTTGGAGCTTATGCCTGCCGCTGCTGCCATGCCGAAACTGAAGGGCAGGTAGGCGAAGCCGGTCTTGACCGGGCTGTAGCCGAGGATCAGCTGCATGTACAGCGTGAGGAAGTAGAAGGTGGCGAACATGCCGGCGCCGATGAAGAGCATCGTGGCGTAACTGCCGGAACGGTTGCGGTCCTTCAGCAGGCGCAACGGCATCATCGGGTCCGCGCTGCGGGCCTGCAGTACAAGGAAGGCAGCGAGCAGCGCGGCCGCTCCCGTGAAGGACGCCAGGGTCAGCGCGTCGGTCCAGCCGTGCTCGCCACCACGGGTGATGCCGTAGACCAGGGCGATCAGGCCGCCGGTGCCGGTGATGGCGCCGGGCACGTCGAGACGGCCGGGGTGGCGTTCCGCCTCGACGAGGGTCTTGGTGCCGGCGAGGACCGCGAGACCGATGGGGATGTTCACGAAGAACACCCAGCGCCAGTCGAGGAGGTCGGTGAGCGTGCCGCCCAGCAGGAGACCGACGGTGGCGCCGACGCCGCCCATCGCGGCGTATACGCCCATCGCGGTGTTGCGTGACTTGCCCTGCGGGAACGTGGTGGTGATCAGCGCCAGGGCACTGGGCGCGGCGAGCGCGGCTCCGACGCCCTGCAGGATCCGGGCGGCGATCAGCAGTCCCTCGGCCGGGGACAACCCACCCAGCAGGGAAGCCAGGGTGAAGACCGCGATGCCGGCCTGGAACATCCGCCGCCGCCCGAACAGGTCACCGGCTCGCCCGCCGAGCAGCAGCAGTCCGCCGAAAGCCAGGGCATAGGAGTTGACGATCCAGGCGAGGTTGGCGTCAGTGACGTCAAGATCGGTCTGGATGGCGGGCAGTGCGATGTTGGTGATGGTGGCGTCGAGGACGACCATCAGCTGGGCGGCGGCGATGACGAACAGCGCCAGTCCGAGATGCCGGCCCTGGCCGGGCGGCGTATTCAGCGTATCGACCGGCGTATCGGCCGGTGCCACGCTGTCCGTGGGCATGTCGGTGGACATGGAAGATGGCTCCATAAAAGAGTTGCTGATGGAATGGATGCTGCGAGAAGAACGCGTCATCGCGGAATTTGCAGCACCACAGGAAAGCGCCAAGATGCCTGCGCCGGAGAGAATCTAGCACCACCGGAGACCCGACTCGGACCACATCAAGATGGCAAAGTCACGCTTGACATGAGGAGTTGATTTGTGGGCACGGGAAATGAAATCGATTGCTCACGAGTTTCCGGAAAATGCAAGTCGGATTTTCTCTGCATGAGCCAGCCGAGAGCGTGGGAATATCGCACACACCCCGACGAGACCCAGGAGCATGGAGTGGTCGGGTTCGTCGCGCCGGAACGACACCGGCCGGCGGGATCTCCACAAGGAGGGGAGCACAGCAGAAATCCAGACCCGTAGGCATGGTGCATCCCCCGCCCGGGTCGACGAGGGCTTGTCCGGACAGAACCATGCCCACGCCTGCGCCTGCTCGCGGCCCGCGCAAGTACCACCTCCCACCCCTCGGCGCACAGTCGCACATCCGCCACCCGCCCCTCCGCTCACGGCCGTTCGTTGCGGCCACGCAGAGTTAACGAAACGGCGGCTCCTTAAGGCGGAACTTAACAGCACGACGTCCACTTAACAAGAGGACGGCGTTCCGTTAACATGGGCCGCATGATGGAACCAGACCCACCGGAGCCGACGTTCGTACGGGCCAGACGGCCGGAACACAAGGAACAGCGCCGCGAGGCGATCCTGACGGCTGCTCGGGAGCTGGCCACCGCATCAGGAGTGCGCAACGTCAGCCTGGGCAACGTGGCCACAGCGGTCGGCCTGGCCAAATCGAACGTGGTGCGCTACTTCGGCACCCGCGAGGAGATCTTCCTCGTGCTCGCCGTGGACGCCTGGCACCACTGGGCAGAGGACGTCCTCGCTCGACTGCACGACGACGAGAACCCGATCGACGCGCTGGCCGAACCGCTCGCCGCACGACCGCTCTTCTGCGACCTGCTCAGCCAACTCGGGGCGACCCTCGAACACAATGTCTCCGTGTCGGCCGCTCGCGACTTCAAGCAAGCGGTCAACGACATAAACCGCGAACTCGCCGAGGCGATCGCCGACGCGCTGCCGACCCTGACCGTCGGCGAAGCCCGGGAACTGGCGGCGCAGGCGCCGATGCTGGCCGGCACGTACTACCCCGCGGCCAATCCGCCCCCCACTCTCACCCAGCTCTATGCCGAGACCCCCGAACTCGCCGCGGACTGCCCCGTCCTGCTTCCGTCCCTCAAGCGCACCCTCGCGGCGGTGGCCTCTGGACTTCCCTACCTCCGTCCCTGAACTCGCGATCGCGTTCGGAGCGATCGCCCTCGCCTCCGCGCATGTGCGGGCCGGGAAGTTCCTCGGCTGCCGCACACTCGCGGTCAACGACCTCGGCCTCCCGGACTACGGCCTGTTCGTCGACGCTGCATGACATGCCCGAAACGGCATCGGGGTGCTGTTAGGGTCCGGACCATGGAGACCCCCTGGCTGTCCGCTGACGAGCTGCGTTCCTGGCGCGCCTTCAGCGACCTCATGCTGGTCATGGAGGACGCCCTCGACCAGCAGCTCCGCCATGACTCGGGTCTCAGTCATCTGCACTACTCGGTGCTGGTGTTCCTTTCCGAGGCGCCCGAGCACCGGCTCCGGATGACCGATCTCGCCGAGAACCTCAAGATCGCCCGCACTCGGCTGTCGTACACCGTGGCACGGATGGAGGAGGCGGGGTGGGTGCGCCGTGAGGACAGTCCCGGGGACAAGCGCGCCCAGCTGGCGGTCCTCACCGACGAGGGCATGGCGACACTTGAGGGCGCGGCGCCCGGTCACGTCACCCTCGTGCGCTCCGCCGTCTTCGACCGTCTCACCCCGGCGCAGGCCCGCACCTTCGGCGCGGCTTGCGAGATCATCCTGTCCGGCCTGACGGGCCCCGAGCGCCCGGCTCTGCCGCTCGATCTTCCCTGGCGCCGCTGAACCGCCTGACGCCTCAACCCGACCATGACGGACGGTGCGTGAAGAGGCCCACTCACGGACAGATCTTGCAGATTTGCAATACATCGCTAAGCTGGCCCACAGGTTCTTGAAGTCTCAACGACTGCTGCCCTCCTCCCCCACCTCGAAGGAGCCCCCGTGAAGACCACCCGCAAGGCTCGGACCGTAGCCATAGCGCTCGGCGTGGTGGCGGCGACCGGCGCGACCTACGCCGTCGCTGTCCCGGCCGCCCCACACACGGCCCGAGCCACTGGCGAGGAAGCCCAGCTCCAGAAGCTCTACAAAGAGGCCGCCGCCGAAGGAGGCCGTCTGGTCGTGTACGCGGGCGGCGACAAGCCCGGCCAGGCGGACTACCTCAAGGAAGCGTTCGTCAGGAAGTTCCCCAAGATGAAGGTCGACATCGTCGTCGACTTCAGCAAGAACCACGACGCCCGCGTCGACAACCAGATCGACGAGCACCACGTCGTCGCCGACGTGGTCCACCTCCAGACTGTCGACGACTTCCCGCGCTGGAAGAAGGAAGGCGTCCTGGAGAGGTACAAGCCGGTCGGCTGGAACAAGGTCGACAGCCGCGTCAAGGACAAGGACGGCTACTACACCGGCCTGTTCTACTTCGCCTTCGCCGACGTCACCGCCACCAAGCTCGGTTCCAAGGCCCCGGTAGAGGCCAAGGACTTCCTCAGGCCGGAATTCAAGAACAAGCTTGTCTTCACCTACCCGAACGACGACGACGCGGTCCTCTACTACTTCAAGCAGCTCACCGCCAAGTACGGCTTCGGCTACCTGAAGAAACTGCTCGCGCAGAACCCGAAGTTCGTCCGCGGCACCCAGGACTCCTCCGACCTGGTCGGCACCGGCGACTACGTCGCCAACTTCGGCAGCGGCGGCAGCGCGAGCGGCCTGTCGCAGGTGACCCTCCCGAAGCAGTCCCCCTGGGTCGCCTGGCCGCAGACCGGCGCCATCCTCAAGAACGCCCCGCACCAGGCCGCCGCCAAGCTCTATCTCAGCTGGATCCTCTCCAAGGACGCCCAGACCAACGACATCGGCACCTGGAGCAGCCGCACCGACGTCGCCCCGCCGGCCGGCCGCAAGGGCATCTTCGACTACAAGAACATGAACCCGCTCGGGCTCGGCGCGTTCATGAGCGACCGCACCGCCCTGGACCGCTACAAGGCCCGCATCAACCTGTACGTCGGTGACGTCCAGGGCGTGAACCCCTCCGACCCGAAGGGCGTCCTGGGCCTGTACCCGGTCTCCCAGAACGGCACCCAGGGCTAGGGCTGTTGCGAGAGTGAGTATGCAGGTCGCGCCGGCTACCGAGCCTGGTGAAGCGTCGGTTGCGCGCCTGCTGCCCGAAGGATTTCGGCGGTGTCGGGGTGGGGGCCGTTGTCCGCCCAGTCCAATGGCGACAGCCCTGTGCCCTGGTCTTCGCGGAGGTCGGGATCGGCGCCGTGCGCCAGCAATTGCCGGACTGTTTCGGTGTGTCCCCAGCACGCGGCCGCGCACAGAGGTGTGCCCTCCGAGCCGGGACCGCTGCTTTCCCTGTCGGGGGATGCTCCGGCTTCCATGAGCACGCGAGCTATCTCTGCCTCGCCCTGCACCGATGCCAGGTACAGCGGAGTGGTGCCGTCGCTGTTCCTCCTCTCTGGACTTGCTCCACTGCGCAACAGGGCTTCGGTGCTCCTGGCATCGCCTGTCAGGACTGCCTCGAAGAGACGGAGGGAGAGCTTCTTCTGCTGACGCTGCTTCATAGCCGGCGAGGCTAGCGATCTTGAGATCCACTTTTGCCACAGGCCCTGGCGGACTCAGGAGCCGTCGAGGTAGTCCCGCAATACCTGTGAGCGGGACGGGTGGCGGAGCTTGCTCATGGTCTTGGCCTCGATCTGGCGGATGCGTTCCCGGGTGACGCCGTAGACGTGTCCGATCTCCTCCAGGGTCCGGGGGCGGCCGTCCGTGAGTCCGTAGCGCAGGGCGATGATGCCTGCCTCGCGGGCGGTCATGCCGGTGAGCAGGCCGCGGATGGTGTCCTGGAGGAGGTGGTGGGTGACGGCCTCCCAGGGGGCGGGCGTGTCGGTGTCCTCGATGAGGTCGCCGAACTCGCCGTCTCCGTCCTCGCTGAGGCTTGCGTGCAGGGAGACGGGTTCCTTGGTGTAGGCATCCAGTTCGTGGAGCCGTTCCACCGTGATCTCGGCGCGCTCGGCGAGTTGCCCCGGTGTCGGCACCGTACCTGTCTCCCGTGTCAGCTCCCGGCGGGCGCGGGCCACCCGGTTGATGACCTCCACGGTGTGCACCGGGATACGGATGGTGCGGCTCTGGTCGGCCAGGGCACGGGTGACCGCCTGTTTGATCCACCAGGTCGCGTAGGTGGAGAACTTGAAGCCCTTGGCGTAGTCGAACTTCTCCACCGCGCGGATGAGTCCGGCATTGCCCTCCTGGACGAGGTCGAGAAGGTCCAGGCCGCGACCGGTGAAGCGCTTGGCCACGGAGACGACCAGGCGGAGGTTGGCCTCGGTCAGGTGCTCCTTGGCCCGTCGGCCGTCCGCGGCGAGGGCCGCCAGTTCTTCCTCGCGGTACCGGAGGTCTCCCTCCTCCAGCAGCTGTTCGGCGTAGAGGCCGGCCTCGATGCGCCGGGCGATGTCCACCTCCTGTTCGGCGGTGAGCAGCCGGACGCGGGCGATGAGACGCAGGTAGTCCTTGACGGGGTCGGTGCTGCCGCCAGCCGCCGGCAGCAGCGGCTCGGGGCCGTCGGCTTCTTCGTCGGACGGCGCGAGTTCCTGCGCGCTCTCCAGTACGGCACTCACGCGACCGCCCCCTTCAGCAACGGGCCGAGGAACCTGCCGGTGTGCGACTCGGGATGGGCCGCGATCTGTTCAGGAGTGCCCTCGGCGATCACCTGTCCGCCGCCGTGGCCGCCCTCGGGGCCCATGTCGATCAGCCAGTCGGCCGTCTTGACCACGTCGAGGTTGTGCTCGATGACCACGACCGTGTTCCCGCCGTCGACCAGCCGCTGCAACGCCGTCAGCAACCGCTCCACGTCGGCGGTGTGCAGACCGGTGGTGGGTTCGTCCAGTACGTAGAGGGTGCGCCCCCGGGTACGGCGCTGCAACTCGGCTGCGATCTTGACCCGTTGGGCCTCGCCGCCGGACAGGGTGGTGGCCGGCTGGCCGAGCTTCACATAGCCGAGTCCCACATCATGCAGGGTGCGCAGATGACGGTCGATGATCTGGTGGCCCTCGAAGAAGTCCAGGCCCTCCGCCACGGTCATGGCGAGGACGTCGGCGATGGACCGGCCCCGGTACCGCACGTCGAGTGTCTCGCGGTTGTACTGGGCGCCCTGACAGACCTCGCACGGCACGTACACGTCGGGCAGGAAGTTCATCTCCACCTTGATGGTGCCGTCGCCGTGGCAGTGCTCGCAGCGGCCGCCTTTGACGTTGAAGGAGAAGCGGCCGGGCTGGTAGCCGCGCACCTTGGCCTCCGGGGTCTGCGCGAACAGCTTGCGCAGGTGGTCGAAGACACCGGTGTAGGTGGCGGGGCTTGAGCGGGGGCTGCGGCCGATGGGTGCCTGGTCGACCTGGACGACCTTGTCGAGGTGCTCGACGCCGGTGAGGGCGCGGTGACGGCCGGGGGCCCGGTGCGCGCGATGCAGGTGGCGGGCCAGGGCGGTGTGGAGGATGTCGTTGACGAGGGTGGACTTGCCGGAGCCGGAGACGCCGGTGACGGCGGTGAACAGGCCGAGCGGGAAGGACACGGTCGTGCCGCGCAGGTTGTGCTCGGCGGCTTCGTGCACGGTGAGCAGGCGGTCCGGCTGCGGGGGCCTGCGCCGGGCGGGCACGGGGACGGCACGCCGTCCGGACAGGTAGGCCCCGGTGACGGACTCGGGATGCGCCGCCAGCTCGGCGACGGTCCCGGAGTGCACGATGCGGCCCCCTTCCGTCCCGGCGCCCGGCCCGATGTCGACGACCCAGTCGGCGACCCGCAGGGTCTCCTCGTCGTACTCGACGACGATCACGGTGTTGCCACGGTCGCGCAGTCGCTTCAGCGTGTCGATCAGCCGCTGGTTGTCGCGCTGGTGCAGCCCGACGGACGGCTCGTCGAGGACGTACAGCACTCCGGTCAGGCCGGCGCCGATCTGGGTGGCCAGCCGGATCCGCTGGGCCTCGCCGCCGGAGAGGGAGGCCGCCGGGCGGTCCAGGGAGAGGTAGTCGAGACCGACGTGCAGCAGGAACCGCAGCCGCTCGCCGATCTCGGCGAGCACGGCCTGCGCGATCCGCCCCTCGCTCTCCGTCAGTTCCAGCGCGCCCATGGCTGCGGCGAGCCGGTCGAGCGGCAGAGCGGCCGTCTCGGCGATGCTCCGCCCGCCCACGGTCACGGCCAGGACTGCGGGAGTCAGCCGGGCGCCCCCGCAGACCGTGCACGGCACCTCCCGCAGGTATCCGGTGAACCGGCTCCGGGCGGTGTCGGATGCGACGGCCTCGGCATGACGGCGCTCGATGTGCGGGACGACGCCCTCGAAGCGGCTCAGGTGCGACCGCTCGCGGCCGAAGCGGTTGCGGTACGACAGCTGGAGCCGCCGCTCGGTGCCGTACAGAACCATCTTCCTGGCCTCGGGCGGCAGTTCGCGCCAGGGAGTGGAAGTGCTGAACCCGGCTTCGGCGGCCAGGGCTTCCAGCAGGCGGGTGAAGTAGTCGGCGCCGCTGGTGTCCGTCCAGGGCGCGATGGCGCCGTCGGCCAGGGACTTGCTGTCGTCCGGGACGACCAGCGACGGGTCGACCTGGGTGCGGGAGCCCAGTCCGGTGCAGTCGGGGCAGGCACCCCAGGGCGCGTTGAAGGAGAACAGCCGGGGTTCGAGCGACGGCAGGCCGAGGTCGTGGGAGCGCGGGCAGGCCATTTCCTCCGAGAACGTCAACTCCCGCCCGGCACAGTCGGGTTCACGGTCCATGAACTCGACTCGGGCTACTCCCCCGGCCAGGCCGAGGGCGGTCTCGACCGACTCGGTCAGCCGCTGTCGTATCCCCGGCCTGACGGCCAGCCGGTCCACGACGACGTCGATGGAGTGGCGCCTGCGCGGGTCCAGGGCGGGTGGCGTGGTGAGCGCGAACACGGTGCCGTCGACACGGACGCGGCTGAACCCGTCCGAGCTCAACTGCCGGAATATCTCGGCGTGTTCGCCTTTACGGTCACGGACGACGGGGGCGAGCAACTGGAAGCGGGTGCCCTCCGCGGTGCTCAGCAACTGGTCGACGATGCGCTGCGGGGTCTGGCGACTGACCGGCTCGCCGCACTCGGGGCAGTGCGGGCGGCCGATCCGGGCGTAGAGCAGACGCAGGTGGTCGTACACCTCGGTGAGGGTGCCGACCGTGGATCGCGGGTTGTGTCCGGTCGTCTTCTGGTCGATGGCGATCGCCGGGGAGAGTCCCTCGACGGCGTCGACATCGGGCTTGTCCAACTGCCCGAGGAATTGCCGCGCGTACGCGGACAGCGATTCCACATAGCGTCGCTGCCCCTCTGCGAATATGGTGTCGAACGCCAGGCTCGACTTACCGGAACCGGAAACACCCGTAAAGACGACGAGCGAGTCCCTCGGAAATTCCACGGACACGTCACGGAGATTGTGCTGACGGGCGCCTTTGACGACGAGTCGATTGCTCACTCATTCGAGGCTACCACCGTGAAACCGCTGGATAAGGCCGCCCGGATGCCCTCTTCCCGTGTGATGAACATCGCGCTTGACAGGCATTCCCGTGATGTGAGCAAAGAATCGCCCGCGGCCGCTGCCCGGAATGCTCGGAGTGCTTGGGCGATCAGCGCTGCTCCGTGGCGTCGCACAGCGTTCTCAGCGTGCCACCGGGGCGATGGCGCGCAGTTCGACGGCGTGCACCGGCGCGAATCCGACCACCCGCCGCCAGGGCCGAAATGTGCCCCTGGGATCCAGATTCATGACCTCGCCGACGAGGTAGGGCTCCTCGTCCGCGATGACTCCCAGCGCAGTGAATGCGCGCAGTTTCGCCTTCTCCCCCAGGCGCCCGGTGGGCGAGAGAAGATGACGAACCCGTCGCCGCGGCCCAGCCGGGCGAGATCGCGGCGGGCACCGTGGTTGGGCTGGCTCCAGCCGAGCCGGTCGGCGTACCGCGCGTGCTGAGCCGACACCACTCCGAGCCAGGCCCGCAGAGGCCGGCCGGACGGCTTTCCCGCCGGTCCTTCATTCGCCGAGAAAACGGAGGAAAGCTGGCTTTTCATAAGCGCTCCCGAGATCACGGACTGCCATTGTGTGACGGCCATTTCCCAGGGCCATACATGTCATCCGGCGTCATACATCCGAGGCTGGTCCCCGATTCCGACCAGGTCTGGACGACCGGCAGAGGCCGGCGATGTCCGCGGCGACCCGGGCGAGTTCCGCGCGCAGTTCCGGCGGTACCTCGTCCGCGGTGAGTCCCGTGCCGTCGGTGCGGTGGGAACACGGTGCGGACCGAGCCCCCCAGGCGATCGGCCGAGGACCACGACCCCACGGGCGCGTTCTCGCCAGGGCGGTTCCCCGTACTGCTCGGCTACAGCACTTCGAAAGTCGCTGACCTCGCTGACCCTCATGTACGCGAGGAAGCCGCGCCCCGAGGGCATCCTGGTCAACGCCGTCTCACCGAACCGGGTGCCGACAGACGCCAACGACGACACCAGGATCCTCATCCTTGAGCAGGGCTCCCGCATGCCGGTACGGATGGCCGCCCTCCCCGACGGCGGGCCGACAGGCACCTTCATCCGCTCCGACGACACGGAGGAGGGGCAGGTGCCGGCCTGGTGATCCGGGGCCGGCGCGCGGGTCGGCGGCCCACCACCGGCCCCGGTCCGGCGTCCGGTCAGCCCAGCCTGCGCACCGACTGACGGATCACCAACTGGGTGCTCAGGACCACGTGGTCGTCGCCGGTGATGCGTTCCGTGTTCTCCAGGGCCAGCCGCACCGCCGTACGGCCCAGGTCCTCGTACGGGACCCGGATCGAGGTGAGTGACGGGACGAGGTCCGCGGCGAAGGGCACGTCGTCGAAGCCGACCACCGAGACGTCGCCGGGAACGTCCAGCCCCGCGTCGCGGAGCGCGGCGAGCACTCCGAGGGCGACCATGTCGGTGCCCGCGATGACGGCGGTGAAGTCCACCCCCGCCTTGAGCGCGTCTCGCGTGCGCTGGTAGCCGGAGACACGGGTGTACTCACCGGGTATGTCGAGTTCCTCGGCGTACGGCAGGCCGTGTGCGCGCAGGGCGTGCAGGTAGCCTTCCCGGCGTTGCATGCCGGTGCTCAGCCGGGGGTCGGCGCCGAGGAAGAGGGCGCGCCGGTGGCCTTGGACGAAGACGTGGTCGGCGGCCTGGAAGGCGCCTCCGCGGTTGTCGTAGTCCACGACGGTCACGGGCAGGTTCCCGGGCAAGGGCGGGCGGCCCACCAGTACCAACCGGGATCCGGCGGCGTCCAGGGCGCGTGCGTACTCACCCATGCGCTGGAAGTAGGCCTCGTCCTGCACCGTGCCGCCCACCAGGACGACCGCGGCCGCGTGCTGCTCACGCATCAGCTGGACCAGGGCGTCCTCACGGTCCGGGTCCCCGTGGGTGGCACAGACCAGGCTCAGCCGGCCCCGTAGGGCTGCCTCTTGTTCGACCCCGGCGGCGACATGGGCCAGCGATGGCCCGGTGATGTCCCTCAGGACCAGGGCGATGGGGCCTGCGACCTGTCCGGAGAGGGCTTTGGCATGGACGTTCACCACGTAGTGGAGCTCGTCCACCGCGGCCATGACCCGTTCCCGGGTGGCGTTGGAGACGGGGTAGTTACCCGCGAGCGTCCTGGAAACGGTTGCTACCGAGACACCGGCCCGATCGGCGACATCGCGGATGGTGCTGGGGCGGTCACCATCTGCGGTCCTCTTCCGTCGACGCCGGGCGGTTCCGGGCTCGGGACCCGCGCCGGGGTCATTTCCATTCACCGTCACACCGCGACGTTACTGCATCCGGCACTCTTGCGACCCCTCCGAGGCGATTACTAGTGTGACGGCGACAGTAATCGTTTACCAATCTGTGTGCCGGGGGGCCTCCATCGTGTCCGTCACCTTCCTCCGCTGGGGCACCGACGAGTTGTCCCTGCTCCTCGCCCACGACACGGCAGGACCGGTGCGGCTGCTGGCGGTGGGCGAAGCCGCCGCGCTGCCCGACCCGGCCCACGAACCGGCAGGCGCGGGCGGTCTCATGCGAGCGGCCCTGCCGCTGGTCGAGATCCACACGAGCGGCAGCGGGCGGCTCGGCACCTCGGGCAAGCGCCACGTGGACGGCGCCGCCTCCCTCGCACTGCGGTACACCGGCCACGAGGAGTCGGCCGACGCCGATGGAACACGCACGCTGAGCGTGCGCATGGCCGACGACGCGACCGGTCTCCGCGTCACCGTCGTCTGCTCCTTGCACGAGGGTGTCCCCGTCCTGCGTACCGAGGCGTGCGTCGAGAACACGGGCGAGCAGGTGGTGGTCCTGGAGTACGTCTCGTCCTTCGTGCTCTCCAACCTCGCTCGTGGCCTTCCCGAGGGCGCCCGTTGGGAGGAAAAGCTGGCCCTGTGGACCGCGGCCAACCCATGGAGCGGGGAGTTCCGCTGGTCCCGGGCCACCCTCATGGAGCACGGCCTGTACGACGTCGGGATGGTGGCCTTCGGCCAGACGGGATCGAAGAACCGCGTCTGCCTGACCAGCACCGGTTCCTGGTCCTCCTCCGAGCACCTCCCGATGGGCTGTCTGGAGGAGCCCTCGACCGGCCGCGCCCTGATGTGGCAGATCGAGCACAACGGTTCCTGGCACGCCGAACTCGGCGACCGCTTCGACGACGTCTACCTCGCGCTGTCCGGCCCGACCGACCGGGAGCACCAGTGGCGGCGCCGGCTCGCGCCCGGGATGTCGTTCCGCACCGTGCCGGCCGCGGTCGCCCTGATCCCCGAAGGCGGCTTCGAGGCGGCACTCGCGGCCTTGACCCGACACCGCCGCCGGACCCGCCGACCGCATCCCGACCACCGGGGCCTGCCGGTCGTCTTCAACGACTTCATGAACTGCCTGATGGGCGAGCCCAGTACGAAGGCTCTGCTGCCCCTGGTCGACGCGGCCGCGGCGGCCGGCGCCGAGGTGTTCTGCATCGACGCCGGCTGGTACGACGACGAGCCGTCCGGCACGGTCGGCCCCGGGGGCGTGCCCGGCTGGTGGGACGCGGTCGGGGCGTGGGAGGAGTCCGCCTCCCGGTTCCCCGGCGGGCTGGGCGAGGTCATGGACCGGATCCGCGCGGCCGGGATGGTCCCGGGGCTGTGGCTGGAGCCGGAGGCGGTGGGGGTACGCAGCCCGGTCGCGGCCACGCTGCCCGACGAGGCGTTCTTCCGCCGCGACGGCACACGGCTGGTGGAGTGGGGGCGCCACCAGCTCGACCTGCGTCACCCGGCCGCCCGGGACCAACTCGACGCGGTGGTGGACCGGCTGGTCGGCGACTACGGGGTGGGCTATCTGAAGCTGGACCACAACATCGACATCGGCGCCGGTACGGACGGCGGCGACAGCCCGGGCGACGGCCTGCTCGGCCACAACCGTGCCTACCTCGACTGGCTGGACGGGGTCCTCGACCGGCACCCCGGCCTGGTCCTGGAGAGCTGCGCGGCCGGCGGCAGCCGCACCGACCACGCGATCCT
Organism: Streptomyces sp. NPDC101234; assembly: GCF_044767525.1. Classification (NCBI taxonomy): domain Bacteria; kingdom Bacillati; phylum Actinomycetota; class Actinomycetes; order Kitasatosporales; family Streptomycetaceae; genus Streptomyces; species Streptomyces sp. NPDC101234. The sequence goes on along the minus strand of NZ_JBIWOA010000018.1, from coordinate 192,180 downwards.
GTCCCGCCTGCCGATCCACTCCGTCACCGACCAGCAGGACTTCCGTCTCCTGCCCGCGATCGCCGCAGCCGCACCTACTGCCGTGCCTCCGGAACAGGGCGCGATCTGGGCCTACCCGCTTCCCGAACAGAGCCCGGCGGAACTCGGGATGGTGCTGGTCTCGGCGCTGCTGGGCCGCGTCCACCTCAGCGGACGCCCCGACCTGCTGGCGCCCGAGCAGGCGGCCGTGGTGCATCGGGCGGTGGAAACGTACAAGTCCTACCGCCATCTGCTGCCGACCGCCCTGCCTCGCTGGCCGCTCGGTCTGCCCGGGTGGCGCGACGGCTGGATCGCCCTCGCCCTGACCACCGAGGGCGGTGCGACCCTGCTGGCGGTGTGGCGCCGCGACGGCGCCGCGGACACCCTGACCGTCCCGCTGCCGTGGATCGCCGAACACACCTCTCCGCGCGCCCTGTTCACGGCGGGACCGCAGCCCTCGTACACCTGGAACGACCGGGAACGCACCCTGCGGGTGACCCTCCCGGCCGAACGCTCGGCGCTCCTGCTGGCCTTCTGACCCACCCGCGCCCCGCAGGGGCGCTGGGGGTACCCCCAGCCGAAGGCTGGGGGAGGAACTGCGCGACCAGCCACCACGGTGCCGCGGACGAACGACGTCCCCCCGCGGCACCAACAGCGAAGCGCCTAGCCGCGACCGGCCAGCGGCAGCCAGACCCGCATACCGCCCGCACCGCGGTTGGCCCACGCGTAGTACGGCACCGCCGTCAGCCGGACGTCCTCCCCGGACCGCGGTTCCTCCGCCCCGAGCGGCCGGTACGGCCAGCCCGCGCGTTCGTCTGCGGCCAGGAGATGCCCCACCGCGCTCACCGTGCTGACGCCACCGAGCAACCCCGTCTGCCGGTTCACCGCCAGCGGCGCCCCCGGATCCAGCACGACGTCGTCGGGGTCAAGACCACCGGTCTGGTCGGTCTGTTCGAGGCAGTACACCAGCGGCCCCCGTTCGATCGCGGCGCAGCCCCGGACCGCATCGACACGCGAGGCCGCGACGGTGAGCCGGGGCGGCATCGCGAGATCGAGCCGGACGGTGTCACCGCGGACGAAGGCGTGGGTGACCCGCAACCAGCCGGACTCCGCCTGCCCGTCCAGCACGGCGCCGTTCAGAGCGAGCGTGTACCGCGTGCACCACGCCGGCACGCGGAGCGCGAGGGTCTTCGGCCCGGTGGTGGCTTCCTCGACGGCCACCGTCACCGTGCCGTCCCACGGGTAGTCGGTCGCCACCCGCACGGTGAGGCCGTCGCCGCCGTAGACGCCGGTGGCGTACTGATGGAGGTACAGACCGTCCTCGCCTGTCGTGGCGATGTAGTGCGGCAGGCTCGCGAGCAGGCGCATCACGTTGGGCGGGCAGCAGGCGCAGCGGAACCACGGCGTGCGGTGGGCTGTCTGGTCGCCGGGGCGTTCGTGGGGACGGGCTCGGTGGTGCAGCGGATTGACGTAGAGCCAGGTCCTCCCGTCCAGGCCGGCTCCGGCGAGGAAGCCGTTGAACAGGGTGCGTTCGACCAGGTCGGAGTAGCGGGCCTCACCGGTGAGCAGGGCCATGCGCCAGGAGAAGTGGATCGCGGCGATGGCGGCGCAGGTCTCCGCGTAGGCGCGGTCGGCGGGCAGCTCATGGGCGTCGCCGAAGGCCTCCCAGTCGTGCCGCGAGCCGACGGCCCCGGTGAGGTAGGTCTTGGTGCTCGCCATGTCCAGCCACAGCCGCTCCACCGCCGCGCGCAGTTCGGGGTCACCGGTCTCCGCCGCGAAGTCAACGGCCCCGGCCAGCAGGTAGAGCTGGCGTACGGCGTGACCGACGACCTCGGTCGCCTCGCGGACCGGGGTGTGGTCCTGCCAGAACTCCGGCCCCGGATCGCGGTCGTGGCCACGGTCGGCGCCGGAGGACAGACTTCCGTGGCCGCGGCGGTCGATGAAATAGCGGGCGAGATCGAGGAAGTGCCTTTCGGAGGTGGTCCGGTAGAGCTCGATGAGCGCGGTCTCCACCTCGGGATGGCCGCAGACCGTGTCGACCTGCTTGCCCGGGCCGAAGACGGAGTGGATGTGGTCGGCGAGCCGGCGCGCCACCTCCAGCAGCCGGTCGGAGCCGGTGGCCCGGTGGTGGGCGACGGCGGCCTGCATCAGATGCCCCGCGCAGTAGAGCTCGTGGCCCCAGCCCAGCTCGGTCCACGGCTCGCCGCCGCCGAGCTGGTAGTACGTCTGCAGATAGCCGTCCTCCCGCTGGGCGGCGGCGATCAGCCCGACGACGGTCTCGACCTCGGCGGCGAGTTCGTCGTCGGGGCTGCCGGCCACCTGCCAGCAGGCGGCCTCCAGCCACTTGTAGACGTCGGAGTCCTGGAACTGGAAGTCACCCGCGAAGCCCGTGGGGACGGCTCCGGGGACGGGTCCGCCCTCGGTGCGCAGGAGCGCGGCAGCGCGGAAGTTGGCGAGGTTCCCGGCCGCCTCCAGCCGCTTCGGGCCCTCCGCGAGGGACACCTCGGCGTTGACCCGCCGGCGTTCGGCCCAGAAGCCGCCCTCGACACGGGCCATGGCGGCGGGACGCAGCGGGGACACGGCACCGGGGGTGGGACTGACCGGTCCGGAAAGCACGGTGTTCAGGGGAGCCTCCGAGGAGAAGGAGATCGGGAGGGGAAGGTGGAAGGAGGAACGCGAGCGGTCAGGCGCTGATGGCGAGCTGGGCCCGGTGCACCGGGTGCGCGAGGGGCAGGCCGGTGGTGATGCGTTCCAGTTCCTGTACGACGGTGTCGCCGAGGCGGGCCAGTTCGTTGCCCAGGGAGCCGGCGATGTGCGGGGTGAGGAAGACGTTGGGAAGGCTGTAGAGCGGGGAGCCGGCGGGCAGCGGTTCCGGGTCGGTGACATCCAGGACCGCGCTGAGCCGTCTGCTGACCAGCTCCTCGGTGAGCGCGGTGTGATCGATCAGGGCTCCCCGCGAGGTGTTGATCAGTACGCCGCCGTCGGGGATGAGCGCGAGTCGCTCACGGCTGAGCATTCCCTGCGTCTGCGGGATGTCCGGCGCGTGCACGCTGACGATGTCGCTGGTGCGCAGCAGCTCGTCCAGCGGCAGGGGGACGGCTCCGAGCCGTGCCGCCTCCGCCGCGTCGACGTAGGGGTCGTAGAGGCTCACCGACAGGTCGAACGGCCGTAGCAGCTCAAGGACCCGGCGCCCCACTCGGGAGGCGCCGATCAGGCCGACACGGCGTCCGACGTTGCCCACCGCCGCGTACTCCGTCGGCGCGGGATACATCTGCTCGGCCCGGAAGCGCTCGCGCAGCCCGAAGGCGTCCTTGCCGGAGAGCAGGATCGCGGCGAGCGTGTACTCCGCCACGGGCAGCGCGTTGGCCTGCACCGCGCTGGACAGAGTGATACCTCGCTCCCAGAACGGCTCCCCGACCATGTGCCGGACGCTGCCGGCCGCATGCAGCACCGTCCGCAGCCGTGGTGCCCCGTCCAGGACCGGTGCGCCTATGTGGGGACAACCCCAGCCCGTGATGAGTACCTCGGCCCGGCTCAGGGCTGCCGCTGCCGCCGGATCGGAGAAGTCCTGGACGACGAGCCCGGGATCGATCCGCACGAGTTGGCGGAGCCGGTCCATCAGCCGCGGCGGGAACAGTTCACGCAGGTGGACGGGGTTCATGACGAAAAGCGCGTAAGGCGACAGGGATGCCGACATGGTGGTGCTCCTGCTCGGGCTCAGGGATGGCGAGCGAGACGCCGCAAGGTTAGTAAACGTATTCCACGCTAGAAGCCGTCCCGGTGTCGGTCAATGCTTCGCCGTGGAGTCGTCGATGCCACCGGACCTCTCGACCGGCACCGGGCTTGCCGAACCATGCAGGTCAGGCGAGTCCCCAGGTAACGTTCTTGAAAGTTTGGCGAAACAATCCGGCCCCTCCCCCTTGTGGATCCGGCCATGTCGGCCGTACGGTCCACGACAAACGATTACTGCCACTGATGAGCAGTGCCGGTTTCACTCCCCTTTGCGCCGCCCGACCGCGCCGCCTTCCCCACGTTGCAGGCGCCGTCTCGTTCCCCTCGTGGAGGACCGATGTCCAAGTTCCGCATCCGCAGCAGAGCCCTCGCCCCGGTGGCCGCCGCCGCGTCCCTGTCCCTGCTCCTGGCCGCCTGCTCCGACAACAGCGGCTCTGAGGCCTCGCCGAAGACCAAGGGCAAGGTCACTCTGGAGTTCTGGAGCTGGACCGACGGCATCGAGGCCCAGACCGAGGTGTGGAACAAGGAGCACCCCGAGACGCAGATCAAGTTCGTCAACGCGGCGGGCGAGACCGTCTACCAGAAGCTCCGCGCAGCCGTGAACGCGGGCACGGCACCGTGTCTGTCCAAGATGGACGGGATGAACCTGGCGAGCTTCGCCGCCGACGGCCTGCTGACCGACATCACCAAGGTCGCCGCCCCGTACAGGAACACGTACACGACGGCGGCGTGGAACGCGGTCAGCCCCGGCGGCACCACCTTCGGCATCCCCATGGGCTCCTCGCCCCTCTTCACCGCCTACCGCGCGGACCTCTTCCAGAAGTACGGCATCCAGGCACCGAAGACCTGGGACGACCTGATCACGGCCGGCAAGAAGGTCCAGCAGCGGGACAGGAACGTCAAGATCTACAACATGGCGGGCGAAGACCCGAGCACGCTCGTCGACCTGTCCTGGTCCGCGGGCGCCCAGTGGTACAAGGCCGACGGCGACCACTGGGTCATCGACTTCACCTCCCCCGACGCCCTCAAGGCCGGCGACGTGGTCCAGCAGCTGGTCGACAACAACCTTGCCTCCAACGCCTCCTACGCCGACCCTGGCGTCTTCAAGACCTGGGACCTCGGCAAGACCATCGCGATGACCACCTCCACCTGGCAGCTGCCGATCTACGACACCAACTTCCCCAAGTCCAAGGGCAAGTGGCAGCTCGCGGACGCCCCGCTCTTCGACACCGCGAAGCCGCAGACGTCCAGCAACTTCGACACCACCGCCGTCCTCAAGGGCTGCAAGTACCCCGACCGCGCCGCGCAGTTCGCCGCCTGGCTGTCCAGCAGCAAGGAGTCATTGACCACCCTCACCGACCCGGCCTCCAAGTCCGGCCTGTTCCCGGCCGTCAAGGACGTCTCGCCGTACGTCGACAAGATCATCCCCACCGAGATGTTCAACGGGCAGTCCGACAGCGCGCATGTCATCACCACCGCCGCGTCCCGCGTCGGCGAGCAGTGGCAGTACGGCCCCGACTACGCCGCCATGTACTCCGAGATGCAGAAGCAGTGGGGCCAGGTCATGAAGAAGCAGCTCACCGTCAAGGCGATGCTCACGCATCTGCAGCAGTGGACCCTGGACGACCTCAAGGGCAAGGGCATCAAGGCCGTCGCCGGCAGCTGATCCCCCAGGCAACCCGCTTCCTCCTCGCACCGCCAACCGACCCGGCGCCCATGCCCGTCGGCGCATCCCACCTGGAGATATCCGTGTCCACCCAGACGCGACCGCCCAAGGTCGCCACCGACTCCCCGGTCCGGCGGCCCTCCCCCCGCCGGACCGGGAGACGGGGGACCTACAAGGGAGTGCTGTTCACGCTGCCCTTCCTTGTGGGATTCCTGGTCACCTACGTGCTGCCGATCGGCTACGCGTTCGGCCAGAGCCTGTACGAGAAGAAGGGCACCGGACTCGGCTTCGGGCCGACGCGCACCGTCTACAGCGGATTCGACAACTTCGCCTCCGTGTTCGGCAACGACGCCTTCTGGGCGAGCATGCTGCGCACCCTGCTGTTCGGCCTGGTCCAGATCACGGTGATGCTCGGGATCTCGCTGTTCCTGGCGCTGCTGCTCGACGGGGTCGCGGCGCGGGCGGTGCGGTTCTTCCGGGCGGCGCTGCTGATCCCGTACGTCGTCCCCGCGGTCGTCTCGACCGTCATGTGGCTGTTCCTCTACAGCCCCACCGGCAGCCCGCTGCTCGACATGGCACACAGGGCCGGCACCGACATCGACTTCTTCGGCGGCCTCAACACGTACCTCTCGCTGGGCAATCTGCTGACCTGGCAGGGCATCGGCTTCAACATGATCCTCATCTCCGCCTCCCTCCAGGCGCTGCCGCGCGAACTGTACGAGGCGGCCCGGCTGGACGGGGCGAAGGAGTGGCGGATCGCCTGGTCCATCAAGGTCCCGAACATCACCGGGATTCTCGTCCTGACCGGCATGTTCTCCCTCATCGGCCGGCTCCAGCTGTTCACCGAACCGCTGATGCTGCGGCAGATCGCACCGGAGTCGATCAACACCGACTTCACGCCGATGATGGAGATCTTCGACCAGGCGTTCAAGGTCGGCAACTACCAGTACGCGGCCGCCGAATCGTTGGTGCTGGCCGTCGTCACCGGCATCCTCGCCTTCGTGTTCCACCGCGTGACGAACAGGAAGATGTCATGAGCAGCGTCGCCACCGGGGGCGGAGCACGCCCCACCCGCCGTGCCGTGGCCCTCACCACCGGCCTCCTGATCCTCTTCCTGCTGTACTCGCTCGCGCCGACCTGGTTCCTGATCGTCTCGGCGACGAAGAACCAGACCGACCTGTACTCGACCTTCGGTCTGTGGTTCTCCTCCAACCACCTCGGCGACAACCTCCAGCAGATCTGGACCTATCACGACGGTGTGTTCACCCGCTGGATCGGCAACTCGATCCTGTACTCCACACTCGGCGCGGCAGGCTCCACCCTCATCTCGCTCGCCGCCGGCTACGGACTGTCGAAGTTCGACTTCCCGGGGCGCGGCGCCCTGTTCGCGGTCATCGTCGGCGCCTCCCTGCTGCCCAGCACCCTGCTGGCCTTCCCGCTCTACCTCGTCTTCGCCAAGATCGGGCTCACCAACACCATCTGGTCGATCCTGATCCCGTACTTCATCAACCCCTTCGGGGTCTACCTCGGCAAGGTCTACGCGGACAGCTCCGTACCCACCGAGCTGATGGAGGCGGCCCGTATCGACGGCGCCTCCGAGCTGCGGATCTTCTGGTCGGTCGCGCTGAGGCTGATGCGGACCGGCGGCATCACCATCTTCATGCTCGTCTTCATCGACATCTGGAACAACTTCTTCCTCCCCCTGTTCATGCTCAACGGCGAGCGCACCTTCCCCGTCACCCTGGGCCTCTACTCATGGCTCCAGCAGGCGCAGACCGCCCGCGACATGAACACCCTCGTCCTCACCGGATCCCTGCTGTCGATCATTCCGCTCGCGGTGTTCATGTTCGCGCTCCAGAAGTACTGGCGCAGCGGAATCCTCATGGGCAGCCTCAAGTAAAGGACCAGTTGTGCCCAACGCACCCAGAAGACGTGACGTCCTCAAGTACGCCGGGACCACCGGCGCCGCAGCGGCCGGCCTCGGCCTGCTGAGCACCCAGCCGGCCACAGCCGCGGCCGCCGCCGAACCCGCTCTCGCGAGGGCGGTCTGCGCGCCCCTGGACATCGTTGTCTTCGGCAGCACCTCCTCCGAGTCCGCGCACGGCCTCACCGCCGCCCTCTCCGACACCGTCACCGGCGGCCTCGGCCAGCCGGCCCGCGTCCTCAACCCCTCACAACCGGCGACCTACTGGGGCGGCACGCTGAAGTTCGACGTCGCCGTCAGCCCGACCGACACCACCTACGTCACCGTCCGGCTGTGGGGCGACGACTACGACTCGACCTCCCAGCAGTCGGCGTCCGGCACGAACATGTGGCGGCTGCAGCTGTTCTGCGACGGCCTTCAGGTCGGCCACCAGGACGAAGGCGCCGTCGACAGCCTCGACATCCTGGACACGGCACCCCGCACCCCGGGCCGCTTCTTCTTCCACACCCTGCCGCTGCCCGAACGGCTCACCCGGGGCAAGAAGAAGGTGACGCTGGAGATCCGGTCGATGGGCCGCATCTGGTCCTACGGCCAGAACGCCGACCAGCTCTACTACAAGATGACGACGCCCTCGCGGGGCATCTACCGCCTCTACACGCACACCGAGCCCTGCTTCGTCCCGCCCAAGGGCGAGGCGCAGGGCCCGGCTCCGGACCCCAAGGTGCGCGAGGTCGAGGGCCCCGAGGCCCTGGAGGCCGTCCGCAAGCGCGTCGACAAGGACCAGAAGTACTACCTCAGCGGCGCCAACCCGGCCGGCATGGACGCCTGGGCCTTCCAGTCCCTCGCCGAGGGCTACCTCTGGTCCGGCAGCCCCGCGTACCAGAACCCCGTGGCACTTGACCGCGTCCTGCGGGCGCTCGACGGCCGCTACATGGCCTGGAAGAACGACGCGACCGTGCTGACCGGCTCCGACCAGCAGTGGCAGGGCTTCGGCCGGGTCGGCCTGGTCCTCGCCCTGCTCTGGGAGCACCTGGGCGACCGTCTGGACCAGAAGGTGACCGGTTCGCCGTACGAGATCGCCAACCCCGGCTTCGAGGAGGGCGGCGACACCCCCGAGGGCTGGGAGGTGCCGGGCTGGGGCAGGACCGCCGACGCCGACTGGGCACGGGACACCACCGTCGCCCGCACCGGATCCGCCTCGCTCAAGGTGTCGGCGACGGCGTCCAACGGTTTCATCACCGTCTACTCCTCGCCCAAGACCCGCATAGGCACGGGCACCTACACCTACAGCGCCTGGATCAGGACCGACGGCGTGACCGGGACCGGCGCGCACATCGACCCGCTCTTCTTCGACGCGAGCGGCAACCTCGTCGGCAGCGACCACCGCGCGTTCGCCACCACCGGCACCCACGACTGGGAGCAGGTGTCGATCGACCTGGCGACCCCGGCCGGGGCGACCCAGGTCGAGTTCCATCTACGGCTTTCCGGTCCCGGCACGGCCTGGTTCGACGACCTGGTGGTCACCGCCCCGGCCGGCACCGCCACGGTAGAGCAGCCGGTCCGGCGTGCCGCCTACACCGACATGCTCCGGTCCAGCCGGGACTACTGGCGCCGGCACTTCCCGCACTACAGCAACCAGACACAGATCTGCGCCATCGGTATCTACCAGGCCAACCGCGGCCTCGGCCTGCTCGCTCCGGACCTCGCCCTGTCCGAGGACAAGGCCCGCGGCTACTTGTACCAGTCCCTCGGCATGGCCCCCTACCTCGGCCCGGAGGACGCGGACGGCAACCCGACCAAGCCGCTAGGCGATGGCTACTACCAGGTGACGAAGGCGGGCCTGACCCGCGAACTCGGCTACGTGGGCAGCTACGGCGAGGTCATCGACTGGCTCGTCATGATGTACGAGTCCGTCACCCGCGGGTACCAGGGCCAGGACGCGCCCGAACTGCGCAAGCAGATGGTCGACATCATCAAGGCGCGTGGCCGGTTCCGGGTCATCGACGTCGACGAGACCGGCGCCCGGGTGGCCCGTATCGAGACCGTCATCGGCTGGCGCAACGAGGTCTACCCCGGCGAGATCGCGTACGCGTCCCGTACCGTCTGGGACTCCCACCCGGTCATGTCGGCCGTCGTCTTCAAGGACCCCGACATCATCGGCTGGACCCAGGAGATGATGAACGACGGCCAGTTCTACCGGCAGCTGGACCTGCTCATCAACCACACCTGGACCCGCGTCGGGCTGGCCGCGCTCCGGCTGGTCTCCCGGGACTGGGATGCTTTCCAGGCACTGCCCAGCCGCCCCGCCCGGATCCCCACGGACTGGGACCGCCCCGACTTCGTCTTCACCGACGAGGACAACGGCTGCCTCGCCGTCAAGAACGGCCGCGAACTCCTCTTCGCCTCCCTCTACTGGCGGGCCCGCCAGGGCGTGAACGACTACGCCCGTATCCACCACCTCACCCCGACCGACCAGCGCTCCGCGACGATCCGCCAGCGCTCCGCCGGCACCACCGACGACACGTTCACCGTCCGCGACTGGATCCTGTGGGACTACGCCATCAACGACCCCGGCGCCGGCGGTATCCCGCCGGGTGGCTTCCCGCCTCCCGGCGACACCCTCCACCAGGCCCTGGCCGGAGACGTGTACCACCTGGCGCCCGTCCCGGCGGACGTCCCCGACCCCGCCCTCGGCGTCCACTTCGAGGGCGTGGAGACCATGCTGGTGGGCCGCGCGCCGTTCTACCTGTGCGAGTACGGCGACTACCTCATCGCCATGAACACCAGCACCGACCGGGCCTTCTCCCTCCCCGCCCGCCCGGACTTCGGCCCGGCCCGCGACCTGGCCACCGGCAGGACGATCGGGGCTGGCCAGCGCCCGAAGATCGGCCCGCACAGCACCCTCGTACTCTACCGAGGATCCCGTCACGACGGCTGACGTATGCGCACTCAACGGCGAGTGAGACGAGGAAGACCGCATGACCGAGCCGCAACTCCCCACCCGTCCCTCATCAGAGACCGCTGCCCCAAGTCGGCGCCGGTTCCTGAAGATCACGGCCGTCGGCACCGCCGCAGCCGCCACCGGGCTGGTCCTCACCCCGGAGGCCGACGCTCTCACCTCGTTCATCCACCCCGGGGTGCTGCACAAGCTCTCCGACATCCAGCGGATGAAGACCCGGATCGCCGCCGGCACCGAGCCCTGGCTCAGCGGCTGGAACGTCTTCGAGGCCGACCAGTACTCTCAGTCGACGTACACCATGCTGGGCCCGTTCGCCTCGGTCGACCGGGGCACGACCGAACTGCACAACTGGGAGTTCTGGAACGACTGCAACGCCGCCTACCAGAACGCCCTGATGTGGAACCTGACCGGCACCACCGCCCACGCCACCAAGGCCCTGCAGATCATCAAGGCCTGGTCGTCCATCCTCACCTCCGTCACCGGCAAGGACGCCCAGCTCGCGGCCTCCATCTACGGCTTCAAGCTGGCGGCCGCCGCCGAGCTCATGCGCTACACCGCGCCGTCCGGAAGCTGGTCGGCGTCGGAGATCACCCAGACCGAGAACCTCTTCAGGAACGTCTGCATCCCGCTCATCAACAGCTTCGGTGACGCCGGCTGGGGCACCAACTGCGTCAAGGCGATGATGGCCATGGGGGTGTTCTGCAACGACACCTCCGTCTACAACGCCGCCGTCGACGCCTTCCACCTGCACGACTGCTGCAAGATCAGCCGGGTGATCAGCGACACCGGCCAGTGCGTGGACAGCGGTCGCGACCAGGCCCACACCCAGCTCATCCTCGGCAGCATGGCCGAGGCCTGCGAGATCGCCTGGGTGCAGGGCCAGGACCTCTACTCCGCCTCGTCCAACCGCCTCCTCGCCGGCTACGAGTACACGGCGAAGTACAACCTCGGCAACGACGTCCCCTACGCCGTCTGGGGCTCCTGCCAGGCCACCTACAACGCCATCTCCACCGTCGAGCGCGGCAACCGGCGCCCGATCTACGAGCTGGCCTTCAACCACTACGTCAAGCGCCACAGCCTGCCCGCGCCCTGGACCTATGCCGCCGTCGCGAAACTCCAGCCGGAGGGCGCCGGCTTCCAGTGCGACCACGTGGGCTTCGGCACCCTGCTGTTCACTCTCTGACCGGAGCATCCGTGAGCCTGTTGATCCCGAACCCCGTCCTGCGCGGCTTCGAACCCGACCCGGTGATCCTGCGGGTCGGTGCCGACTTCTACATCGCCACCTCCACCTTCGAGTGGTGTCCGGGCGTCCGGATCCACCACTCCCGGGACCTGGTGCACTGGCGGCCGCTGGGCGGGGTTCTGGACAGCACCCGCCTGCTCGATCTCACCGGCGTCCCGGACTCCGGCGGCATCTGGGCGCCCGGACTGTCCTACGCCGACGGCCTGTTCCACCTCGTCTTCACCGTCGTCGACACCTACGCGGAGGGTTGGAAGGACCTCCCGAACCACGTCACCACGGCCCCGTCGATCGAGGGCCCGTGGTCGGACCCGGTGCCGCTGCACGGCCGCGGCTTCGACGTGTCCCTCTTCCATGACCACGACGGGCGCAGCTGGCTGCTGAACATGCGCTTCGACTGGCGGCCCGACCACGAGTCCTTCGCCGGGATCGAACTCCAGGAGTACGACCGCAAGACGCGGACCCTGCTCGGCGAGCCACGGACGATCTCCGTGGGCACCGCCGCCGGGGTCGCCGAGGGCCCCCACCTCTACCGCCGGAGCGGCTGGTACTACCTGGTGCACGCCGAGGGCGGCACCGGCTACGAACACGGCGCGGCGGTGGCCCGCTCCCGCGACCTGTTCGGCCCGTACGAGGCCGACCCGGCCGGTCCCCTGCTCACCTCCCGGTACGACCCCGCGCTGGAGTTGCAGAAGGCCGGTCACTGCTCCCTCGTCGAGACACCGGCCGGTGAGTGGTACGCCGCCCACATCGTCGCCCGCCCCCAGAGTGAGCGGGGCCGGTGCGTGCTCGGCCGGGAAACCGCACTGCAGCCGGTGACCTGGACCGAGGACGGCTGGCCCCGCATCACCGGGGCCGTCCCCGCCGTCACCGTCCCGGCCCCCGCCCTCCCAACGGCACCCGCGCCCGCGCCGACACCCGCGACGGACCTCTTCGACACACCCGCTCTCGGCCCCGACTGGTCCACACTGCGCCGGCCGGCCACGCCGGACTGGATCGAACCGGCACCCGGCAGACTCCGCATCCACGGCGGCCAGTCACCGGTGGGCCGCCGCACCCCCAGCCTGCTCGCCCGACGGGTGACCGCCCCCCACTGCTCCTTCCGGACCAGCCTGACCTTCGCACCCCGCACCCCCGACCACATGGCCGGACTCACCGCCTACTACAACACCCGCAACTGGCACTACCTCCACGTCACGGCCCAGGACGACGGTTCTCCGGTCCTGCGGACGCTGAGCTGCGAAGCCGGTCGCCTCATCGCACACCAGCCCTCCGTACCTCTTGCCCCGGGACGCGCGGTCGTCCTGCACGCCGAACTCGCCCTTCCCGTCCTGCGCTTCTCCTACGACACCGGCCAGGGAACGCGCACGTTGCCGATCGAGCTCGACGCCACCGTCCTGTCCGACGAGCACGCCGACGAATTCCACGACGGCCAGCTGAGGGTCCTCGGATTCACCGGCGCGATGCTGGGGCTGTGGGCGCAGGACCTCGACGGCGCGGGCGTGTACGCAGACTTCGCGTACGCCACTTACCTCACCACCCAGGACAGTGCCGCATGACCATCCTCGACCTGAGACGTATCCGCCTCTTCTGCACCGTCCTCGGGCCCGAAGCAGGGTTCCCCCTTCTCCTGGTGCACGGCTGGGGCGGAGACGGCCGCGAATGGTCCTCGCACGCCGAGACCCTCGCCGACCGCTTCCGTGTCATCGTCCCCGACCTGCGCGGCCACGGCCGCTCCGAGGTACCGGGCCAGGGCAACACCCCCGTGGAGATGGCCGACGACCTTGCCGCGCTGCTCGGCCGCCTGGGCATGGGGCCGACGGTGGTCGTGGGCCACTCGATGGGCGGACAGGTCGTCAACCTGCTGGCTGTACGGCACCCGGGGCTGGTCCGCTCGGTGATCGCCCTCGATCCGGCGCACGGCGCGCACGGGGACGAGGTCGCTCAGATCCCGGGGCGGCTGGCGCAGTACCGGGCGCGCGGGGCCCGAGCGGCAGCCGAGCTCGTCGCCGGCGCATTCTCACGGAATGCCCCGATGGGCCTGCGTACCGCGCACATCCGCACCATGCTCGGCACCCCGGACCACGTCATCGCCCAGGCCTACGCCGGCATGTACACCGACCCCGACGCGGTGGGCATCCGCCCGCACAGCGAGGCGTATCTGCGGGACCGGACGCAGCCTGCCCTGACCGTGTGGTCCTCGGCGGAGCCCGCCGCATGGGAACGCGACACGCTGCACGTGCCCGGCTCCCGCGTCGACCACTGGCCCGACACCGGCCACTACCTGCACGAAGAACACCCCGAACGCACTGTCCGCCTCGTCCGGGACTGGACTGCGGGCGAAGCACGGACCGAGCCCGGCCGCGCCTGAGGAGGACGCATGACCGCCCGCCTGCTCGTGTACACCCGCACCACCGGCTTCCGCCACGACTCCATTCCCGACGCCGTCACCGCCATACGGGCCCTGCACGGCTACACGGTCGATCACAGCGAAGATCCGAAGGCCCTGGAGGCTCCGCTGGACGGCTACACGGCCGTGGTCTTCCTCTCCACCAGCGGCGACGTCCTGACCCCCGCCGGACGCGAACGCCTCGTCGGCTATGTGGGCTCGGGCGGTGGCTTCGTCGGGGTGCACTCAGCGGCCTGCACCGAGTACGACTGGCCGTACTACGGCGAACTCCTCGGCGCCCGCTTCGACCGCCACCCCGCGTTCCGGCCCGGCAAGGTCGTCATCGAGGACCACGACCACCCCGCCACCCGGCACCTGCCGACCATCTGGGACTTCACCGACGAGTGGTACGACTTCCGCTCCAGTCCCCGCGGACGGGTGCGCGTCCTTGCCGGTGCCGACGAGTCGTCGTACGAGGGTGGCGGGATGGGCGCCGACCATCCTCTGGCCTGGTGCAGAGAGGAGGGCAAGGGCCGCGTCTTCTACACCGCTCTCGGCCACGCCTCCGAGGCCTACCGCGATCCTGACTTTCTGACCCACCTTCGGGGCGGCATCGACTGGGCCGCCGGTTCGACCGTCTGACATACGGCGGCAACCCGGGGTCCAGCGGTCGGGGATGCGGAGAAGGCCACACGAGTCGGCCGACGCATGGACGGTCTCCGAAGAGGGGCGACCGCACAACCGTCAGGGCTACGACCGCATGCGTGCGGCTGGAGCAGGACCCCGTCGCCAGTTGGTGTTCAAGGCGCGGCCTTCTCCGAAGTGTCCGTGCAGGGCGGACAGCCCCGGCCCGCCGAAGAAGCCACACGCTGTCCCTCCGACGAAGCCGTCGGCCCCTCGACGGCGGCCACCGGCTGACCAAGATCACCGGCTCACGGCTGTGGCGGGACCAGCCCCTGCAGCAGCAGGGTGAGGGTGAAGTCGAACCGGTCGTGTCCGGTGCCCGAGGTGAGCTCCCTCGCATGGGCGACGGTATGAGGGAACAGGTCGGGCGGCAGCATCCGAAGCCGCTCCGCGATTTCGGCGCGGTCGACCACACGGCCGTCGGTGTCCTCACGCTGCCGACAGGCCGCGGATGCCTCCAGGCAGTAGCCGGTGACGTAGAGGAACGCCGCGTCGCTGGCCCAGGCCGCCTGTCGGGCGGGCGTGCCACTGGCGAGCAGGATCGCGAGCATCCCCTCACCGACCCGCAGAGTTGCCAGATCGGCGGGCACCACGGCGAGAGCGGCCTGCGCGATACCGGGATAGCGCAGAAACTGGTCGCGCAGCTGTGCGCACACGTCCATGAACTGGTCCCGCCAGCACGCCGGGTCCGGTGCGGGGAGGGTGACCTGGGAGCACAGCCTGCCGATGAGCAGGTCACCGAGCTCCGCCCGGTTGCGCACGTGCGCGTACAACGACGCGGGGCCGGTCCCGAGCCTTGTCGCGACCGTGCGCATCGTCAGGTCCTCGAAGCCGCCCGCCTCGACGGCCTGGAGGGCGGCGTCGATGATGCGCTCCACCGTGATGGGGGTCTTCTCCCGGCCGGCGGCCCGGGGTGCCCCGGTTTCCGAGTCGGCGTTCTTGGCCGAGATCAGCGCCGCCCACTGATCCCGGGAGATTGCGTCACGCGCTGCCCGTCGTCCTGCCATGGCGCCACTCTACCCGTTGACGAACAATGATCGTCAATAGAACAATGTTCGTCGAAGTTGGCAAGCGCACCGACGCGAAGGAATCACCATGACGACCTCGGTCTCGATCATCGGCGCCGGCCTCGGCGGACTCACGCTCGCCCGGATCCTGCACCTCCACAACATCCCCGCCACCGTCTACGAAGCGGAGAAGTCCGCAGGCATCCGCACCCAGGGAGGACAGCTCGACCTCCACGAAGAAGACGGCCAGCTCGCCCTGGAAATGGCCGGGCTCACCGAGGAGTACCGCTCGATCATCCACCGAGGCGGCGGAGCACGACGTGTCGTCGACGAGCAGGGACGCATCGTCGTCGACCGGCCGGACGACGGCTCCCTGGCACGGCCGGAAACACTGCGCGGTGACATCCGTCGGATCCTGCTCGAATCACTGCCGCCCGGCACGGTGCGCTGGGACAAGAAGCTCGTCTCGGCGACCCCCATCGGAAACGGACGACACCAGGTGTCGTTCGTGGATGGCTCGTCGGCCGTGTCCGACGTCCTCGTGGGCGCCGACGGAGTCTGGTCCAAGGTCCGGGCACTCCTGTCGGACGAGCGGCCGGTGTACTCGGGCATGAGCTACGTCGACACCTGCCTTCACGACGTCGACACCGCCCACCCGCGCGTGGCCCGCCTCGTCGGCAACGGCGCCCTGTACGCCCTGGTCCCGGGCAAAGGATTCCTCGCCCACCGTGAAGCCGGTGACGTCGTCCACACGTACGTAGTGCTGCACCGTCCTGCCGAGTGGTTCGACGCGATCGACTTCACCGACGCCCCGGCGGTGAAGGCACGGATGGCGGCGGAGTTCGACGGCTGGGCACCGGAACTGCTGGCCCTGATCACCGACGGCGCGTCCGCACCCGTCCTGCGCAGCATCTACGAGCTGCCGGACGACCACCGCTGGGACCGGGTCCCCGGCGTCACACTCCTCGGCGACGCGGCACACGCCACCGTCCCCGGAGGAGACGGAGCCAATCTCGCGATGCTCGACGGCGCCGAACTCGGTACGGCGATCGCAGCCCACCCCGACGACATCGAGAAGGCCCTCTCCGACTACGAGAGCAGAATGTTCCCCCGGAGCCGGAAGGCGGCTGCCGCCGCCCACCGGACCATCGACTTCGTCTTCGGCGCCAACGCCCCCGCCGGGGTCATCAGCCTGTTCTCGGATGACGAAGGCACCCCCGCCTGAGTCAGTGCGGCGCCCCAGGCGCAAGGAAGCCAACCGCATCGAAGCCGTCCACGCGACCCGCCTCCTGCGCGTCTTGCTCGTTCTGACGAACCTCGAAGTCAACCACTGACATGCGATCTGATCCGCAGACATTCGGCGACGCCGAACGCTAGCAACTGGCAAGACGAGCATGCCTGTTCATTCATCTGTCGGTGCAAGTCGGAAGAGGCTCATTCGTGTACACACAGCGGAATCAGGGTGTCCCACCCGTACTATCGCTGCGCCGGGACAACTTCCCGGCGTGCCGGAACCGTCCACAGGGGGCTTGAGGCCGGCCACTGACCAAGGAGAGCAGGATGCCCGAAAGCACAGCTCCAACCGAGTTGACTTCGCAGTACATCAGCCAGGTGACCAGCGACCTCGACCGCAATGTCAAGGAACAGGAACGCCTCAAGGAGGAACTAGCCGTTCTCCAGGGCCAGTTGGCCACTCTGCAGCAGGACCACACGGTGCTGGTCAGCGTCCGAGAGGCACTCGGCGTCCCGGCCTCCCCCTCCGAGCCTGCCGTCGCCGAAGGCGCCGCGGTCCCCTCCCCCAGAAAGACGACGGCGCACTCGACCACCACAGGTCGGCAGACGAGGAAGAAAGCCGCGACACGGGGCCCGCAGGGCAGGGAGACTTCCGCGAAGTCGGCTCAGCCCACTCTCATCGACCTCATCCACCAGCACTTGACCGAGCAGAAGGAACCCCGGTCGGCGGCGGAAATCGCCGAGGCACTCAGGGAGACGTACACCGAACGCGCCATCGACACCAAGGTCGTACGCACCACGCTCGAAAACCTGGTGGCCAAGAGCCGCGTCCACAGGACCAAGCAGGGCCGCTCGGTGCTCTACACAGCAACCGACGCACAGGAGGAGACAGCATCACCTCAGAACGAGATCGAGCCGGAACCCTCCGTATGAGCTGAGGGCACACCATCGGCTTCAGGCGTCTCCGCCGTTCGCTGTCGGTGCCGCCGGGCGCTGGGCCGTCGTCGGCGTCGCGTCGTACGTGCTGGACCGGGACAACGCGGCCCGACTGTGGGCCGTGTCCGAGGTCCCCTCGGACTCAGCGCCTAGCCTCGCCCCGAGGCCCGCAAGCGGTAGTCGCCGGGGGTCTCGCCGGTGTGGTGCTTGAAGAACTTGAGCAGCAGCCCGGCCGGCCGCTGCGACGCGGTGGGTGTGATGAAGCCGGCGGACGTCACGGTGTGTTCGCGTGGTCCAGGTCGAGCAGCAGTCGCTCCACGTCTGTCATCAGGGAGCCGTAGATGTGCCACGCGCCCGGCTTGGTGAGGGTGCCTCGGCCGATGAGGTCCGTCATGGTGTCGTGCCATGTCAGGGTGCCGTCGATCGCCCCGCGCAGTCGCTCCCGGGGGGCCGTGTCCGATGAACCGGTCACCGGGCGCGGTTCGGCGAACTCTTCGACGGCCGTTCCCGCCAGCTTCAAGGCTTCGGCGTACTGGTCCAGGAACTGCTGGCCCAGATGGTGATCGGTGTGGTCGTCGTGCGCGTTGTCGGCCAGCGTGCGCGCGATTCCGCGTACCTGGAGAAACACTCCTCGTAGCGTTCTGAACGCCTCGCCGTAGGTGCCGTCCTTGCGCCGCGCATGTGCGGTGCACCGGGGGTTCCAACGCAGGCTCTCGTCCGCCTGCCGCACCTGTTCCTCCGCGTCCACCAGGTCCTTCTCAAGATCGCGTGCCTGGTGCAGCCAGGTGTGCGCCCTGGCCGCCAGCTGGCGCTCGGTCAGTCCGCTGCCCATCTCGCGCAGCAGTGTCCCCATCGCACGGGCGAGGCCGTACACCGCGGAATCGGATTCGTCGAGGTAGAGCGGAGGCAGCACGAGGGCGTTCACGACGATGCCCACCACCGCGCCCGTCAGGGTCTGGACCGCAGGAATCAACAGACCGCCCACCGGTGCCGCTGTCGTGGCGGCCAAGGCGATGACCGCGGTCGAGGCGACCTGAAGGCGGTCGTCCACGGCGCGGCGAGGCCCGACCACCACCGCGATCACGGCAATGGCCGCAACGCTGCCCGCGGTCGATCCCATCAGCCAGGCGGTCACGAGGGCGAGAGTCAGCCCCGCCAGCCTGGCGACCACGTTTTGTACGGCCTTTGTCACGGAGCGGTACACCGTGGGAGCGTTGGCCATGATCAGCGCCGTGGCCACCGCCAGATACGGACGTCCCCCCGGGGACCACGGAGCCACGACCGCCCAGGCGAGCAGCGCCGCGATCAGACTCTTCGCGCCGTGTGCCGCGTAGCTCGCCCGCCCGGTGTCGGCGCGGCCGGCCGGGCGGGCGCCCACTCCTCCCGCCGCAGTCGCCAGACCGCGCAACGGCCGGATCGTTGAATCTTGCATGACGTCGATGCTGGCACGCTTTATCCCTTTTGCGGGCATGGCGTGCCTCACAGCCCGAGGCCGCCCCTTGTCGACTTCCACCTGGTTCACACCGACGCGAAATGGTTGACACATCGACCGAAGTGAGGACCCCCACATTCGCTTGACCCTTCGCATGCAGTTGAAGTTGCCTGGGATTTAGTTGATGCATCAACGAATGCAGACTCGAAACCGGAGCCTCCATCCATCGGCTCCGGAGCAGACCAAGGAGAATGATCATGAGTCATGCCCTCGGACGGCGCGCCGCCACCGCGGTCGCCATGCTCACCACCGTGGCGGGCGCCCTCCTGGCAGTCGGCGGCACCGCCTCGGCCGCGTCGGGCCCGACGGTTGACCGCGGTGCGGCCGTCGCCTCCCACCCCGGGAGCACGATCCGGTACGGCAACGGCAACGCCGACATCCGCAGCCATTCCGGCTACGACCGCCGGGAAAGCCGCTGGGACGGTCACCGCAGCTGGCACCGGACCGGCGTCGACCGATACCGCAACGACCGCGGCGAGCAGTACCGCTACGACGGGCGTCTGTTCTACCGGTGGGACCACGGTTCCTGGGACGTCGCGACCGGCGGCGTCCTGGTTCTCGACAGCGGCATCTTCAACTGACCCGCCCAGGCAGGTCCGGGGATGCAGTGGTGCAACCGGCTGCCAAGCCTCTCAAGGAGCAAAGTGAGCCATGACAAGCTACTCAGATCAGGTGCTGTACACGGGGCTCGTGGGCGCGCCCGGCGAGCGATTCGTGGTGCCGACCCGTCTGGTGTACGAAGCGCATGATCCGTTCGCCGTGCGCTTCGTACTCCATCCCGACACCGACCACTCGGTGCAATGGGTCATGGCCCGCGAACTGATCGCGCAAGGCCTCTCCCGTCCGAGCGGGCAGGGAGATGTGCGGATCTGGCCGACGGGCTCCGGGGCAGATGCCGAGCTGAATCTCGTCCTGTCCTCCCCGTCCGGGGTCGCAAGGCTCACTGCGCAGCTCTCCGCAGTCGCGCAATGGCTGGAGCGCACCTACGGGTTGGTGCCGGCCGGCCACGAGACCCACAGCTTCGACGTGGACGCCGAACTGTCGCGGCTGCTGCACGGCACCCGCTGAGGCCGCCGGGGAAGCATTCATGAACATCCTTCAACGTCGGCGTATGGCACGCCTGAGGGCCTACGCCCAGCTCAAACGGCAGCATCCGGAGCTGTTCAACACAGCGCAGCCACAACCGGGGCCGCCCGGACTTGCGCAAGACACCGGTGACGCGACCGGTCGGCCCAGACGTTGACATCGCTGGTGAGCTGTCAACAACTATGTTTACCATTTCCTTTCATGGGCGAGACGGTGCAGTGGTTGACGCCGGAGGAGCAGCGCGCCTGGCGCGGCTTTGTCCGGTTGCACGAGAAGCTCGTAGGACGTCTGTCGCGCTTGCTGCAGAGTGAGGCGAACATGTCGGCTGCGGACTTCGCGGTGCTGGTCCATCTGACGGATGTGCCGGAGGGACGGCAGAGGTCTCTGGACCTTGCTCATGCGTTGGAATGGGAGAAGAGCCGGATGTCCCATCACATCGCCCGGATGGCCAGACGCGGCTTCGTGACACGGCAGGAGTGCCCCGAGGACGGCCGCGGCGCCTTCGTGGTGATCACGGAGGCGGGACGTGCGGCGATCGAGGCCGCCACCCCCCACCATGTCGAGGCGGTGCGCGAGCTGTTCCTCGACCATGTCACGCCCGCAGAACTCCGCGTACTGGCAGAGATCTCGGATCGTGTGGTGGGGAAGATGGACGAGGACCTGTCCTGACCCCGGACGCGGTCGGACACGTCTCGTCGAGCTACCTTCCGGGCGCCAAGGAGGCTCGCAGGAGGAGCACCGCGATGTCGTCGGTGGGTCGGCCCGTCGGCCAGGTGTGATGGACCAGGCTGTCGATCACGCCCTCCAGATCCTCATGGTCAGCGCCGGCGAGATGCCCGGCAAGGTCGGCGGTGACCTGCGCCGCGTCGGTACCCGCGACCTCCACGAGACCGTCGGTGTACAGAGCCAGGGTCGCGTCCGCGGGCAGGGGGACCGTGGTGACGGGGTAGTGGGCGAAGGTGTCGATGCCCAGCAGCGGCCCGGGTTCGATGTCGTCGAGCACCCGGGCGTGATGGCGGGCGAGGCGCAGCAGCGGGGGAACGTGTCCGGCGTTGGCGAGGGTGACTTCGCCGGCAGCCAGGTCGAGGTGGGCGTAGAGGCAGGAGACAAGCAGTTCCGAGTCCAGATCGGCCAGCAGCCGGTTCGTACGGGCCAGGACCTGGTCCGGTGCTGCACCGCCGGTCACGTGCGCGTGGATGGCGGTACGGACCTGGCCCATGAGCGCGGCCGCGGCGATGCTGTGGCCCTCGACGTCGCCGATCACCGCGGCGGCGCTGGTGTCGTCCAGCCGCAGCAGATCGTAGAAGTCGCCGCCGACCTCGATGCCATGGCTTGCCGGCAGGTAGCGGGCGGCCACGTCGAGGCCGGCCACGACGGGCAGGTCACGAGGCAGCAGCGCCTTCTGAAGGCCATGTGCGAGGTGGTGCTGGGTGTCGTACATCCGGGCACGGTCGAGTGCCTGGGCGATCAGCCCCGCCAGGGCGGTCAGGACGGCCCGTTCATCGGCCGTGAAGCTGTGGGCCCGGTCGTAGGACAGGATGCAGCAGCCCACCGCCTTCCCCGTGATGAGCAGCGGGAGGACGGCCCAGGCCTGTTTGCCGCTGATCTGTGGCGCCTGCGGGTAGCGCGCGGCCATCTCGGCCGGGCTGGCGAAGAACTCGGGGACGCCGCTGCTCAGGACCTTCCCGGCCGGTGTGAGATCGGTGTTCAGGGGCAGTCCGTCGACACGTGCGATGACATCTGCCGGGTAGCCGTGATGACCACTCACCTTCAGGCGGCCGGCCTCGGCAGCCCACAGCGTCAGCCCCTGGGCGCCGAAGGCGGGCAGGATCTCCCGGGCGATCAGCTCGACGAGATCGCGCACGCTCACTGTCTCGGTGAGCGCGGCGGACAGATGGATCAGCTGGTACAGCCGGCCGGTCCGCGTCACCGGAGCCCGGGGCACGGTTGATTCCCGCAGGCCGGGCTCGGTCGGTTCCCGGTGGGAGGTGACGCGGACGCTGATGCCGCTGATGTCCGGATAGAGCTCGAACCTCAGCCGGTGATCCGGCGGGCGGACGGCGGTGAAGGACAACGGGGCCCGGCTGACGACCGCAGTACGGTAACAGTCCTCGTACACGGGGTCGTCGAGCCAGGGCAGCACCTGCCAGAGGCGGGTCGCCAGCAGCCGGTTCGCACTGCGCCCGAGCAGGCGGGCGGCAGCGGTGGTGACGAAGGTGATCCGGCCCTCCAGGTCGAGGTTCAGAGCTCCCTCGGGGAGGCGCTCAAGGTACTCGGCGGCGGCCGGCCCTGGCTGGACGGATCCGCCCGGGGGGTCGACAGGGATGAAGCGCGGCCGGTCGCGCAGGCTCGGCGGGCGCGGCGCGTCGTCCAGGAGGCGAGCCAGTCGGCGGGCGCCGAAGATGATGCGGCACCGTTGCCGGGGCGTGACCTCACGGGGAAGATCAGCGGGCCACATCAGTACGATCCCGCCCCAGCAACGGCGCGCCCCGGTCAGCGGAGTCGCGGCGAACGCGATCCGGTAGGGCAGCACCGCGGCCAGGCGCGGGTAGTGGCGGACCAGGTCGTCCTGACAGCGGAGCCAGACGAACCGGTCCTCACGGATCGCGTCGGTGAGTGGCATGGAGACGGCGAGCGAAAGACGGTGCCATGGGGTGGCGAACTCGAGGGGCAGGCCGCACAGCGCCAGCAGGCGCATCGTCGGTTCCTCGTCCTCGATCAGATACAGAGCGCCGGTGGAAGCGCCGGTGCGGCGAACGATGTCGGTCAACCCCACATCGAGCGCGTCGTCGAGTGACCCTTGACAGTCCGGTTGCCCAGAGATCACGGACATGACGTCCTCCGGTCCGGTGTCGTGGCGGTTGGCGGCCGCCGGACGAGGCACGTGCACGATCGTCGCGCCTCCTGGGGCACATTTGCCCACACGGTACGCCTTATCGGATGAATAGGTACAGAGAGCACCCGGGAGGTCGACGGGGCGGAGGAGTGCCCGGGTGCGACCGGTCGGTGTCGGCCCAGAAGCGGTCCGCAGTGCGCGGTGAGCGTCGCACGCGTGCCGGTCGGGTCCCGCGACGATCACCGCTGCATCTTCGGCAGACGCCTGAAGGCGGACTGAGCACCGAGCCCGGCTGTCTGATTCTGAACACCGTCTGTCCAAACGATTCCCGGGTTGACCTGCAAACGCCTCCTAGCGTGGGGAACGGAACGGAATCCGCCTGGCGTATGAAGGAGGGTGGCCATGCGGCTCATTGTGGGGATGACCGGGGCGACCGGAGCACCGTTCGGGGTACGGCTGTTGCAGGTGTTGAAGCAGCTTCCCGAAGTCGAGACCCATCTGGTGCTGTCGCGTTGGGCGCGTACCACCATCGAGTTGGAGACCGGCCTCTCGGTCCGTGACGTGGGCGTGCTCGCCGATGTGGTGCACAGCCCGGAGGACCAGGGCGCGACGATCTCCTCGGGTTCGTTCCGCACCGACGGCATGGTGGTCGTGCCGTGCTCGATGAAGACGCTGGCCGGCATCTGGGCCGGTTACGCCGACGGGCTGGTGGGCCGCGCCGCGGACGTGGTCCTCAAGGAGCGCCGCAGGCTCGTGCTCGTCCCCCGGGAGACCCCGCTGCGCGAGATCCATCTGGAGAACATGCCGGCGTTGTCCCGGATGGGCGCGCAGCTGGTGCCTCCGATGCCCGCCTTCTACAACCACCCACGGTCCGTCGACGACATCGTCGACCACGTCACCGCCCGCATCCTCGACCAGTTCGGCCTGCCGTTCCCGGCCGCCAGGCGCTGGGAGGGACTGCGCTCCGCGTGTGCCCACGCGCCCGACACGGCTCCCGTCCCCGACGGCCTGCAAGCTTCCTGACGCTCCGTCACCATACTCGGAGGAGAACAGACATGGCCCATGACGACCTTCGCAGCTTCCTTGACGCCTTGGACAAGGAAGGCCAACTGCTGCGCATCACCGAGGAGGTGATGCCGGAGCCGGACGTCGCCGCCGCCGCGAACGCCGCCAGCCGTCTGGGAGAGGCGGCGCCGGCGCTGTACTTCGACAACGTCGCCGGTTTCGACAACGCCCGGATCGCCATGAACGTCCACGGCTCCTGGGCCAACCATGCGCTGGCACTCGGCCTGCCGAAGACCACCGGCACCAGGGAGCAGGTGGCCGAGTTCATCAACCGGTGGGAGAAGTTCCCGGTCGCGCCGGAGTGGCGGGACAACCCGCCGTGGGCGCAGAACTCCGTCGAGGGCGATGACGTCGACATCTTCGGCATCCTCCCGCTGGTCCGGCTCAACGACGGCGACGGCGGCTTCTACATCGACAAGGCCGGCGTCGTCTCCAGGGATCCCGACGATCCGGAGAACTCCGGCAAGCAGAACGTGGGCATCTACCGCATCGAGGTCAAGGGCCCGCGCAAGCTCGCCATCCAGCCCGGACCGTGCACGACATCGGCCTGCACCTG
Organism: Streptomyces sp. NPDC101234; assembly: GCF_044767525.1. NCBI lineage: Bacteria > Bacillati > Actinomycetota > Actinomycetes > Kitasatosporales > Streptomycetaceae > Streptomyces > Streptomyces sp. NPDC101234. The sequence continues at coordinate 167,357 of NZ_JBIWOA010000018.1, read as the reverse complement.
CGCAAGGCCGAGGAGCGCGGTGAGGACCTGCCGGTCGCCATCGCCCTGGGCAACGACCCGGTGATCTCGATCGTGGCCTCCACGCCGATGGAGTACGACCAGAACGAGTACGAAATGGCCGGCGCCCTGCGCGGCGCCCCGGCGCCGGTCACGACGGCACCGCTGACCGGTCTGCCGGTGCCGTGGGGCTCCGAGACCGTCGTCGAGGGCGTGATCGAGGGCCGCAGACGCGAGGTCGAGGGTCCGTTCGGCGAGTTCACCGGACGCTACTCCGGCGGCCGCAACATGCCGTTCACCGGTCACTACTCCGACGGCCGCAACATGCCGGTGATCCGGGTCGACAGGATCTCCTGTCGGACCGACCCGGTCTTCGAGCACCTCTACCACGGTATGCCGTGGACCGAGATCGACCACCTGATGGCCCCCAACACCTGCGTGCCGCTGTACCAGCAGCTGAAGAGGGACTTCCCCGAGGTCCAGGCCGTCAATGCGATGTACACCCATGGGCTGGTCATCATCGTCTCCACCAAGAAGCGCTACGGCGGCTTCGCCAAGGCGGTCGGGATGCGGGTGCTGACCACTCCGCACGGCCTCGGCTACGCGGCGACGGTGATCGTGGTGGACGAGGGCGTCGACCCGTTCAACCTCCCCCAGGTGATGTGGGCGCTGTCCACCAAGATGAACCCCGGCGACGACCTCGTCGTCGTGCCGCACCTGTCGCTGATGGAGCTCGCTCCCCAGTCGGACAATCCCGGCACCGGCGCCAAGCTCATCATCGACGCCACCACCCCGGCCAGGCCGGACAACCGCGGCAACTACGGGAACCAGGTCCACGACCTGCCCGAGATGGACGAGTGGCTCACCAGGCTGCAGCGACTCGCCAAGCAGTGACCGTCCGCCGGCCCCTCTGGAAGGAGATCCCACCACCATGGCCACCGAGACCACGAAGAGCGCAACGCCCACCGAGTGCCCGCGCTGCGGCCACGACAGGCTGGATCAGGTCTACGCCTCCCCCGTCGCCGGGGTCCGGGAGATCCACCACTGCCGGCAGTGCATGTACAGCTGACGCACCTCCGAGCCGGCCCGCCGCACCCGGCGGGACGCCTACCCGGACAGCTTCAAGATGACCGTCGACGACATCCGCAACGCGGTCGAACTTCCCGTCGTCCCCCCGCTGCGGCAGTCCTGAACACACACCCGGTGGTGTCGGCGCGGACTCAGCCGTCGGCCAGGTGTTCCAGCACCTCCAGGCCACGGCTGCCCGGCGGGGCCGACATCAGTATGACGAACTGACCGTCGTCGGGGCTGGGCAGGATCTGCCAGTCGAGAGTGTGGTCGCCCAGCCGCGGGTGGGTCAGGGTCTCGCTGCCACGGCTCGTGCAGCTGGCATGGCGCTCGGCCCACCAGGTCCGGAAGTCGGCGTCGCGTCGACCGGCCGGTCCGGCCGACGTGCGAGCTCGGTGGCCGCCGGGCTGCCGGGGGCGGTCGGCATCGAACTGGACGTACGGGACGAGTCGTCGGTGGCAAGGGCGGTCGAGCAGGCGTGGTCGCGGCTCGGCGGCATCGACATGCTGGTGAACAATGCCGGGATCGGCATGCGTACGGTCAACCCTCGTTTCATGACGCACCCGCAGGGTTTCTGAGAGGTGCCGGCCGACGGCTTCCGTGCGGTGATCGACACCAATCTGACCGGCTGCTTCCTGGTGGCACGCGAGGTCGTACGGCGCATGCCGGCGGCCGGCGGTGGCGGACGCATCGTCAACATCTCGATGAACCAGTCGACCATGGACCGGGCCGGCTCCGTGCCTGACGGGCCGTCGCGCGCCGGCAGCGATGCGCTGTCCCGGATCATGGCCGCCGGCCTGCGGGACACGGGTATCACCGTCAACCTGCTGCTGCCCGGGGGCGGGACCGTCACGGGGATGGTGCCGGCCGACGCCGTGCCCGAGGGGCAGGTGCTCCTGGATCCCGCCGTGACGGGTCCGCCGATCGTCTGGCTGGCATCCGATGACGCAGCCTGGCGTACACGACGAGCGCATCGTCGCCGTCGAGTTCGGACGCCTGCCCGCGCGACAGGGGCGACAGCGGTCGATCTCGTACTCGATGAGGGTGGCCCGGGCGGGGGCGGATCGCCGAGGTCGCCGTCCTCTGCCGCGTCCGTCAGGCGGTGTCCGTGGGCGGTGCTGGATCCACGGCCCTGGCCAGCAGCGCCCGGGTGAGGCCGGCGCGGTTCGCGACGCCGAGCTTGCGGTAGATCTGGCCGAGGTGGGTCTCGACGGTTCGGACGCTGAGGAAGAGCTTCTTGGCGATCTCGTTGTTGGTCATGCCCGTACTGACCAGCTCGGCGACTTCCCGTTCACGCGCGGTGAGCGACGCCGTCGCGTCGCCTTTGGGTGCGGTCGCGGCCAGTCGGGTGAGGCGGCCGCGATGCCGGGTGACCTCGTCGGCCAGGCGGGCCGATCCGCATTGGCCGGCCAGGTACGCGGCACGGTCCAGCCAGGCCGCCAGGTCCGTGAGGCGCCCCGCGTCCAGCGACAGCGCGACGGCGGCGAGCAACGTCCGGCAGAGTTCGATGCGTTCGCCGCTGCCCGAGAAGTCCGCGATCGCCGCCTGCGCGCTCCGCAGCGCCTCGCCGATGTCGCCGCGTGCTGCACAGGCCCGCATCCGGGCACGCAGTGCGAACCCTCGGCGGCCGGCGGACGGCAGTTCGTCGAGGCACCGCTCGGCGAGCCGTGCCCAGTGCTCGACCGAGGCCGGGTCGCCGGTCGCCTGCGCAGCCTCGGCGAGGGTGTCGCACCAGCGGGGTTTGCGCCAGGTGGTGAGCCGGGGCAGTTCGTCGCCTCCGGCGGCGTCGAGCAGGAGCAGCCGTGCCCGTGCCGGGTCGCCGCCGTGCAGGACCAGTTCGGCGTGGAAGCAGCGGACGGTGACCGCCCAGTTGGCCGGTGAACCGCTCGCGATCGACAGGGCCAGGTCGGCGGCGGCCGCCGCCTCGGTCGCGGCGCTCGGATCGTCGGAGCCGCCCAGCCACCAGAGCACCTCGGCCCGCAGGGTCGCGCTGATGGCCCGGGTCGCGGGCTCGCCGTCCCGATCGTCCCAGCGGGCACACTCGTCCAGCGTGGCTCGTGCACCGGGCAGGTTCCCCGAGCGCGCCTGGGCGTTCGCCAGCGACGTGAGGGCGTTCTGCTCGACGTGCTTCTGCCCCGTCCGCCGGGCCAGCGTGGCGGCGCGGGCCACGTGGCGCTCCGCGTCCGCAAGGCGTCCGAGTACCCCTTCGGTGATGCCCAGTTGGAGCAGCGCGTCCAGGTTGGTCAACAGCACTGCGTCCGGTGCGGCGTCGATGAGGTCGGCCGCGGCCGTCGCCTGCGAGGTGTCCTCGTCGCCGGTGAACAGCCGGGCGAGCGCTGCCTGGCCGAGCGCCTGGGCCTCGCCGACGCGGTCGTGGTGCCGGCGGGCGAGCACCGCGGCGGTCTCGGCATGGTGCCGGGACGTCTCGAAGTCCTGGACGTCGTAGGCGTGGTCGGCCAGTTCGATGTGCAGGGCGGCGGCGGTCGCGGAGTCGCGGTCGGCGAGCCCGGCCAGGGCGGAACGTGCGAGTGCCCCGGCTTCGCTGAGGCGGCCGAGGCGGCGCTCGGCCCGGCTCGGCATCGCGAGCTCCGTCACCTCGGCGGGCGGACCGGACACGGCGGACCGCAGGGAGTCGAGGAGCGCACGGCTCTCGGAGGTGTCACCGGCCACCAGTTGGGCCCGGGCGAGCAGCACATGTGCCTCGTGCCAGTGTTCCTGGTCCTCCCGCAGGAGCGGGAGGGCGGCTCTCAGATAGCCGACCGCTTCGCTCGGCGAGCTGTAGAGCACACTGCGCGCCGCGGCTATCAGGGTGGTGACATCCTCCGGCCGGTTCGGGTCTGCGGCGCGGGCCACATGGCGGGCGCGGCTGACGATGGGAGCGGCCTGCCGGGCCAGTTCGGCCTCGGCCCGCCGGTGCAGGGCCGTGCGGCGTCCGGGGTCCAGCCACTCGTGGACGACCTCCCCCAGCGCGCGGTGCCGCAACGCCAGCCGGGGCCCGGGCTCGCAGGAACGCAACAGGTCGAGGCGGGCCAGCCGGTCCAGGATCCGAACGGTCGACGGCCCGTCCAAATCCGCCACCGCGGCCATCAGTTCCGCGTCGAAGGGCTCACCGAGGACCGCCGCCGCTTCCACGACGGCGAGTGCGTCCGCGTCGAGACCGGCCAGCTCACCGAGGACGGCCGTGGCCGCCTGGGCACGCGCCTCGGGCGCGCCTCCGAGCACCTTCAGATACGACGGATTGCCGTTCGCCTCACCGAGGACCTGATCGGCGTGCGGATGCTCCCCCAGTAGCTCCCTGGCCTGCTCCGAGCTGAGCGGTGGCAGGTTCCACACCTCCAGCACCCCGTCCGAAGAGGCGTGCGCGACGATCTCCGCCAGCACCGGGGAGAGTTGGCGCTGCCGGTACGCCAGGAGGCAGACGACCGGGCCGGTGCTCGCTGCCCGGAGGAGCTGTTCGACGTGGTGCAGTTCCTCCGTCGGAACACGATGAAGATCGTCCACCGACACGACCAGCGGCGTTCCCTCTGCCGCGCGCAGGGCGGCGTCCCGAACGTCGGAAGCGGGCGGGGTGCCGGTCGGCGAGGACGTGCTCGGACTCCGCCCGCGGAGCGTGCACACTGCCACGCCGGCCGCCCGTGCCTGGGCGACGACCTCCGCCAGCACCGAGCTCTTCCCGATACCGGGTTCCCCGACGACGGCGACAGCGCGCCCGGTTCCCGATGCGAGGCCGGCCACTGACTCCATCAGCGACCGGACTTCCCCGCTGCGCCCGATCAGCGGGCGTGCGGGTTCGACGGCTCCGCGAGGCAGCAGCAGACCGTGGTTCTGTAGATCGTCCGCCATAGAGCGCACATTAGCCGCTGATATGAGGAATTGCCGGATGCTGACCGGGAGTTACCCGGGCAACCGTGCCTGACCTGCGGTGACCCCTCGGCGGTGTGCCACCGGTCGCGGTCAGACGTCCCCGGCCGACGTGCGCCCCGTCGACGAGTCCTCGGCCGACGTGTGCCCCGTCGATGTGTCCCCGGCCGACGTGTGCCCCGTCGATGTGTCCCCGGCCGGCGTGTCCTCGACCGACACGGTCACGGGCGTCCCGGCCTCGATCGTGCGGCTGACGGTGCACAGCCTGTCGTGGGAGACGGCGACCGCCCGGGGCAGGATGGCGCGGGCACGGTCGCCCGCCGTGCCCTCGGGGAAGGTGACATGGAAGCTGACCGCGAGCTCGGTCATACGGTTGCCGTACTCGTCTCCGACCTTGTGACCGCTGACGGTGACCGTGAACGCGGTCGGCTCGGTGTGGCGGCTGGTGGAGACGTCCACGTCCGCCGCCGTACAGCCACCGATCGCGGCGAGCAGCAGTTCCACCGGGGTGAATTCCGTGCCGTCGCCGGTACCGAAGGCGACCGTGCCGCCGCGGGCGTTCGTCGCGGTGAAGCGGCCGGTGGTGGTGCGCTCGACCGTCACGAGACGCAAGGAGTCTTCGCTCATGTCGAAGAACCTAGGTCACTCCTGCCGTCAGCGCAGAATGTTCACGGCCCGCGCCACCACCAGGACCACCGTCACCAGGGAGACCGAGGACTGCAGCATCATCAGCATCTTGGCCCAGCGCGACAACGGCATCACGTCGGTCGGGCTGAAGGCCGTGGAGTTGGTGAAGGACAGGTACAGATAGTCGAGGAAGGTCGGTTCCCAGTCCGTGGGAGCGGTCTCGGGGCTCTGCATCTGCACGAAGAGGAAGTCCGCGTACTGCCGGTGGCCGCGGACCCGCGCCATCGGTCCGCCGCGGTCCCACTCCCAGTACCAGAGGGCGAACACTATGACGTTCGTCAGCCAGATCCCGCCGCCGGTCAGCAGCAGCGGTCCGGCGTCCTCGCCCTCGGTGCCGTTCACCAGGCCCGCCACCAGCCGGACCGCCGACCAGCCGTTGGCGAGGCTGATCACGCACATCAGGGCCAGTCCCAGCAGGCGCAGCCACCGGGTGCGGGGCTCGACCCGCCGGGGGTTGCCGGCGATCAGGCCGGCCAGCAGCACCATCTCCAGGACCGGCAGGACCCAGTACGGCTGGAAGGCGAGCCGGTGCGGCAGCATCAACTGGAGGGCCACGGCGACCAGGATGACGGCGGTCACGGCCCACCGGGGCTCCCCCTGCGTGGCTCTGCGCCAGGCGGGCTCGACGTCCCGCTCGCCGCTCTCCAGCCGCCGCTCGATCCTGGCCAGCCGCTTCTCGGCATCGCTCATACGGTCGCTCATGGCGTTCATTGTCCAGGGACGGGTCACCGGTCGGTCGTACGGCATCGAAGGTGTCCGTCTGCGAGGTGCGGCCGGCCCCAGCGGCGGTCCAGCGGACCAGAGCCGATGTCGAACGGGATGCGCCTCGGAGGGACATACGGTGTGCACCAGCGCCGGCGCACGGGCACGGAGCGGAAGGGGTTGTCGCATGGACACGACTCGCGGAGGGCACCGCAAGGTCGCCCTGGCCTCCTGGCCGACCCCTCTCGAACCCGCTCCGCGTCTCGCGCAGGCCCTGGGGCTCGGCCCGGACGACCTGTGGATCAAACGGGACGACCTGATCGGGCTGGGCGGTGGGGGGAACAAGGTCCGCAAACTCGAATGGACCTGTGGACAGGCGCTGGCCGAGGGTGCGCGAACCCTTGTCACCAGCGGAGCGCCGCAGAGCAACCACGCCCGCCTCACGGCGGCGGCCGGCGCCCGGCTCGGCATGGACACCGTGCTCGTCCTCGCGGGTGAGCCCACCGACACGGCGGCCGGCAATCTGGCCCTCGACGGCCTTCTCGGCGCGAGGATCGTCTGGGCCGGCTCGGTGGGCGGGACCGAACTCGCGGCCGTCGTCGACCGTGTCGTCGCGGAACTGCGCGAGCGGGACGCGGCTCCGGCGCTCATTCCCTTCGGCGGATCGAGTCCCGTCGGCGCCCTGGGCTACGTCGACGGCGGGCACGAACTCCTCGCACAGGCTCCCGACCTGGCCACCGCCGTGGTCGCGCTGGGCAGCGGCGGCACGATGGCCGGGCTGGTCCGTGCCCTGGCAGCCGACCGGGTCCTGGGCGTGCACTGCGGGGCCGTGCCGGATCCGGGACACACACTCGACCTGCTGCTGACCGACCTGTACGCGCCCTCCCCCGCGCCACGACAGCGAGCGCTACGGCTACGGGTCGACCAGGTGGGGGCCGGATACTCCCACCTCACCGAACCCGTCGCGGAGGCGGTTCTCCTCGCCGCCCGGACCGAGGGGCTGGTGCTGGATCCCGTCTACACCGGGCGGGCCATGGCCGGTCTCGTCGCCGCCGTGCGCGAGGGGGACATCCGTCCGGGTGAGCGCACCGTCTTCATCCACACCGGAGGACTCCCCGGGCTCTTCGGCCACCAGGAGGCACTGCACCGGGCCGGAGAGGTTCTCGCGGCCTGCACCATGTGACCGAGGGCGCTCGCGACGGCACCACGCCCCGCCGTATCGCCGTCTAAGGAACCGGCCGGCCGGGGATCGTTGTGGATCTCCCCGGTCGAGATCGCCGCGGTCCGCCGGACCGGCTCGGGGGTGCGGCGCGACCGCTCCGCAAGGCGTGGCAGGAGAGGGCCGTGGCGGACCGCCCGTGCGGAGACGGAGCTCGTCGGGGCGGTCGCGCGTGGGGGACGGCGTGCGTGGCGCCCGTCGGCCCCCGGCTCAGGCGCTGTGGACCCCCACCTCGTACAGCGAGTACCCCCAGTCGGTTCCACGATCGAGGCCGTGGACCCGGACGTAGCGAGCCGGAGTCCCGGTGAACCGGGCCGTGTCCAGGCCGCCGTCGCCGCTCGTGGTGGACCAGGCGGTCTGCCAGTTCGTGCCGTCGGTGGAGAGCTCGATGCGATACGACTTCCCGTACGCGCGCTCCCAGTCCAACGTCACCCGGGAGACCAGGTGGGTGGAGCCCAGGTCCACCTGCCACCACTGGTCGTCGCTCCAGTCGCCGGCCCAGCGGGTGGCGTCGTCGCCGTCGACGGCTCGGCCCGGCTGGTAGCTGGTGAACGGGTTCGACTCGGACGAACTGGCCGTCGCCGGCTGCCCCTTGGCGAGGTTCACCGAGGCCTGGTGCTGTTCGGTGGCCCGCCAGGTGTCCAGGTAGGATTCGGCGCCCCGGAACAGGTCGTTCACCACGTCCTGGCCGCCGACCTGCCGGATGTCCTCGATCCAGTCGGGGATCATCCCGGCGTGGGCCGCGCCGTCGGTGTTGATGTCGAAGGTGCGCTCGCCGGAGGTCTGCCTGTCGATGACGGAGCCGCCGTCGACGCTCTTGAAGGGGTACGTCACCTTGTTCGCGGCGTCCGCGCCGCGCGGGGCGGGATGGTCGCCGATGCCGTTGAAGTCGGTGCCGTAGCCGTAGCCCACGCCGTACTTGTCGCGCAGTGCCTTGGTCCGGGCGGCTTCCGCGACGAAGGCCTCGGAGCCGTGCATGTACTGGGCGACGAAGCCGCCGAGGGCGTAGACCCGTTCGGTCCAGTTCAGGTCCATCCAGCTGTGCGAGGAGATCACGCCGGGGTAGGACGCCGACTCCAGGATGTCGAGGGCCTGGCCGACGGCCTTGACGCCCATGTGGTCGATCTCCAGCATCATCTTGCGTTTCATCATGCCGCGCACGGCGTACTCGCCGAGTTCCGTGAGGCCGCGCTTGTTGCACTGCGCGTTCGAGTCGTACGAGGGGACGTCCACGCCGGCCGGCAGGTCCGACTCCGCCTCGGACGTGGCGCTCCCGATGGGGTTGTCGTGCTGCGGGCCGGTGCACTTCTCGGTCTGCCAGAAGGTGCCGGTGGACAGGAACTGGCCGACGTTGATGGCCGTTCCGAGGCCGCCGGAGTCGAAGCGGACGCCGCACAGCGCGTTGTCGAACTTGTGGCAGAGGAACATGGAGCGGACGCCGAGGGCGTAGAGCTCGTCGAGTCCCTTGTCGATGTCCTGCTTGCTGCACTGCGGGATGTCGAGGATCTGCTTGCAGCCGAAGGGTTCGGAGGTCTCGACCCCGAGGACGACGGCGAGTTTGCCCTCCTCGATGACCTGCCGCGCCTGAGCGCTGTCGGTGACGATGCGGAACCAGCCCTTGCCGGTGCCGCCGTACATCTTGTCGATGTACGCCTGGAGCGCGTAGGTCATCTTCGCCTGCAGCCGGATCGACGTCATCTCGTCACAACTGCGGTCCTTGAAGGGGTAGATGGAGCAGATCATGCCGTTGGTGACGAGGTCGTTGACGAGCACGCGCTGTCCGCCGCGCCAGGCCCGCTCCACCCAGGCGTAGTAGTCGGCCTGATGGGTCATCGAGTCGTACGCGGGCCAGTCCTTGAAGGTCGGCCAGCCGACCGGGTCGTGCTTGCCGTCGCCGCCGTGGGTGATGTAGTCGAAGAGGGCGAGGGTGCCGTCGGGGTAGTGCTCGGGGCAGTCCTTCAGGGCGTCGGCGACACCGGCCTCGGAGAAGACCTTGCCGCAGATCAGCCGGCCGCCGAAGGCCTCGTTGCCGAAGAGGTGGTTGTGCGCGTCGACGAACCCCCGTACCTCTCCTGCCGAGTTGATGCCGGTGAAGGGCTCGCCGGTGACGTTGATCTGGACGTCCGGGGCGGGGCGTGCGGTCGGGTTCCACCAGTCGCTGCCGGCCGCCGAACTCGGGGTGGGCCCGAGGGCCATGGCCAGTACCAGGAGCAGCAGCGACAGCATGGTGACGTGCCTGCGTCTGCGGTACGAGCGTCGAAGCGGCGTCAAGGCCCACATCCCTCGGTCGGCGGGAAGACGCGGTTGACCGACCGTTGAGGTTGTCATGACCCGCGCAATACCTGGGACGAGGATCGGGCCGCGTGCCTGCCGAGTCAAGCGTCCGGGACGCCTTGGCTGATCTTTCCGTGGCGGAATTCCCGAACTGCCGTCTCAGTGGCGGGACTCCCGGGCCCAGGCACCCAGCACGGGGACGCATTGTTCGGCGAAGTACTCGTAGTCGGCAGGGGTGTTGTAGACGTGGGCGGACACGCGCAGGTATCCGATGCCGTCGAAGCTGGTGAAGGCCGCCTCGACAGCGAGTTCGCGGGCCACCCGGTCGCGCAGCGCGTCGGCGTCGATCCGGGTGCGCCCGAGGCCGTCGGGCAGCCGCACCAGGCGCATGCCGGGGACGGGCATGCCGACGTCGGCCCGGCTGTTCTCACCGGTCAGCCGCTCGAAGGCGGCGCCGATGACATGGGCGGCATGGTCCGCCAGCCGGTCCATGTAGAGGCGGGCCACGGTCCAGCCCCAGGTGTGCTCGACGAAGGCGAGGGACGTCGGCCCGGCCAGGTAGGAGGTGGCGTCGAGCGTGCCTTGCTGGTCGAAGCGGTCGGGGTACGGGTCCTGGGCACCCCAGGAGTCGATCAGCGGGTGGAGCAGGTCCCGCAGGGGCCCGTGGGCGACCAGGGCCGCGGTGCCGCGCGGCGCACAGCCCCACTTGTGGAGGTTGCCGGTCCAGAAGTCGAACGTCGCGTCGGCGAGCGGCGCGGCGAGCAGGCCCGGCGCGTGCGCGCCGTCGACGAGCATCGGCACGCCTCGGCGGCGCGCCTCCGCGCCGATGCGCTCGACCGGCAGCCGGCGCGCGGTCGCCGAGGTGATCTGGTCGACCACGACGAGGTCGGTGGCCTCGCCCATCTCGGCGGCCACGGCCTCGTACGCCATGTCCTCGTCGGCACCGAGCGGCACCCGTGCCGTGCGCACCCGGCCGCCCCAGCGGCGGGCCAGCCGCTCGGCTCCCATGGTGACCGCCCCGTAGCCGTGGTCGGTGACGACGATCTCTCCGCCACGGCGGCGGGTGAGCGCGTTGTACACCACGCTGGCGCCGGCGCTGGCGTTCGGCACCAGGGCGAGGTCGCCGGCGTCGACGCGCAGGAAGTCGGCGAGTTCGACCCGGGTGGCGGCGAGGCGCTGCGGCAGTTCCGGGAACCACACCACCGGGGCGCGTTCCATCTCGGCGCGCAGTTCCGCCTGCCGCTCCTGCGCGACCAGCGGAACGGCACCGAACGAGCCATGGTTCAGATGCCGCAGAGCCGGGTCGAGCGACCACGCCTCGGCGGCGGGTCTGCCGTCGGCCAGCAGCAGGGGGTGCGGCGCGACGGCCACCTCGGTCTCACTCACGTCAGGACGCCTCCGGGTACAGGTGTGATCACCGGGAATCCTGACACGGCGGTGCCGCTTCCCCGAGGGCCGGGGCCACCGCGATCGTCTCCCGACGGCCGGAGCCCGCCGAAATCGTTCCCCGACGGCCGGAGCCCGCCGCGGGGTCCACGGGTCGTGGTGCCTGTCGGGGCGCTCAGTCCACGGGCCAGGTGTGCGCGGCGGCGTTCAGATGCATGTAGTCCATGTACGTGGTGGTCATCCGCCGCAACGCCTCCCGGCGGTCGGAGATGCCGGTCTTCTCCAGGTGGTGGACCGTCTCCGCCTGCCACAGGGCGCCGTTGCGCGCGTCGACGCAGCGCTGCTCGATGATGCCCAGCATGGGCTCGCGCCAGGAGGCGTCCAGGCCGGCCAGTTCCAGTCCCCGGTGCGCCAGGGGCAGCAGGCGTCTCAACACCAGTTCCGTGACCGGTACTTCGCCCGCCCCGGGCCAGTACAGGCGGGCGTCGATGCCGTCGCGGGCCGCCGTGTGCAGGTTCTCCTCGGCTACCGCGAAGGACATCCGCGACCACACCGGGCGGTCCTCGTCCACGAGGGCGCGGGTCAGGCCGTAGTAGAGGGCGGCGTTGGCGATGATGTCGGCGACGGTGGGGCCGGCGGGTAGGACGCGGTTCTCGATGCGCAGGTGCGGCCCGCTCTCGGTGACGGCGTAGACCGGGCGGTTCCAGCGGTAGATCGTGCCGTTGTGCAGGGTGAGTTCGCCCAGTTGTGGCACAGCGCCGGTGTCGAGGGTCTCCTGCGGGTTCTCGTCGTCGGACAGGGGCAGGAGCGCGGGGTAGTAGCGCACGTTCTCCTCGAACAGGTCGAAGACGCTGGTGATCCACCGTTCGCCGAACCACACCCGCGGCCGTACCCCCTGGGCCTTGATCTCCTCTGGACGGGTGTCGGTGGCCTGCTCGAACAGCGGGATACGGGTCTCGCGCCAGAGCTCCCTGCCGAAGAGGAAAGGGGAGTTGGCGGCCAGGGCGATCTGCACACCGGCGATCGCCTGGGCCGCGTTCCAGTAGTCGGCGAACTCCTTGGGGGCGACCTGCAGATGGAACTGGGTGCTGGTGCACGCGGCTTCGGGGGTGATCGCGTCGGCGTACATCGAGAGGGACTCCACACCCTCCAGCCGGATCCGCAGGTCCTCACCGCGTGCCGCGAAGATCTGCTCGTTGAGCAGCCGGTAGCGCGGGTCGCCGGACAGGGACGTCTCGCTCACGTCCGACTCCCCCAGCGTCGGCAGGATCCCGATCATGATGAGGTGGGCGCCCACCGTGGCGGCGCGGTCCTCGGCGTGGTTGAGCGCGTCGCGGATCGTCTGCTCCCAGGCGCCGGGGCCACCGGAGGTCAGCTCACGCGGCGGGATGTCGATCTCGAGGTTGAAGCGGCCCAGCTCGCTCGACCAGGCGGGGTCGGCGATCGCCTGGAGCACCTCGGTGTTCCGCATCGCCGGCAGCCCGTCGTCGTCCACCAGGTTGAGCTCGATCTCCATGCCGACCTTGGGGCGCTCGCTCTCGAAGCCCGATCCACGGAGCATCTGCGCCAGCACGTCGAGACAGGAGTGCATCTTCTCGCGGTAGCGGCGCCGGTCCTCCCGTGTGAACACCCGGGCCGGCACATCACGTCCCATCGGGCCCTCCCGAGACCCCTCGGCGGATACCTCTGGTCCTAGCGTCGCACCTCTGCGCCATCCCGGACACTTGCCGGGCCGACGCTCACAGGGCGCACACGAAGTGGACGCAACGGGATGCGCACAGTGACCGGCCATGGACTGCAGGGGGCGGCGCCCCATACGGGCGCCGCCCCCTGCACGTCAGGAACGGGTCACATCACAGGGCCGCGGTCGTCTGCTCCCCGGACCCGCTGCCCGCCAGCCACGCGCTCCAGTCCAGGTTGAAGTCGGCGTAGCCGTTGTCGGCCGGGGCCTTGCCGCGGGGCGATCCGGTGATGGTGACGGGGTCGCCCTGCTTGACCTGGCTGTAGAACCACTTGGCGTCCGACATGGACAGGTGGACACAGCCGTGCGAGCCGCGCGCGCTGCCGCTGCCCGGGTAGGGGTCGCCGGTCGAGTAGTGCACGTAGGTACCGGACTGCGTCAGGTGGATGTCCCAGGGCAGCGTCAGGTCGTAGTAGTTGGGGCTGCCCTTGTCGCAGCTGATGCCGACGCTGCAGGAGGTCATGTGGACCTTCTCCTGCTTGTCGATGACGGCCATCGTGCCGTCCCAGGTCGGGTACTGGGCGCTGCCCGCGTTGATCGACAGGGTGCGCAGCGTCTGGCCGTTGCGGGTGACCTTCATGGTGTGGCCGGTCACCGAGACGTCGGCGCGCACGTCGTCGCCGACGGTGAAGGTGTGCGTGTAGTTGTGCACGCCGTAGCGTCCGTTGCCGTTGGCGACGCCCGTCATGTCGGCGTCGATCCGCACCTTGGTACCGGAGGGCCAGTAGGTCTTGGGCCGCCAGTCGGCGCGCTGGTCGCCCATCCAGTGCCAGGCGCCGGCAACCTGCTGCGAGGCGCTGACCTTCATGTGCTTCTCGACGGTGGCCCGTGCCTTCGCCGCCACCGGGTTGGTGAAGATCACCGAGATCGGCATGGCCACGCCGACCGTGGTGCCGGTCTGCGGCATGATCGTCTCCAACAGCATCGGCGGGCCCGCGGGCTTCGTGGGCGAGGGCGAGGCGCTGACACTCGGCTTGCCCGATGCCTTCGCGTCGTCCTGCCCGCCCGCGCTGTTGCCGCTCTTACCCCCACCGCAGGCGCTCACGCCCACCAGCATCGCGACCATACCGAGTGCGATTCCTATGCCGCCCTTGCGCCGTCCCACGCCCTGCCTCACTCTTCTCGTTCGTTCCACTCTACGGTCCCGATCTCTACGGTCCCGAAGGCCCCCACTTTCTGTGGGACCACGCCGACATGGGTCGCGGTTCCGTGCGGCGCGTAAAGCGTGGATCAAGAATCGGGTACGCAGCTTCGGGCCGGGTCGGACCGTGTGCGGCCGGTCGTCGTCCCGGCCGAGCTCTTGAGGTGTGCGACGGCGCACTTTCCGATCCATTCGCGCCACCCCGCGCTCCTGTAATGCTTCATCATCTCCTGGGTAAAGATCCCACGGTCAGCTACACGCACCGCGAACCGCCCCGGCCGACTACGGCCGCACCCCTGGCGGACAACGACCGTGCCAGAGACCATGGCGCCCTGTTCACACCACGGCGACCCGCGAGCCGCCGCCGCCCCGGATGACCGGCGCCACCGCATTCCCCCGATGCGATCCTCCGATGCCTTCCTTCGAAGCCCTTCTTCGAAGCCTTCCCTCGTTGCCGTCCTTCGTTACCTTCCCTCGTTACCTTCCCTCGATCCGAGCGCCGCACGGCGTGCGGTGGTTCGAACCGCCCTTCCCCCGCACGTGGTCCGTCGCACGCCGGGCCCGGGCCCCAGCAGGAGGTGCCGACATGTCCCACGACTCCCCCGAGTTACCCGCGGCCCAGTCCTCGTACGACCGCCCCGTCCCGGCCTGGTCGAGCACTCAGGACCTGGCCGGCGCCCACGGGCCGCATCCGCGCTCCGGCGCCCATCGCACGCTGCGGCTGCTGCGGCGCGCGTACCGGTGGCACCGGCGCGTGGCGGCCGTCGCCGCACTCGGCTACTTCGTCGCCTTTCTCACCCTGACCGTCAAGGCCCCCGCCCTGATGGCCCGTCCCGGCCCCGGCGGCCTGCCGACCGGGCTGGTCCTGGCCCTGGCACAGATCCCCGTCACCTGGCTCGCGGTGCTCCTCTACGAGGCCACGGCGCACCGCTTCGTGGATCCCCTGGCGCGCCGGGCCCACCGTCAGACGCGGGTGCCCGCCCCGAACCGGGAACAGACGCCGTGACCGGGTTCAGCGGCCCCGCCCAGTCCTGGTCGCTCGTCGCGTTCTGCTCGGTCGTCGCCCTCACCCTGCTGCTGTGCGTGCTCACCGGCCCGGAGGCGGACGACCTCGCCGAGTTCTACACCGGTTACCGGTCCCTTTCGCCGTTGCGCAACGGGCTCGCCATCGCCGGTGACTACATCTCGGCCGCCACCGTCCTCACGATCGGCGGGATCATCGCGCTGTGCGGCTTCGACGGCATCGTCCTGGCCCTCAGCGCCCTGCTGTCCCTGCTGTTGCTGATGTTCCTGCTGGCCGAACCCCTCCACAACACGGGCCGTTACACCATGGGCGACGCGCTCGCCCACCGCCATCCGGCACGCTCCGTACGCGTCACGGCCTGTCTGGTCACCCTCGCCGCGCTCGTCCCGATGATGGTCGTGCAGCTCGCCGGGGTCGGTGAACTGCTGGCTTACGTCCTCGGGTTCAGCGACGCCGCCATGAAGGAGGGGTGCGTGGCCGGGGCCGGTGTCCTCATGATCAGTTACGCGGCGCTGGGCGGAATGCCAGGCACCGCGCTGGTCCAGATCTTCAAGACCGTGGCACTGCTCGGCTCCGGGCTGGTCGTGAGCTTCCTGATCCTGCGCATGTTCGACTGGCAGCCCCAGGCGCTGTTCCACGCGGCGGCCCGGCAGAGCAGGGCGGGGCCCGCCTATCTGACCTGGGGGCTGCAGTACTCCAGCAGTCCGCATCCCGCCCTCGACATGGCCAGCACCCAGTGCGCCGTCGTGCTGGGCGGTGCCTGCCTGCCGCATGTGACCATGCGGATGTACACCGCGGGCACTCCGCGCCAGGTCCGTCGTGCGATGTCCTGGGCGGTCTCCTCGGTGACCCTGTTCATCCTGATGCTCACGCTGATCTGCACCGGTGCGACCGCGCTGGTCGGCCACGACCGCATCACCGCCGCCGACGCGCACGGCACGACCGCCTATCTCCTGGGCGCCCGCGCCGCGTTCGGCACCGAGCTGTCCCGGCCGGAGAGCCTGCTCTTCGCCACCGTCACGACCGCCGTGTTCCTCACCCTGCTCGCCTCCGTCGCCAGCATGACGCTCGCCTGCGCCAACACCCTCGCCCACGATCTGACCGCGTTCCGCGCCACTCCCCCAACGCCGTCCCGGGAACTCGCCCTCGCCCGCTGCTGTGCGCTGGCCGTGGGAGTCCCCGCCGTCCTGCTGGCCGTCCTCGCCCAGCGCCGCAGTCTGCAGCCCCTGGCCACCGTCTCCTTCACCCTCGGCGCGTCCGCCATCGCACCGGCGCTCCTCTACAGCCTCTTCTGGCGCCGGTACACGCGCAGGGCGCTCCTCGCCACCCTCATCGTGGGTTCCCTGAGCGTCCTGGCCCTGACCCCCGGCACCACCCTGGTGTCCGGAACGCCTCTGTCCGCGTTCCCCGACGCCGACTTCGCCTGGTTCCCCTACAACACGCCCGCCCTGGCCTCCGTACCCGCGGGTTTCCTCGCCGGCTGGCTCACCACCGTCCTGTCCGGCAGACGAGCCACCGACCGCGAACGCAGCCGCTACGAGTCCCACGAGCACCACCTCCTCACCGGCACACCCCCACAGCACTCGCCTTAGGTAGGCCGATCCGACAGGTTGGCGACGCGGGGAGATCTCATGAGCGGTGGTGATCAGGGCGCATTGCTAGAGCTCGTAGTCCTGGGCCAGTTCCTCCCAGTGGATGCCGCGCAGCGCGGGATCGACATCCTCGCCTGACGGAACGTCGGGGACGGACTGGTACCAGACCACGGCGAGAGCGGAGCGGTGCAGCACCGGGTCGAGCTCGGGGGCGACCGCTGTCGAGTGGAAGAGGCCGATACATGTCACGGCCGGCAGTACCTCAACGGGTCCGAAGGGGCCGGCGCTCTCGCCCGGGTACTCGCGGGAGGGCGGAACGAGATGAACCGGCACTGCGGAGAACACGCGCTCCGCCTCCCGCCGGCGGCCGCTGACCTTCATGTCGTTGATGCGCTTGCACGGGTAGCCCTCCAGCATCTCCCCGTACGTCGACGACATCCGCAACTCGGTGAGCTCGATCGAACGACCGGACGACAGGAACACGTGGCTCAGCGGCATTCCGCCACCCTATGGGCATGATCCGCCTCCGATGCGCGCCTTGGCCGGCGCCGAGCTCGGTAGCCCACGCCGCCACCGTGGTTCACGTACATGAACCTTGCACACGTCTATGTACACGCCAGACGCCGACATGTAACACTCCCCCAACTCCCGTGCACCACAGTCCAGTTGGAGAGGCAGGCAGTCATGTCCATCTCCCGGCGGGCCGTGCTGGCCGGCGCAGGCGGCGCCGCAGCCGCCTACAACTCCGCGCCCCAGCCCGCACAAGCCCAGACGCAGGCCCAGACACCGGCCGACCAGGTGCCGGCCGCCACCGCGCATCTCCTCGCCGCCGCGGCCGACTACGCGGCCGACAAGATCCGCGCCGTCGCACCCGGCGTGAACGGGTTCCCCGTCGCCACCAGGTTCGAGAAGTGGGTCTACTCCCAGGACGGCGACTGGGTCGGCGGATTCTGGCCCGGCGCCCTGTGGATGTGCTGGCTCCACACCAAGGACGACTTCTTCCGCACCCTCGCCCTCGACTCGGCCGGAAAACTCGCTCCCCGCCAGTACGACACCACCACCCACGACCTCGGCTTCCTCTTCACCCCCTCCTGGGTCACCGCATGGCGCCTGACCGGTGACACCGCCTGGCGCGACGGCGCCGTCCAGGCCGCCCGCTCGCTCAGCCGCCGCTACAACCCCCGCGGCCGCTTCCTGCGCGCCTGGGGCGCACTCGGCACCCCCGCCAACGCCGGGCGCATCATCATCGACACGATGATGAACCTCGATCTGCTCGTCTTCGCCACCCAGCAGACCGGCGACTCCACCTATCTCGACATCGCCGTCGAACACGCCAGGACCACCCAGCGCCTCTTCCCCCGGCCCGACGGATCCACCCCGCACGTCTACGACGTCGATCCGTCGACCGGCACCCCGGTCGGCCCCGGAAGCGTCCAGGGCTACAGCCCCACCTCCTGCTGGGCCCGCGGACAGGCCTGGGGCATCTACGGATTCACCACCCTCTACCGCCGCACCGCCGACTCCGAGTTCCTGGCCACCGCCTCCCGGCTCGCCGACTACGCGACCAGCGTCCTCACCCCCGACCACATCCCCGTCTGGGACTACCGTGCACCCCAGCAACCCCACGACATCAAGGACGCGTCCGCCGCAGCGGTCATGGCCTGCGGGCTGATCGACCTCGCCGCCGCGACCGGCCACCGCGCCTACCGCACCACGGCACTGCGGATCCTGACCGCGCTCACCCAGACCTGCCTCACCGACAAGTCCTCCCGCGCTGATGCCGTCGTCGCCCGCTGCACCCGCAACCGCCCCGCCGAGGACGGCATCGAGGTCTCCCTGCCCTACGCCGACTACTACCTCCTCGAAGCCATCCTCCGCATCCTCCGACCCCACGACCTCCACGACGCCATCGACCTCACCACGCCCTAACCCGCCACAACGATCGAAGGAACCGGCTGGTGATCATCGTGTTGCCATATGCAACTCGTTGCCTTGGTGAACAGCACCCGAGAGCGCCCCGGGTGGAAGGTATGCACGAACGGTGACGTTATAGCGGGAAGGGGGGACGGCATCGTCACCACGGCAGCCCCCGCACCGCAAAGGCGTCCCCTCATGAGCTCTGACGAACTCACCGACCGCGCCCACAAGGCCATCGCCAACCCGATCACCAGCGACGACGGCTTCGACATCCACGAGGCTCTGCGTGACGTCCTGGCCTCAGCCGGCCTTCAACCCGCCGACAGCGGCGGAAAGATCACCTTCATCGGCGGTGATCCGATCGTCCCGAGCATCATGCGCCTCGGCGCCGTCCCCGCCGTGGGCCTGACCGCCAAGTCCGTCGCGCTCGCGGCGCTCTGGAGACACCGGGGCGGCGAGGGCCAGGACATCACGATGGACCTGCGCAAGGCCCCGCACCGGCTGTGCCCCTTCTACGACAAGAGATGGGAACTGCTCGGCGGCTACCCCGGCGGCACGCCCTCGGACCCCGCCAACCCTCTCGGCTTCGACTTCTACCGGACGCGCGACGGCCGCTGGGTCATGCCGCTCAATCCCTACCCGAAGATCAAGAACGGGGTGTACCAGCTGCTGCGGGCCTGGCCCGAGCAGCAGGCCGTCGCAGACGCCGTCGCCCAGTGGAACGCCACCGACCTGGAGCAGGCCGGCGACGAGGCCGGCGTGGTCATGCCGATGCTGCGCACCACCGAGGAGTTCCTCCGGGAACCGGCCTGCGAACACATCGTCCGGGAACCACTCATCAAGATCGAGAAGGACGTGAGCGCGGGCCGTTGGCACGATGCGGAGGTACTGGCGCTGCTCGAGCGCTCCGATGCGATCGTGCTCGGCTGCCCGACGCTGATGGGCAGTGTGTCGGCGGTGTTCAAGGCGTTCATGGAGGCGGCGTTCACGCCGTTCACGACACAGGCGTGGAAGGACAAACTGGCCGGCGTATTCACCATGTCCGCCTCGCAGAGCGGCGACAAGCTGACGGTGCTGGAGCAACTGGCTCTCTTCGCCGCGCAGTTGGGCATGCAGTGGATCGGCGTGGGCGACATGCCGGGCAACAACTGGAGCGGTGGCGACCGCGACGATGTGAACCGGCTGGGCTCGTGGCTGGGGCTGATGAGCCAGAGCCACGCCGACGAGGGGCCGGAGCACGCCGGTTCGCGCGGCGACCGGATCACCGCGCAGCGGTACGGCGAGCGGATCGCCCGGCTGACTCAGCGTTGGGTCAACGCAGTGCCGTACGAAACGCCCCGGATGACCGAACACGAGGCTCGCGCCCTGTCGGCCTCCCTCAGGGACACGGACGGCGCACCGGCAACACTGGGTGCCGGTTTCTGAGCCCGGGTCCTGAGTAACCTCGGGGCCACGCCGGCTTGGTGTCCGAGGTCACCAGTTGGGCCGGGGCGGAGTTCTGTTCGTCGGCGTGCCGCTCCAGGGTCGGGTGAGACAGCTCCTCGACGGAGTCCCGGTCGGCATTGCCCCTCAGTAGCACTTCGGCGGGGTTGCAGCAGTTGACGTTGCCGGTCAGCGGTTGTCCAACTCCCGTACTCTGTCGGGCATGAACGCGGACGGCTGGTTGGCAGACACCCGGACCTCCTACGACACCGTCGCAGTCAGCTATGCCGACTGCATTCGCGGGGCTCTGGCCGGGGCACCGTACCTTCGAGCGGCTCTGGCGTTGTTCGCCGACCTGGTGCACACCACCGGGGGCGGGCCGGTGGCGGACGTGGGCTGCGGCCCGGGACACGTCACCGCCCACCTGCACGAGTTGAGTCTCGACGCCTTCGGTATCGACCTTTCACCCGTGATGATCGACGTGGCTCGGCGTGACCATCCCGGCCTGCGGTTCGAGGTGGGCTCGATGACGGACCTCCGACTTGCCGACGAGTCTGTCGCCGGTCTGCTCGCCTGCTGGTCGCTGATCCACATCCCCGACGATGCGGTCCCCGCGGTCTTCGGTCAGTTCCGGCGGGTGTTGCGTCCCGGCGGACCGCTACTGCTCGGCTTTCACGTCGGCACCGAGTCGCGACTGAAGACGCAGGGCTACGGCGGTCACCCGATGAAGGTCCACGTCCACCGCCGCCGGCCTGACCAGGTCGCGGCCTGGCTGCGCGATGCCGGATTCACGGTTGAGGCCCACATGCTGACCGACCCCGACGAGAACGTGCCAGGGGCACTCCTTTTCGCGCGTCGCCCGCCTCGCAACAGCGAACCGCACTAGGGCTGACCCGCAGTGCCCGATGTCACGGGGACGCGGCGGGGCCGCCGGTGTTGCTCTGGTGCCGGGTGCCGGTGGCGGCCCAGCTGGCCAGGAGCTGGAGCCGGTCTGCGTCGGGGGTGCCCGGCTGGGCGGTGTAGATGGTCAGGGAGTGCACCTCAAGGGTGGAGATCGGGAGGTCCAGCGGCTGGTAGGTGAGTTCCAGGGGGCCGACGTCGGGGTGGTGGAAGCGCTTGACGCCGCCGTGGTGGACGCGCACGTCGTGGGTGCCCCACAGAGTGCGGAACTCACCGCTCACGGTGGACAGTTCTCCGATGAGCTCGCGTAGACCCCTGTCGTTGGGACAGCGGCCCGCCTCGGTTCGCAGCAGAGCGGTGGTGACGTCTGCGGCGCTGTCCCAGTCCTCGACGAAGTGGCGTGCTCCCGGGTCGAGGAAGTAGTAGCGGGCGAAGTTGACACGGCCGCGTCCGTCCACCGTGGGGCTGTTGAACATGGGGGTGAAGAGGGCGCGGGTGAGGGCGTTGGTGGCCACGATGTCCAGGCAGCCGTTGGTGACGAGGGCCGCGGACAGGGTCATGGAGTCCAGCAGCCACTGCACACGGGGCGGGATGTCGACGGCCTTGCGGCGCCGGGGCGTGCGGTCGGCCGACTGCGCGGTCCTGGCCAGGTCGAACAGGTAGGTGCGTTCGTCCTCGTCCAGGTGCAGCGCGCGGGCGACGGCGTCGAGGACGTCCTCGGACACGCCGCTGATGTGTCCCTTCTCCAGCCGGGTGTACCACTCGGTACTGACTCCGGCCAGGACGGCGACCTCCTCGCGCCGCAGTCCGGGGACACGGCGTCGGCTGCCGCTGGGCAGTCCGGCCTGCTCCGGTGTGATCTTGGCCCGTCGGCTGACGAGGAAGTCCCGGATGTCGGCGCGGCTGCCGCCCGTCTGGTTCATGCCCTCCACGGTAACGGCGTGCCACGACGTAGGGAGGTTGACCTTGTCCCCCCGACAAGCCCGACCTTTCCGCCCGCGGAAGGGGAGGTCTGCTGGACGTGCAGGCGCCATCGACCCCATGGATCATGAACTCGGAAGCGGCTCGGACCTGCAGCGATGCACCTGGCGCGGCCATCGGCGCCCCCGATCAGCACGAAGCAAGGAGACGCAGACATGCGTGGAGTAGTGATGTACACCGCCGGGGACGTCCGGGTGGAGGAGCGCGAGGATCCGAAGATCATCGAGCCGACCGACGCGATCGTGAAGCTGAGCGCGACCTGCATCTGCGGGTCGGACCTGTGGCCGTATCGCGGCGTCGAGCCCGTCGACCACACGCTCATGGGGCATGAGTACGTCGGCGTGGTCGAGGAGGTCGGTCCGGAGGTGAAGAACGTCCGGGTCGGAGACTTCGTGGTCGGTTCCTTCGTGATCTCCGACAACACGTGCGAGATCTGCCGGGCCGGGTTCCAGTCCAAGTGCGTGCACGCCGAGTTCGTCCACGCGGGGATCGGCACCCAGGCCGAGAAAGCCCGCATCCCGTACGCCGACGGCACCTTGGTGGCCACTCCGGGGCAGCCCGACCCGGAGCTGATCCCCGCGCTGCTGGCCGCCTCCGACGTGCTGGGCACCGGCTGGTTCGCGGCCGTCGCCGCCCAGGCCGGACCGGGCAGGACCGTCGCGGTCGTCGGTGACGGCGCGGTCGGGCTCATGGCGGTCCTCGCGGCCAAGCAGCTGGGCGCGGAGCGGATCATCGCCATGTCCCGGCACCCGGAGCGGCAGAAGCTGGCCCGCTACTACGGCGCGACCGACATCGTCGAGGAGCGTGGCGAGGCGGGCGTGGAGAGGATCAAGGAGCTCACGGACGGGCTCGGCGCGCACTCGGTCGTCGAGGCCGTCGGCACCCAGGAGTCGTTCATGCAGGCTGTCGGGGCCACTCGCGGCGGCGGGTACCTGGGCTATGTGGGCGTCAACTACGACGTCCGGATTCCCGGCATCCAGTTGTTCTTCGCCGGCATCCACACCCTCGGCGGGCCCGCCCCCGTGCGCCGCTTCCTGCCCGAGCTGATCCAGCTCATCTGGGACAGGAAGATCGACCCCGGCAAGGTCTTCGACCTCACCCTCCCCCTGGAGCAGG
The DNA here is from genome assembly GCF_044767525.1 of Streptomyces sp. NPDC101234. Lineage (NCBI taxonomy): Bacteria > Bacillati > Actinomycetota > Actinomycetes > Kitasatosporales > Streptomycetaceae > Streptomyces > Streptomyces sp. NPDC101234. The sequence goes on along the minus strand of NZ_JBIWOA010000018.1, from coordinate 144,329 downwards.
CTCCGGAGGGCTACAAGGCGATGGACGAGCGCCGCGCGACGAAGGTCCTGCTCACCCTCTGAGCACCAGACCGGCAGCCCCGCTCTCGCCCTCACCCCGACTCACGGACGGAGCAACCGAGCACATGGCACTGATCTTGGTGACGGGAGCCTCCAGCGGGCTCGGCCACGCGAAGGCGACCGCGCTGACCGCAGGCGGGCACGACGTGGTCGTCCACGCCCGTACCCCTGCACGCGTCGCCGCGCCGGCAGGAGGGGGCCGGTGGGCGGGCGTGGTCACCGGGGATCTGGCTGGGCTGGGCGAGATCCCCGGTGTTGCCCGGCGGGCCGCCGCGTTCGGCCGCTTCGACGCGGTCATCCGCAACGCCGGCACCATGCACACCCCCGAGGCGGCCACCGTCAACACGATCGCGCCCTATCTGCCGACGGCCCTCATGGACAGGCGGCCCGCCGCCGCTGCCGTAGCCGCCGGCCCCGGGTGTCCCGGCTCATCTACCTGAGCAGCTCGATGCATCGGGGCGGTTCCACCGGCCTTGCGCCGTTGGCCGACGGCACGGCCTCCTACAGCGACAGCAAGCTGTGGGTGACCGCCTTGGCCATGGCCGTCGCGTCTCGGTGGGAGGGGACGGCCGCCCAGGCCGTCGATCCGGGTTGGGTGCCCACCCGGATGGGCGGCCCCGGGGCGACCGACGACCTGACGGCCGGCCACCAGACCCAGGTCCGGCTGGCCACCCACGACGACATCACGCCGCCCACCGGCGGCTACTGGTACCACCAGCGCACCCAGGACCCGCACCCGGCCGCGCGCGACCCCGAGTTCCAGGACCGGCTCCTGCAGGCCCTGGAGGAGCGCACGGGGGTGCGGCTCGACTGACCGGCGCGGCGCCCCGCCGGCCGGGGGTCAGTTCCCCTTGCCGGTCTCGGCCGAGGTGATGCCCGGACTGGTACGCCGCATGGCCTGATACAGGGCGGCATCCTCCGGCGGGTCCGGCAGCGGGCCGCGGGCGGGCGTCCTGAAGGCCTGGATCATCCACGCGACCGGGCGGCGCCAGGCGTCGGGGGCGGCGTCGCCGGTGGCGCTCAGGACGCCACCACCCTGACCACCCCGAGCGCGACCGAACCGGCACACGTGCAGCACAGGATGGACTTCCAGCTCTACGGCGCCATCGCTGCCACCCAGGTGGTGCTGCCCGCGATGCGCCGGGCCGGTGCCGGCACCCTGCTCTACACCACCGGCGCCGGATCCATCGACCGGGTACCGCAGGTCGGCAAGGTCAAGGCCGCCGACCCCGGGCAGACCGCGACCGACTTCACCGGCGGTCTCGGACACAGCGTCACGGAGGGCGCCGAGTCCATCGTGACCCTTGCGACGATCGGCCCGGACGGGCCGGCGGGGCAGTTCATCGACCGGTCCGAGAACCGCCCATGGTGAAGCTGCCCTGACCCGGACCGACGACCCGCCGGGACCGTCGAGGGACGACGAGCGAGGAGGTCGGGGTCGCGGGCACCAGCGCAGTCGAGATCCGCAGCAGTGAGGACAGTCCAGGGCGCCGGTTCGGAGCCGCCCGACGTCAACGGGCGGCCCGCTTCGCGCACCAAGCCCCGCCCCGCCCCGCCCAGCCCCGCCCCGCCTCGCCTCGCCTCGCCTCGCCTCACCGAGCAGATCCGGACGTCACTCCCTAGGCCTGGGCGGCCGGTTCCAGTGCCTCCACCGCCGCGGCGGCCGCGGACGAGTCCTGGCCGTAGAAGATGTCGATGTCGACCTCCTCGCCGCCCATCGTCAGCGTGTCCCACGCGCCGCTGAGGACCAGCATGCGCAAGGTGGCGGGCTGGAGTGTGCGCAGCCGGTCCAGGATCGCCTCGTCGTCCGGCATTCCCGGCAGGCGGGGAGCGAGGCGGGAGCGGATGGCCTGCATACGCTCCAGCAGCGTCTTGGTGTCCGCCTCGCGGTCGGGTTCTTCGGGGATCCCGTCGATGCCGTGGCCGATGATGTCCTTGATCGCCCAGGTGACGCCACGGTCGTCCGTGGTGACCATCGCCTTCCACGCCCGGCTCTTGTGCCGGTACTGCAGCATCGACATCGCCGCCTCGTGGCGGAGGAAGTCCGCGTCCCTGAACGACCTGCCGTTCCACGCCCCGTTGAGGGAGCGGGCCAGGGAAATGGCCGAGGCGAGACCGCTGTTGAGGCCGCGGCCAGGCCAGAAGTGGATCGCGTTGGCGGCATCACCGAGCAGGAAGCCGTAGGTGCCGGGCGAGTTGGCGGTGGGGGGCAGCAACTCGGCCGAGAAGCGGGGCCGTTGCACCATGTCCAGCCGGAAGCTCGTCACCGCCGACAGGTCGTCGGACTCGACACCGAACAGCAGCAGGCCCTCACGGACCCGGCGCCACAGCGGGGAGCCCTTGACCAGGGCGGGCAGGAACAGCGTGCCGTGCGTCGAGCACTGGAAGTCGCCGTACTCGTCGCGGTTCATCAGGCACGGCCGGGAGGCGATGCACTCCTCGAAGACGCGCCGGACCGGGTCCAGGCCGATGACCTCCGCCGCCTCGGCGTCGGTCAGCCGCATGTTCAAGAAGCCCTCGCCGCGCAGCGAGTTGAGCAGGAAGCGGTTCTGCGCGACCGTCATCAGCACCGCCATCGGGTCGGGCAGGCCCGACTTGACGCGCAGGCCGAGGACGACGTCCTGCAGATGGCGGCCGTCGAGGGAGTAGATCGACTCGTCGGCCTTGCCGAACCGGGCAGCGAAGTGCTCCCGGGTACGTGACCGGCCGCCGTCACAGATCGCGAGGACGTGCTGGGTGGCGAGCGCCTCCTGCTCCTCCGCCGCGTCGAAGCGGGCGGGAATGAGGCGTATCCGGTCCCGCTTCTCGTTCGCCAGCTCCAGCAGCCGGTCCTCGATGTAGGCGATGCGCATGTTGCGCGGGCTGTGGTCACCGACGGAGTCCGGGCCCGAGGGCCACATCTCCGTGTAGTGCTCCGGGTCGAAGAGGCGGTTCTGTACCTCTTCCGGCCACGCCAGATACTGGCGGCTCTGTACGGTGACCACCTGCTGGCGCCGTACGTTGCCCTCGTCCTGGCTCTTCCAGACGACGGTGCGACCCTCCTTGCGCCACCTGCCGTCGTAGACGGTGATCTTCACCTGGGATCCGAGGAAGTGCTCCAGCAGCAGCGCGAGTGACAGGCCGACGGGGCCTCCGCCGGCCACGGTGACCCGCAGGACGGGCCCCTGCTCCTCCGGACCGTGTGTCACGGACCGGGGCAGGGAGAGCGCCATCAGCGTCTCCATGGCGTCCGCCACTTCGAATCGGAACTCCTGGTCGCCCAAGGAGATCTCGTCACCGGGCTGCAGCAGACGGGACGTCACCTCCTCGCCGTTGACCAGGGTGCCGTTGCTGCTGTCCAAGTCACGCAGTACGTAACCCTCGTCCTCGTCGAAGACGATCTCCGCATGGAAGCGGGAGACGCTCAGGCTCGAGATGACGACCGTGTTCTCCGAGTTACGTCCGAAGGTGACGCGGGTGTCCAGGACCGGGATGCGCTCCCCCGCCAGCAGACCTTCGAGTCCGACCAGCACCGGTGCCACGGCACTTCCTTCCAGGAGTGGTTGATCTCAACATCACTGCGGCACCACCGGAAACTGCCACCCACGTCCGCGCCGGACGGCAGCCAACCGGCGGAACAGCGACTCGCTTGACATGTTGTGCAACCACGAAGCCGATCAGCCACGGCGGCAACACGGTTCGTGTGGCGACGTCCGGCTCTGTTCGCCAACCGCCCCCATTGGGGAGCATATAGTTGCTTAGCTAAGTATTTCCAGTGCACGCTTCGATGCAATCCGGTCCAACCTGGCGGAACTTCGTCGGCATTCGGCCAGTGGTGCACGTCGGAACGAGGGGTACCGCCCGGCCGGGTCCGTGACCGTGACCTCCGAGAGCCGTGACCGCCGAGATCTGTGGCCAAGGACATCCGAGGGCCACCGCACCGAGGTCGGTCCGGGATGCCGTCCCGGAAGGCCGCCGAGGAGGCCACCGGAACGCCCGCTTTCAGGCCGCCTTGGGCCGAGCGACATGGACCGCGGGCTCGCCGGGCTGTGCGCTCGCCCGGTCGTCACTCTCCCCCGACATCACCCGTACCCTGCAAGAGGCGGGCGGCGCCCTGCCGATCGGGTCGGCGATGCCGGCCGCGGGACGACTGCGGGAGTCCCTCGCGGCCGCCACCCGCAGCAATGAAGAGACCTGGCCGTCGGCACCGGTCGTCGCGCTCTTCGCGGCGGCGACAGTACCAGCGGCGGCCCTGCTCATGCGGGAACCGCGGGCGGCCGCGCCCTCGCGCGCCGGCATAGCGACGGTGTTGCAGTGATCGGTTCCGTCTTCCAGCGGCGTGTCACCGATGCGATGAGCGGTGAGCTCGCGTCCGGACTCGACGACATCCTGCACATCGGGGTGACAGCCGCGGACGTCTGCGCGGTGGTCGCTTTGCCGCCGATTCGGCGGGGAGTCTCGGTGCGGGAGACTGCGGTCGAGGTGGTGCCGGATCGGGCCGACGGGGCGAGGACGGCCTGAAGCCGCGGGTCGGGCGGCTGCCCGCCCGGCCAGCGGCTTCAGTCGAGCGGGCGGTATCAGCCGCCGTAGCCGTCCGAGCGCTTGCGGTGCAGGGTGAACTTCTCGAAGACCGACAGTTCGCCGTGCGGCTTGTTCACGTTGTAGTACGTCACGTGCATCCGCGTGGTGTCACCGACGTGCCGGCCGGGGTCGACGGTGAAGGCGGCGAAGCCGTAGGGGTGTTCGACGTCCCGGACACCCACCCACACGGCCTGCTCCTTCACATAGGTGGAGGTGCGCTTGCCGTTGGAGCCGGCGGTCGCCGACACGGCGGTGATGACCTTGGCCGTGCCGTCGGTGAAGAACTTCTGGTTCGTGGTTCCCGAGACGCCGCCGCCACCGAGGATCATGTGCACGGTGCCGAGGTCCGCGTCGATGTCGTCGGTGGCCTGGGAGACCGGGTTGGGCGTCAGCGTCTCGCTGCCGGTCACCACGCCGCGCACGGCCAGCGAACGCTCGTAGTTGTGCTCGTGACCGCACAGCACCAGGTCGACGCCGTAGCGGTCGAACAGCGGGCCGTACTTCTCGCGCAGGCCGAGGTCCGCACCGTTGGCGTCCGAGGAGCTGATCATGACCTGGTGCATGGCCACGACCACCCAGTCGATGTCACGCGAGGAGCGCGCCGCCTTCAGTTCCTTCTCCAGGAAGGAGAGTTGGCGGCCGCCGGAGTAACCGCTGATGTAGACGTCGCCGCCGTCCTGGAGGCAGTTGTCGTCGTTCTGCAGCACGATCACCCGCACCGAACCGGCCGTGAACGCGTAGTACAGGCCCGCGAGTTCGGCGTCGGTCTCGGTGGAGGGCAGGGAGAAGTAGGTCTGGTAGGCACCGAGGCCGAGCGGGCCGTTGGCCTTCTCGATCTCGTGGTTGCCGGCCGCCGGCATCCAGGGCCGGAAGCGCGCCGAACGGGTGTTGTTGGTGAAGAAGTTGTTCCAGGTCCGCACCCGGTCGACGTCGAGGTTGGCGTAGCAGAGGTCGCCGTTGAGGAGGTGGAACAGCGGGGCGACCTGCTCGATGCCGGTGACGATGTCCTTCGTCGCGGGGGTGGAGTTGGCGTCCAGGGCGACCGTGCCGTCGGCCGCCCAGGTCACCTGCGGGGCGGACTGGTCTCCGAAGCTGGTGAAGGTGACCGGCCGGCGGCCGTGCGGGGCGGTGCGGAACGTACCGCTGTCGGGGGTCGCGCCCTCGTGGGTGGCGAGGTAGAGGTAGTCCGTGTCCGGGGTGAGCCGGTTGAGCAGGGCGTGGTGGACGTAGACGGTGCGGTTGGAGGTGCCGTCTACGTAGGTGACGGTGCGGGCGGCGGCGCAGGAGCCGAAGCCGTGCTCCAGGGTGCCGTAGTGCACGACGGGCTTGGACACCGGCTGGTCGGTGATCCACGAGACCGTCATCTGGGTGCGCGGGTCCGCCCCGAAGGTCAGGTGCAGGCCCTGGACGGGGGGAGCGCCGGTGGCGTCCGCGGTGAGGTGGAAGGCCGGAGCGTCGAGCGGCGCGGCCTGCGCCGTGCCCGCCCCGATCAACCCGGTGGCGGCGGCGCCCGCCCCCGCGGTGCCGAGCAGGCCCAGCGCGTGACGGCGGCTGAGCCCCTCCGATGCCTGCGCGGATCTGTCCTCTGTCGACTCTGATTGTGCGGTCATGGCGCCCTCCCGACGAGCAGCTGTGCTGACAACGACCGCACCCTGGCCCAGCCCAACTGCTGCCACATGAACACCACATGACCACATGGCCACCACGGGTCGGGCAAGGGACCGACAAGACCGACACATGCCCGTGCCTTTACCAGCAGCCGCCCCGCGCTTGACCGATCCCAGGCGGCGGCCCCGCGAGCTGTCCACGTGGCTGGACCGCACCGCCGGATATGCCCAGGCCTGCGACACCGGCGCCCAGTCGGCACTGCTGGAACATATGAAGGCCACGGACACCGCCGCGGACGTCGAGAGCATCCGCGCCACGCTCGGGGCCGGGAAGCTCAGCATCTACGCGCACTCCTACGGCACCTGCGTCGCGCAGGTCTACGCGAGCGCGCTGGCCACCTTCGAGCCGTCGATGTCCACAGGGGTGCCGGCCTTGGCGCCCCAGGTCCGGCAGGGCGCGTTGAACCAGGTGTTGCCCCAGGTGGTCGAGGGGGCCAGGGCGGCGGCTCCTGGCTGCGGCGCGACCGGCGGCCGCAGCACTCGGGTTCCCGATCTCCTCACGCGCTTCAGAACCGGATCAACCGAGGCCCGCTCGATCGGCCCTGCCTGAGGACACTTCTTCACCTGCGGGCGGCGCGTCGGAGTCCGGCGTCTCGATGTCCCGGATGAGGGACGCCGTGGCGACGAAGGAGGCGAGGCCGCCGGCGAGGACGGAGCCGATCTCGCGGACGAACGCGAATCCTGACAACCGGGTGCGGGTGCGGAAGAGTTCGGCGAACCGCACGGCCTGCGGGGCCGGCATGGCGGGGTATGCCAGGCCGAGCCCCACGACGATGCGAAGTCCCCAGCCCCCGACACGGTTCCTCGGCAGGCATGGGCAAGCCCGGCCAGGGCTATCCGGGGACGTCGGAGGGGTCGACGCCGGCCAGGTCACAGCTCGCGTCCCACAACCGCGCGGCCACCGAGGGGGCAGCGACGTGGTTCCACACGGGTTCGGGCCGAGGCTCGCCGCGCAGACCGAAGACGCGCGGTCCCCACAGTTGACCTCCGCGCACGGACGGGTCGAGCACCGCCCGGACCGCGGGCCACGCGCCGGCGTGCTTGCCCTGGACGAGGAGGGCCGCAGGTACCGCACTCAGCCGTGCGCCGACAGCTCGCGCCTGGACGGACGGCCGTGACGGGGTGAGGGAGTCCAGCGCGCCTCCGGGATGGACCACCACGCTCGCCACCGTGCTGCCGACAGCGCGCAGGCGTCGGTCGAACTCGATGCCGAAGCACATCTGCGCCAGCTTGGAGCGCCCGTAGGCGCGCTTGGGCCGGTAGTCCTTCCGGGACTGCAGATCACCCAGGTCGAGCCGCTCCGACTTGGCCGCGAAGCTGCCCGTGGTGACCACGCGGCCCGCCGGTGCGGCCGAGAGCAACGGCATCAGCCACCGGGTCAACGCGAAGTGCCCGAGGTGATTCGTGCCGAACATGAGTTCGTGACCGTCGCCCGTCTCCCTGCGCGGCGGGTCGTCGAGTGCGACGCCGGCGTTGTGGACCACCGCGTCGAGGCGTTCCAGTCTCAGCGACTCCACCGCCGCTTCGAGCGAGGAGAGGTCGGCGAGGTCCAGCCGTACGGCCCGCACGCGCGCGCCGGGGACATGCGCACGTATCGAGGCCATGGCGGTCTCGGCCTTCGCAGGATCACGGCTGCCGAGTACGACGGTCGCTCCGGTCGCCGACAACTGCTCCGCGACGAAGTAACCGATGCCGGCGTTGCCACCGGTGACCAGGAAGACGTTGCCATCGGAACGCGGCAACCGTTGGACATCCCAGGGCAGGGCGGCGGAGATGGACGGCATGACGGCGACGCTCCCTTGCTGTCGGAGGCGGTGGGGATCACGGCTGCTCCACCGAGCAGCTCGGCATCCACGCTTCCAGCGAGCACCGACAGACGGCCGATGGATCACCGACAGGTTCCGGCAGACGGCCGACATCACGCCGACATGTCCCCAACCCGGCCGCGGCACCGGGCTGCCGAACATCTCGGCCAACCGGAGCAATTGAGTACAGGCATGCGCAGCGGCGACCGGGATCGAGCCATCGATTGTCCAGCCTCTCGTGAAGCCGTAGTACGCCGTCCCCTGTGAGCCGGAGCCGCCGGGATCCCGCCCGCGACAGGCTCAGGTCCGTGCCCGGCACGGAGTCGTGGAGAACCTCTCCCGCAACGAGATGAACGCGCTGATCGACCGGGCAGGCGGACGCTCCTCCTCCAGCGTCCCCAAGACGACCACGCGCGTCGTCGCGGGCGAGTGCGCGGGCTCGAAGGACTCTGCTGCTTGATTCGGCTGGGTGAGTGCGCGGGTACGGCATGATCGCCTCTGTGGCTCTGGTCGCGTCGTGGGCCGCAGGGGGTGGCGTGCATGTCGTTGCAGCCGAAGGGGCTGCCTGAGATCCCGGCACAGACCGTGGCGGTCGCTCGGGCGGCGTTCCCTCACGGACGCCTGCGATGCGGGTGCGGGACCGGCTGGGTGAGGTGTTCGCGGACGAGCCGTTCACCGAGGCGTTCGGAGGCCGTGGGACGCCGGGCCTGTCGCCGGCGGTGCTGTCGCTGGTCACGGTGGTGCAGTTCGCGGAGAACCTGACCGAACGACAGGCCGCGGCGATGGCGGCCCGCGCGATCGACTGGAAGTACGCGATCGGCGTGGAACTGACCGATACCGGTTTCGATGCGACCGTATTGTCCCGGTTCAGGACCCGGCTGGCCGAGCACAGCCTGGAGCTGGTGGTGTTCGACCGGCTCCTGGAGGTCTGCCGTGAGCAGGGCCTGGTCGGGGCCGGCGGCAAGCAGCGCACCGACTCCACCCATGTGATCAGCGCCGTCCGTGACCTGAACCGAACCGAACTCGCAGGTGAGAGCGTACGGGCGGCACTGGAGGTCCTTGTGGTCGCGGCTGGGGGCCGGCCGGCCGGCGCGGTGGACGTTCCCGAACTCGCGCACCGCTACGAGGAACGCGTCAACGGGTGGACGATGCCGTCGTCGAAGACGAAACGTGACCGACTGGCCGTGGTGTTCGGGCAGGACCCACTGGCGCTCTGCCGGGCGGTCTGGGCACCCGGGGCGCCGGGACGGCCGGGAGATCGAGCCGGTGGCATTCCTGCGCAGGATGCTCGTGCAGACCTACTACGTGTCCACCGACGCGCGGGGACGGGAGGTGATCGTGAAGCGGGACGCCGACAAGGAAGGCGTCTCGCCGGGCCGTCTTCGCCTGGCCTCCCCCTACGACCCTGGTGCACGGTGGGCGGCCAAGGGCGGCGGCCTGTTCTGGCTCGGCCACAAGGCCCACCTCACCGAAACCTGCGACACTCCGGCCGAAGCCGAAGCCCTGCCGTTACCGCTGATCACGGATGTCCTCACCACCGAGGCGAGCGTCCCGGACGTCAAGGTCACCCGGCCCGTCCAGCAGAACCTCACCGGCCGCGGCCTCACACCAGGTGAGCACTACCTCGACGCCGGTCACCCGTCCGCGGACCTCATCCATGAGGCCGCGGGGCGCGGCATCACCATGCTCACCCCGGCCCTCCTCGACCACTCACCACAGGCCAAGGACGACGCCGGCTTCCAGAAGAGCGCCTTCCGCATCAACTGGAAAGTCCGCCAGGCCCGCTGCCCGCATGGCCGCACCAGCACCGGCTGGTTCCGCGTCCGGCAGCACGGCCGCGACGCCAGCGACGTCCAGTTCGCCCGCACCGACTGCCAGGCCTGCCCCGTCCAGGACAAGTGCACCACCTCCGCACGCGGCACCCGCATCCTCAGCCTCCGCCCGAAGGAACTCCACGAGACCCTGACCGATGCCCGGGCCGAGCAGGTCACCAAGACATGGAAGACCAAATACGCCCTCCGCGCCGGGATCGAGGGCACCATCAACCAGGCCCTCGACATCACCGGCCTGCGCCGGGCCCGCTACCGCGGCCTGCCCAAGGTCCGCCTCCAGCACGCCGACGTCGGCCAAGGGCCGGACGCGTCCCATGTGGTGCTCGCCGACCCTGAAGGCAACGAGTTCTGTGTCATCGAGCCGGGCAACAATTTCCTCGCCGGCTGCGGCTTCATCGGAGCGCTCGCCTGCGATGGTTCGCAGGCCGTGGGCTACTTCTGGAGCGAGGCGCTGGGCTGGCCACTGGTCTGGGACCAGGACGAGGAGACCGCCATCCAGTCACCGAACGGCGGTACGAAGATCACGTGGGGAGGTCCGCCGTTGATGCCGGACCCTGGCAAGGACCTGCACTTCGACCTCGCGCCGGACGGCGATCAGCAAGCGGAGGCCGAGCGCCTGCTCTCCCTCGGGGCGAAGCGTCTCGACTCCGCACACGGCGAGGACGGCGCAGTGCTGCTGGCTGACCCCGACGGGAACGAGTTCCGCGTGCTCACGCGCCGGTGAAGCCGGAGCCGACACCCAGCCGAATCAATCAGCAGAGTCTCGAAGCGCACCAAAGCCGAACAGCTCGGGATCCGGCTCGCCACGCCTGCCGCATTCACCGCCCTGGTCGCCGGCCTCGTGACCTGACCCGCCGAGGGCACGAGAGTCGTACCGGCGACGAACGCCCGGCTCCCTCACGTTCACGACGCAGGCGCCGGACGCCCGCGGCCGAGACACTCCCCGGCACCGCCACCGCCACGTAGACGCACCCCGCCAAGCACTCCCATCCTCCGGCCACCACGACTACGATGCCCCAGCTCACCAACGGAGGGCAGGGGGATGACGCAGCCGACACTGCAGCTGAGGTACGTCCTGGAGTTCGACGATCTCCTCGAACTACTCGCCCGTGCACCCGCACTGCGGCGGCTGCGGAACCGAGCCATACGCAACGCGGTCACGGTCCTCCTCCTGCTGTGGGGCTCCCTGATATGGGTGGCCACCGTCGGACCGAGATGGACGACATGGGTGCCCGCCGTGTTCCTCGCACTGGTCTTCACCCGCTATGCCCGCAGAGCCCTTGCCTTCTCCTCCCCTTGGACCATCCGTCGGCAGGCTCGCAGGATCTGGCGACGCTCGCCGAAAATGCAGCAGGAACACGACGCCGAGATGGGTCCGCAAGGCCTCGTCATCCGCACGCCAGGGGTCATCAGCACCTACGGCTGGACACAGTTCAGCGCGTTCCATGAGACCAACCGACAGTTCATCCTTCTCAACGAGTCGGGCAAAGCCACCATCCAAATACCCAAACACGCGCTGTCCAGCCCGTCACTCGTCGCCGACTGCCGCGATCTGCTCACCCACTACCTCACCGACGCCTCCCCTCCCAGCCCTGCAACCCCCCTTGCCGACACCCCACCCCCCACCCCCACGTGAGGCCGGCCGACAACACCACCACCCACACCGCTCCGAAGCCATGATCCACGTCGCGATGATCGACCTGATGAGTCGTAGGCTCAGCCGGGAGTCGACTCCGGACTGGAAGGACTCACAGCCGCCAGTCCACGTCGGAGAACTCGGGCATCGCGTCGACCCGATGCCGTGATCCTCGCGGGTCTTCCCGGCCGTGCCCCCGCGGCCACCCCCTCCGCCGCCACCTGGGACGATGAACTCGACGTCCGCACCTCCTGTCCAAGCCACCGGGGCACCCTCACCCTGGACCCCGAGGTGCGGCGCGGCTCCCTCGACCACGCGATACCGGACGGCGTGCTCGCCGCCGCCTACGCGAGCGAGGCCGATCTCCCGGTCCTGCTCCTGGTGGGCGACGCCGATCCCCCCGCCGACCACGAGGCGCTCGCCCGCACCGCCAAGTCCCTTGCCCGGGCCCGCCTTTCGGTGGTCCACGGAGGCCACCACGACGTCCTCAACGACCTCCAGCACCGCTCGGTCGCCGCCGAGGTCATCGCCTTCCTGGAGACCCTGCGCAACGACCTGCGGCCCCTCGTCACGGTGCGGTCGAGCGCCTGGTGAGCATCCGGCCGCCCACTCACCACGCCGTCTGAACTCCGACCCCGGAAGGTCCCGTCATGGCCTCGATCCTGTCCGTCTCCGGAAGCCCCTCCCCCACCTCCCGCACTACCCGACTCCTGCGTCATCTGGACGACCGGCTGCGCCTCCAGGGCCATGACGTCACCCCGCTGGAAGTGCGTACCCTGCCCGCGCAGGCGCTGCTCGGCGCCGACCTCGGGCATCCGGCGATCGTCGCCGCGAAGGCTCTGTTCGAGCAGGCGGACGGGCTGGTGATCGGCACGCCTGTCTGCAAGGCCGCCTACTCCGGCCTGTTGAAGTCGCTCCTCGACCTGCTCCCGCAGTACGCGCTGGCCGGAAAGACGGTCCTGCCGCTGGCCACCGGCGGCAGCACGGCCCATGTCCTGGCGATCGACTACGCGTTGCGGCCGGTGCTGAGTGCCATGGGACCGTCGCACATCGTGCCGGGCTGGTTCACCCTCGACAAGGATCTCACGGTCGGCGACGACGGCTCCCTGGCCGTGGCACCCGCCGCCGCCACGGCGCTGGAACAGGTCACCGACCACTTCTCCACCGTCCTGGGAGGTCGCCCGGCGGTGCTCGCATCCGCGGGGTGACCCGCGCCGGGCTCCGGCCTACCAGCCACGGCGCCCATGAGTCCGGCCCGTCCGCAACAGGGTCACCAGCTCACGTCGCAGGGAGCGGTCTTCATCCGTCTCCACCGGTGTGTCCAGCTGCACGATGTCGATGCCGGCCGTGCGCAGCCAGTCGATGCGGTCCGCCACCGTGTGGGGCGAGCCGACGAACGCGGCCGCCAGGGAGCGGCGGATGTACGCGGTGATCTCGGCCGGGCCCGGTCCGGGCACCGAGCGGCCGCGTTCGCGGTCCCGGTCGAGCTGGACGGCCTCGGTCCAGCGGGAGCTGTGGGCCGCGGTGCTCAGCCGGACGGCGTCGTCGGCGATCCGCCGGGCCTTGACCCGGGCCTGCTCGTCGTCGGGGGCGAGGACCAGGCCGACGGGCCGCCAGATGCGCAGCGACCGTCCGTGCCGGGCCGCGGCGGCTCTGATCTCGGCGACACGCAGCCGGGTCGCGGTAAGGGGCATGGGAGCGATGGCGTACACCTCGGCGTACCGGGCGGCCAGTTCGAGACCTTCCGGGGACGAGCCGCCGAAGGACACCAACTCGCCGCGCGGCTCGGGGCGCAGGCCCGAGCGCGCGCCGCGCAGCGTGTAGAACTCGCCCTCGAAGGAGAAGTCCTTCTCCTCGGTCAGCGCCCGGTGGAAGACGTCCAGGTACTCGGCCGCGCGCCGGTAGCGCTGCGCCTTGGGGAGGGTGTCGCCGTCCCGTGCGACATCGCCGTCGCTGGAGCCGACGATCATGTGCGCGGCGGCCCGGCCGCCCGACAGCCGGTCCAGGGTGGCGAGGGACCGGGCCGCCGCGGTGGGCGCGGTGACGCCGATCCGGTGGGCCACGGCGATCCGCAGCCGGGTGGTGGCCGCGAGGGCCCAGGTCGCGACGATCCACGGGTCCGGCCAGGAACTCGACTGGGTCACCAGCGCGCTGTCGAGTCCGTCCTCCTCGTTCTCCCGGGCGCTGCGGGCGACGTGGCCGGGATCCGCGTCCCGCGCGCGGGGGTCGGGGGCGAATCGCAGCGCCTGCCGTTCCCAGGGCGTGTCGCCGAGCACCGGGGCGGCGCGGACGCCGCCGCGCAGGTCGAGTTCCATGCCGGAACCTCCACAGGTCAGCCGCCGGTGGGTCCCAGGCGGGCCAGGGTGTCGAGCAGCCTGGCCCGGCTGACGAACACCTCGGGGGGCAGGGAGACGTAGAGCTGGAGCGTGGTCACGCCGGGGCGGTGGTAGCGCAGGATGCGTTCGCGGCACTCCTCGGGCGAACCGCTGATGAACAGTCCGTCCACGACCTCGTCCGGCAGCGCCTTCTGGGCGGCCTCGATGTCACCGGCGGCCCAGCGTTCGTGCGATTCGCGCAGCAGTTCGCCATGGCCGAGCCATTCGTGGAACTTGCGGTACGGCTCCCGGTTGAGGATCCAGGCGAGGAAGGGCCGGGTGGCGCGGTGGGCGTAGTCGGTGTCCTCGGTGGGACAGACGAAGACCTTGACGACGAGTTCCTTGCCGGGCGGTTGCGGGCCCACCGCGTCGAGGATCTTCGGTACGTCCTCGGGGAAGAGGAGGTTGGTGATGGCTCCGTCCCCTTCGGTGAAGCCTAGCCGCAGCATGCCGGGCCGCAGTGCGCCGAGGATGACCTTGACCGGGGCGGCCGGCGGATGCGGCAGTCGGTAGCCGGTGATCGAGAAGGTGTCGAAGTCACCCGCGATGTGCTCGCCGCGCAGCGCCCGCGTCACGAAGCGCAGCACGTCACGGGTCCGCTTGAAGGGTTCGTCGAAGGGGATGCCGTTGATGTCGGTGACGTGCGCGGGCACCGACGCACCGAGCCCCAGCAGCAGCCGCCCGGGGGCGAGTTGGGCCAGTGTGGCGGCGGTCTGGGCGAGGACGGCCGGTCCGCGGGTGTGGACGGGGACGATACCGGTGGCGATCCGCAGGGTGTCCGACCAGGCGGCGGTGACGGCGAGCGGGGTGAAGGCGTCGGTGCCGCCGCCCTCCGCGCTCCACACGTCGGTGTAGCCGAGGCCGGGCAGCCGCTCCACGAGGAAGCGGTGCCGGTCGATGGTCAGGCCCGGCAGCGGCAGGGTGATGCCCCACTTGGGCGGTTGCCGGTCGTCGCTCATACGGACGGCCGTCCTTTCGTACGTCGTCGGGGGCCGGTCGGTCACTTGCCGACCCATACGGTGGTCAGGTCCAGGAACCAGGACTGCGGTTGGACGAGGCCGTGGACCGTGGGGGCGAGGGCGCGGGGGTTGCGGTCGTTGACCACGAACAGCCAGGGCGCGTCCTGGGTGACCCGGGTGAGCGCCTGCCGGTAGTCGCTCTGCCGGGTGGCCTTGTCGGGTGAGGTCGCGGCCGCCGCGAGCAGCTTGTCGACGCCCGGGTTGCTGTAGTGGCCGGTCCAGAAGGGGCTGTTGCTGCCGATGAACAGCGGCAGCAAGGCCTCGGACTGGAAGAGGGTGGTGGACTGGGCGATGGCGTCCGATCCCAGGGCGACCTTGCCCTTGGCCTCGGCGCCGATCAGCGTCGTCCAGTCGGTGGTGCGGATGGTCACCTTGATGCCGACGGCGGCCAGATCGCGTTGCAGCGCCTCGGTGATCGGCACGGGCAGCAGATTGCCCGAGCCGCCGGTCGGCACGGTGACGGAGGTGCTGAAGCCGTTCGGGTAACCGGCCTCGGCCAGCAGCCTTTTGGCCTTGGCGGGGTCGTAGGAGTAGGTGTTCCCCTTGGGGTCGTAGGCGAACGTGGCGCGTGGGGCGGCCTGGTAGGCGGGGTCGGCGGTGCCGTGCAGGAGGTCGTCGGCGATGGCCTTGCGGTTGATGGCGTAGTTGGCGGCCCGGCGTACCTCGACGTTCTTCCAGGGGCCGTTGGTGGTGTCGAGGATCCAGTACCAGAGGTGGTCGTAGCTGTTGGTGCGGATCTGCGCGCCGTCGGCCTTGAGGCTCGCAAGGTCGTCGGGGTTCGGGTACTCGATCCAGTTGACGGAGCCCGAGCGCAGGGCAGCGGTGCGGGCCGCGGGGTCGGGGAGCGCCTTGACGATCAGCCGGTCGAGCTTGGGTGCGCCGCGCCAGTAGTGCTTGTTGGCGACGAGTTCGATCTGTTCGCCGGGGGTCTGGGACTTGAAGCTGAACGGCCCGGTCCCGACGGGGTGTCGGGAGAAGTTCGCCGAGCCCGTCCTGCGTACGGCGGTGGGGCTGGCGATCAGGACGTGGGCGAGGTCCTCGGGGAAGTGCCCGTTGGGGGACTTCGTCACCAACTGGACGTGGTCGGCGTCGAGTTTGCGGTACCGGGTGATGTCTCCGGCGTACTCGCTCGCGGCGGCTCCCAGGGCGGTGGTGTGGTAGGCGCTCTTCTTGTCGAGGTAGCGGTCGAGGTTGAAGATCACCGAGTCGGCGTCGAAGCGGGTGCCGTCCTGGAAGGTGACGCCCTTGCGCAGGGTGAAGGTCCACGTCCGGTGGTCGGCGGCGACCTTCCAGGAGGTGGCGAGGGCGCCCGTGATCTCGGACGGGGCGTCGGTCCTGGACAGGTCGTAGCGGGTGAGGCCCTCGTACAGCTGGAAGGAGACCAGTCGCTTGCCCTCGAAGCCGGCGCCGCCGATGACGGTGTCGGGGTTGGGGAGCTTGCCGGTCGCGCCGATGACGAGGGTGCCGCCGCGCCCGGCGGACCCGCCGGCGGCCTGCTCGGCGGAGGACGGGCTGCAGCCCGCGACGGCGAGCAGGAGAAGGGCGGCTGGGAGAACGGTTCTGATGCTGGGGCGGTGCGTCATGGGGTTCCCGTCGGTTCAGTGGAGCAGTGAGGGTTCACCGGTGGCCGCCGCCAACAGGGCCCTGGTGTAGGGGTGTCGGGGTGCCGTCCAGACGGTGTCGGCATGGCCTTCCTCGACGATCCGGCCGTGCCGCAGCACGGTCACCCGGTGGGCCAGACGCCGTACGACGGCCAGGTCGTGCGAGATGAAGAGGTAGGCCAGGCCCAGGCGGTCCTGGAGTTCGGTGAGCAGGTCGAGGACCTGGGCCTGCGCCTCGGGGTCGAGGGCGGAGGTCGGCTCGTCGCAGACGACGAGCCGCGGCCGGGTGGCGAGCGCGCGGGCGATGGCGGCGCGTTGCAGCTGGCCTCCCGACAGTTCGCCGGGGTGGCGGCGGGCGAGCAGGGGGTCGAGGCCGACCTGCCGGAACAACTCCGCCACCACGGAGGGGCGTTCGCGGCGCGGCGTGCCCTGAGTGCGCAGGGCGAAGTTCACGGCTTCCCCGGCCCGCAGGCTCGGGTTGAGGGAGCCCCGGGGGTGCTGGGGCACGAACTGGAGGTGGGCCCGGATCGCCCGTCCGGCCCGGCCGTGCAGCCGTGCCGGGTCGTGCCCGGCGAAGCGGACCGTCCCTGCGGTGGGTGCGATCAGGCCGAGGGCGAGCCGGGCGAGGGTGGACTTGCCGGAGCCGGACTCGCCCACCAGACCCAGGGTTTCACCGGCGGCGACGCTCAGGGTGACGTCGTCGACGGCGACCGGGCCGCGCAAGTAGCGCTTGGTGACGTGGGCGACGGTGAGCAGCGTGTCCTGGGAGTCGGTCACGGGCGGTCTCCGAGCGGGGCTGCAAGGGGTTCACCGGCGGGGAGGGGGGTGTGGGTGAGCGCCTTGTCGGCCGGGCCTGTCTCGACGATCCGTCCCTCGCGCATGACGGCCACCCGGCCGCCGATCCGGCGCGCCGCGCCCAGGTCGTGCGTGACGAGCAGCAGGGCGATGCCCTGCTGGGTGCGGAGGTTGTCGAACAGGTCGAGGATCCGGCCCCGGACGAGGGCGTCGAGGGCGGTGGTGGGTTCGTCGGCGATCAGCAGCTCGGGGCCGCAGGAGACGGCCAGGGCGATCGCCGCGCGTTGTTTCAGCCCGCCGGACAGTTCGTGGGGGTACGCGCGGGCCACCCGCTCCGGGTCCGTGATGCCTGCGGTGGTCAGCAGTCCGGGGACGGCGGAGCGAGCCGTGCGCCGGCTGTCGGCGACGCGGTGGCGCAGCAGGACCTCGGTGATCTGCGGGCCGATCCGGCGCAGCGGGTCGAGGGCGCCGGTGGGGTCCTGCGGGACGTAGCCGATGCGGCGTCCGCGGATGCAGGACAGGGCGCTCTCGCCCAGGAGCCGCAGGTCGGTGCCGCCGAGCCGGATCCGGCCGGTGACGTGCGCCTCGCGGCCGGGCAGTCCCAGGACCGTGCGGGCGACCGTGGTCTTGCCACTGCCGGACTGCCCCAGGATCACCAGGGCGGCGCCCTCCTTCAGGGTGAACGAGACGTCGTCCACCGCCTGGACCGGGCCGTCGGGGCCGTCGTGGCGTACCGACAGGTTCTCCACGGAGAGGGTCATCGCGCCCCCTGCGGGAGTCGGGCCGCGCGGTCGCCGACGCGGTGGCGCAGGGCGTCGCCGAGGGTGTTGAAGACGACCGACACGACGAGGATGGTGAGCGCGGGCAGGATCGCGACGAAGGGATGCGTGAACAGGCTGGGGCGCAACTCGTCGAGCATGGCGCCCCATTCGGCGGCCGGCGGGGCGACGCCGAGGCCGAGGAAGGACAGTCCGGCGGCGTAGACGACGCAGAGGCCGACGAGTGAGGACGCGTAGACGAGGACGACCGGGGCGACGACCGGGGCCACCTGGCGCAGCGCGATCGCCGTACGGCCGGCGCCGCTGACCCGTGCGGCCTCCAGGTACTCGGCGGTGCGGATGCGCTGCACCTCCGTGAAGACCACTCGGGCCACGGCCGGGGTGAGGACCACGGACAGGGCGAGGACGGTCGCGGTCAGGCCGGGTTGCAGGAGCGTGGCCACGGCGATGGCCAGCAGGACGCCGGGGAAGGCGTACAGCACGTCGAGGGCGCGCAGCAGGGCCTGTTCGGTGATCCTGCCGCCGAGTCCGGCGGTGATGCCGACGGCGGTGCCGGCCGTCGTGGCGACCGCCACCGGCAGCAGGCCGCCGATGAGCGAGGGCCTGGTGCCGAGGATCAGTCGGCTGAGCAGGTCGCGGCCCTGGGAGTCGGTGCCGAGCGGGTGCCCTGGGCTGCCGGGATCCAACAGCCGGTGCTGGAGCGACCCGGCGGTCGCCGTGTAGGGGGCGAGCAGCGGTCCGGCCACGGCGAGCAGGAGCAGCAGCGCGGCACAGCCGGCCGGGATCAGCAGGCCCGGGTCGCGGTACGGAGTGCGGCTCATGCCGTGTTCCGCACGCGCGGGTCGACGAGCGCGTGGGCCGCGTCGACAAGGATGTTGACGCCGACGAAGGCCACGGCGACGACCAGTACTCCCCCTTGGACCAGGGGCAGGTCGCGTGCGGTCAGCGCGTCGTAGAGGAGCCGCCCGATTCCGGGCCAGGCGAACAGGGTCTCCACGAAGACCACCCCCTCCAGCAGGTAGGCGAGTTGCAGGCCGCCGATGGTGAGCAGCGCGGGTGACGCGTTGTGCGCGCAGTGGCGCAGGACAGCCGTCCGGCTCAGGCCCCGGGCCCGCAGCCCGTCGGCGAGGTCGGAGGCGAGCGCGGCGCCGAGCGCGGTGCGGAACACCCGGGCGGTGAGGCCGAGCGGCACGAGAGCGGCCGCGGTGGCGGGCAGCACGAGATGGCACAGCAGGTCGGGTGTGCCGCCGGCGCCGAAGACGTCGTGCGTGCCGCCGGCCGGGAGCCACCGCAGCCGCACCGCGAAGACCGCCAGGAGCAGCAGGGCCACCGAGTACTGCGGGGCGGACACGGCCAGGGTGCTCAGCGCTCCCGACAGCCTGCCGCCCGCGCCGCCTGGTCGTACGGCGCCGAGCGCGCCCAGCAGCACGCCGCCGGTGACGACCAGCAGGAACGCGGCACCCGCCAGGATCAGGGTCTGGCCGAGCGCGGGCAACAGCAGCTCCCTGACCGGGCGTTGGGCGGAGATCGAGGTGCCCAGGTCGCCGTGTGCGGCGTGCCAGAGCCAGCCGGCGTAGCGCGCGGGCAGCGGCCGCCCGGCGCCGAGGCGTGCGGCGAGTTCCCGGCGGGCCGCGGCCGGGGCGCCGGGGCCCAGCAGGGCGGCGACCGGGTCGCCGGGGATCAGGGCGACGGTGGCGTAGACGACCGCGCTCACACCGAGCAGCGTCGGTACGGCGAGCAGCAGCCGGCGCAGCAGGAACCGGGTCATCCCGGGGCTGGGTGGGACAGGGGGCCTGGCATGAGGGTGATTCCTTCCTCGGCGGGCGAGTCGGTGCGTGAGGAAGGGTGCGGGGCGGGCCGGGGCCGCAACCAGCCAGGCGTTCATGCTGATACCGGAGGTCATAGGATCACCGGGACCCGGCAGACCGACCTTGACCCGGCACAAAATGGCCAATTACCCTTCCTGTATGGCCCCTTGGCGAACCGACTTCACGCTGGTCGGTATCGGCGGCTCGTGGCACCGCAGGTGCTTCGACGAGACCTGTCCGCGCGTACCACGCTGACCGCCCGGCCTGTTCGCCGTCCCGGCAGCGTCCTCCTCCGTCATCCCCGCCGGGCCCGGTCCAGGGCACGGCGCCGCCGTACCCGAGGGGACCGCGACACGATGCCACGCACCGTCGAAGCACCGATCGAACAGCTGGAACCGATCACGGCGCCGGGCCTCCCACCGGCCGTCCGCAGGGGCCCTGGCGCCCTGCGCAGGCCGCCCGGCACAGCCGCTCTGCACGCCGAGATAGACAACCCACTGGATCTGATCGCCGGTCACCAGCTGCTGGCCGAGACCGACCACCGGCGCGCGGAGGCGCCGACGCGCTCCAGGGCCGCCTGCGAGTGCGGCCATCCCGCGTGCGGGGCGCCGTCGAGCGGGCCCGCCGCCGGCACGAGAGTGTTCCTCGTCGAACGGCATCCGGTGGCCCGCGCGGGGCTGCGCAGCGTGCTGTCCACGGTGCCCGGCCTGACGGTCGTGGGCAGCACGGGAGACCAGGAGCACGCCCTGGGCAGCGTACGACGGGTACGGCCGGACGTGATCCTCCTCGGGCAGGGTGACTCCCTGGGGGACGATCTGGCCGCGGTGGTGCGGCTGCGCGGCGCTGACGGCGCCCCGGACGCGCGGGTCCTGCTGCTGCGCCGGGCCGAGACCACGGCCGAGGCCAACCGGATGCTCCTGGCCGGTGCGAGCGGCTGCTTCCCGCTGGAGCTGGCGGAGGACCGGATCATCGGCGCGGTGACGCTGGCCGCGGCGGGCGGCTCGGTGTTCCTGCCGGCACCACCCGCCGCCCGGCTGCCGGTGGCGAGTGCGGCCGGGCACGCCGCCGAGCCGCTCCCCCAGCACTGCGGTCTCACCGACCGCGAACGCGACGTCCTCGCGCAGCTCGCCCAGGGGCTGAGCAACGCGGAGATCGGCCGCGAACTGGCCCTGGCCGAGGCCACGGTGAAGAAGCACCTCACCCAGGCCATGCGCAAGACCGGCCAACCCGACCGGCTGCGGGCGGCGTTGTACGCGCATCGGCACGGCTTGGCGGGCTGAACTCCGTACGGCAGCACTCACTAACGGCAGCAATCACTACGGCAGCAATCCCTGCAGCGACCATGCCCGCAGCGGTAACCCGTGCGGCAGCAATCGGGGCGGGCACTCCCTCGGGTGCCCGCCCCGCGGCGTGCCGTGCGCCTGGCGGGGAGCGACGTTCGGAGCAGTGCGGGTGGGCCGATGGTCGCCCGCGCCGCATCCCTTCGGGGCTTCTGAGTGATCATGCCGACGCATAGCGTTGCCGACGACCTGAACCCCGAGGTCAGCACCAACGCCCCTCTCTGCCGAAGGAGATCCCGATGAGCGATGCGCCCGACGCAGGCATCGCACCCGCAGCCGCCGACGTACTGCGCGATCCGTACGCCGGCACACGCCCCGAACCCGACCCGCCCCGCCCCGCGTACCGGGGCATGTCCGACGCCGACCGGTCCGCGCTCTGGCAACAGCGTCTCCACGAGGCCGAGGCGGGACTGACCCGGCTGCTCGCGGCCCGCGGCGACGAGGTCCACCTCGCCGACTGGTTCGCGCTCCAGGCCGAGATCTTCGCCGACCTGCCCGACCCCGGCACCGCCCTGCCGTCCGCCTGGCAACGGGTGTTCTTCCGCGGCCAGGCCCTGATGGAGCGGTTCCTGGTGGCCCGTTACGGCGAGGAGGTGCTCGCCGACTGGGCCCGTGCCAACGCCGAGATATACCGGCAGGTCGAACCCGACCACGGCCGCGGCGCCGCCGACCCGATCCACCGGATCGCCCGGCAGGCCGAACTGTACGGCTCCGCCTACGAGTTCGACGACGAGGCACCGCCCACCGCCGCACGGGCCGCGCTGACGATCACCCACTGCTCGATCTGGGACTACCGCGAGCAGGCGCGGCGCTCCGGCGTCCGCATCACCCTCGCCTCCCCCTGCACCTACTGCACCGAAGCCCTCTCCGCCAACATCCGAGCGAAGGGCTTTTGGCCCTCGCACCAGTTGCGCAGCGGCCCCACCGGGCACGGCTGCCGCTGGGAGGCCACCGACGAACGACAGGAGCCGTGATGTGCGGCGTCTCCGGCTGGATCGACTGGGAGACCGATCTGCGCACCCGGGAGCGGACGGCGCGGGCCATGGCCGAGACCCTGGCCTGCCGCGGACCCGACGCCGGCGGCGTCTGGCTGTCCCGGCACGCCGCCCTCGGCCACCGCAGGCTCTCGGTCATCGACCTCGAAGGCGGCGGCCAGCCGCTGCCCGACCAGGACACCGACACATCGCTCAGCTACAACGGCGAGCTGTACAACTACCTTGAGCTGCGGCGGGAGTTGCAGTCCCTGGGGCACACCTTCCGCACCCGCTCCGACACCGAGGTCGTCCTGCGGGCCCACCTCCAGTGGGGGGATGCCGCGCCCCGGCGCTTCAACGGCATCTTCGCCTACGCGTTGTGGGACGGCCGGCGCCAGGAACTTCTGCTGGTCCGGGACCACTTGGGTGTCAAGCCGCTGTACTGGCACGCCCATCGCGCCGGAGTGCTGTTCGGCTCCGAACCCAAGGCCGTCCTCGCCAACCCCTTGTTCCGGGCCGAGTTGGACGCCGAGGGCATCGCGGAGCTCTTCGCGCTGCCGGCCGCCCCGACCGCCGGGCACGGCATCTTCCGCGGACTGCGCGAGCTGCGCCCCGGCCATCTGCTGACCGTCGGCCGCGGCGCGACGCGGGAACTGCGCTACTGGCAGCTGGATTCGGCACCCCACACCGACGACGCGGCCACCACCCGTGCCCGGGTCCGCGACCTGCTCGCCGACACCGTCGAGCGCCAGATGCTCAGCGACGTCCCGCTGTGCACCCTGCTGTCCGGCGGCGTCGACTCCAGCGCGATCACCGCGCTCGCCGCCGCGGCCCGCGAGCGCACCGGGCACTCCAAGGTGACCAGCTTCTCGGTGGACTTCCCCGGCAGCGCCGACCGCGCCCCGGACGCCTGGCGCACCAGCGCCGACGCACCGTTCGTACAGGCGGCCGTGGAGCACATCGGCACCCTGCACACCTCGGTCGTGGTCCCCGACGACGACCTGCTGGACGCCCGGGACGCCGTACTGCGGGCCCGCGACCGGCCCGGCTGGGGGGAGATGGACGCCTCGTTGCACCTGCTGTTCCGCGAGGTGCGGCGGCGCTCCACGGTCGCCCTCTCCGGGGAGGCGGCCGACGAGATCTTCGGCGGTTACCCCTACTTCCACGATCCCGCGGCGCTGGCGGCCGACACCTTCCCCTGGCTGCACGGGCGCGCCACACCTGCCGAGCTGCTGCGGCCCGACGTACGCGCCGAGGTGAGCCCGCACGAGTACACGGCCGAGCAGTACCGGCGCTCGCTGGCCGAAGTGCCGTCGCTGCCCGGGGAGTCGGCCGCCGACCGGCGGATCCGGGAGATCTTCCACCTGGCCCTGACCCGCTGGCTGCCCCCGCTCCTGGACCGCGCCGACCGGGTCAGCATGTCGGTGGGACTGGAACTGCGGGTGCCGTTCTGCGACCACCGGCTCGTGGAGTACCTGTGGAACGTCCCCTGGGCGCTCAAGGCGCCGGGCGGACGCCCCAAGGGGCTGCTGCGCGACGCCGTACGGGATCTGCTGCCGCCGCAGGTCACCGATCGCCCCAAGAGCGGCTACCCCTCCACGCCCGCCGTGCGCTACACCGAGGTGCTCACGGCCCGGGCGCACGAACTGCTCGCCGACCCGAACGCCCCCGTCTTCGACCTGGTGGACCGGGCCGTGGTCCGCGCCGCCCTCGCCGAGGGCCGGCCGCTGCCCAGCCCGCGCACCGCGCCCAACCCCGTCGGCGGGCTCGATCACCTGGTCCAGGTGGACGAATGGCTGCGGGCCTACCGCGTGAGCCTGCGATGAGCGCCCCGCCCGCCGACGCCTTCCGCGAGGCCGCCCGGCTCTGGACGACCGGGGTGGCGGTGCTCACCGCGCGGCACGGCGAGGAGGTGTTCGCGAAGACGGTGTCCTCGCTGTGCCCGCTCTCCCTGGACCCGCTGCTGCTCAGCGTCGCCGTGGACCGGCGCAGTCCGCTCGCGGACGCGGTGCGCGCCGACGCGCGGTTCGGCGTCGGGGTGCTCGGCGCCCGCCAGGAGGCGCTGGCCCGGCGGTTCGCCACGCCCGGCGCGGGACGCGCACTGGGCCTGTTCACCGGGGCGCCGATGCGGACCGCTGCGACCGGGACGCCCGTCCTGGAGGAGTGCCTCGCCTGGTTCGACTGCCGACTGCACGCCGTCCTGCCGGGCGGCGACCACGCCCTGCTGGTCGGGCGGGTCGTCGCGGCCGGCGACAGCGGACCGGGTGAACCCCTCCTGTACCACGACCGCGCGTTCCGTTCCCTCGCTCCTCTGCCCGTACCCACCCCCACAGGAGTCAGCGCATGACCCTGCCCGACGCCACCGCCACCGCCCGGGGTCTGCTCACCGGCGACCGGTACCGCGAGGAGCTGACCGACGGCCGCGAGCTCTATCTCGACGGCAAGCGCGTCAGCGATCCCGTCACCCATCCCGCCTTCCGGCCCGCCGTGGACGAACTCGCCCGGCTGCTGGACCTCCAGCACGACCCCGCCCATCACGAACTGCTCACCTACAAGGACCCCGACAGCGGCCGCCGGATCGCCCGCGGCTACCAACCGCCGTGCACCATCGAGGAGTTGCGCCTCCAGCGGCGCAGCGCCGAGTTCTGGCACGCCGAGTCGCTGGGCCAGCACGGGCGTTCCCCGGCCTTCATGTCCTCCATCGCCCTGGGCGTGTACGACTTCCGTCACCGACTGGAGCGCGCCCACGCCGGGTTCGGCGCCAACGCGGAAGCCTGGTACCGGCACTGCGCGGACAACGACCTGGTCCTCTCGCACGCCCTGGGCGATCCGCAGATCGACCGCTCGGCCGACCCGGTCGACGACCCCGACCTGGCACTGCGGGTCCTCGCCGAGAACGACGACGGTGTCGTCGTACGCGGAGCCAAACAGCTGACGACCCTCGCGCCGCTCGCGCACGAGGTACTGGTGTACCTGTCGGCGTCCTTCACACAGCGGCGCGGCGAGCAGTTCGTGGTGTGGTTCGCGCTGCCGCTCAACACACCGGGTCTGATCACCCTGTGCCGCGAGCCGCTCGGCGACGCTCCGTGGGGGCACGCGCATCCGCTCGGCGCCCGCTTCGACGAGCAGGACGCCATGCTGTTCTTCGACGACGTGACCGTGCCGTGGGACCGCGTGTTCCTGCTGCGCGACGGCGCGTTGGCGCGCACCGGCCTGTCCCGGATCAACGCCTGGAGCGCGTACATCGGGCATGTGCGCTACCGGGAGCGGCTGCGCACGCTGCTGGCCACCGCCACCCTGGTGGCTGAGAGCATCGGCGTCGACCGGTTCCGCAACATCCAGGAGGACCTGGGCCGCCTGGCCGGGTACGCGGAGCTGACCGAGCTGTTCCTCGACGCCGCCGAGGCCCGCGCCCAGGTCACCGACAGCGGGCTGCTCGCCCCCGGCGACACCGCCGCCAGTCGCGTCTGGTCGGCCGAGGTGGCGGGCAGCGCGGTGGAGATCCTGCGCACGATCGGCGCCTCGGGCCTGTTGATGCAGCCCACCGCGGGCGACCTCGCCAACCCCCGGCTGCGCCCGCACCTCGACCGGTACATGCGCGGCCGGGGCATCGACGCCGAGCACAAGTCCCGTCTGTTCAGGCTCGCCTGGGAACTCACCGGGGACGGCTTCGGACAGCGCCAGCACCTGTACGAGTACGTCCACCGGGGCGACCTCGCCCGCAACCGGATCAACCTGTTCAAGCGCTACGACCAGAGCGACACCCGGGAGCGGCTGCTGCGCCTGCTCGAACCCGCCGCCGCCACCGCATCCGAACTCGGCTCCAACTCCGAACTCGGCTCCGACTCGGACTCCAGCTCCGACTCCGCCCGGGAGGCCCGTCCATGACCGCGTCCGCCGCCGAGATCCAGGCCCGCACGCTGGCCGGCTACGCCGACGCCAGCAGGCTGCGCCAGGTGCACGACCGCGACTGGGTCCTCGACCAGGTCACCGGCGAACCCCGCGAGCTGCTCGATCTGGGCAGCGGCATCGGCCAGTTGCTCGGGGCCGCCCTCGACCGCTTCCCCTCGCTGGAGAAGGCCGTGGGTCTCGAACGCTCCCCGCACCGGATGGCCGAGGCCGCCGGGCGGCTGCGCGCGTACGGGCCGCGGGTCGCCCTCCACGAGTCCGACCTCACCGCACCCGAACCGCTCCCCCACCGCTCGGACGTCGTCACCATGACGTCGGTCCTGCACTGGCTGTACCCGCACGAGCAACGAGTCCTGAAGTGGACCCGTGACCACCTCGCGCCGGACGGGGTCTTCCTGCTGACGACCTATCACCCGGCGCGCGACGCGCACGGTCTGGGCGGTGAGGACGACATCGTACGCACCGTCCTCGAAGCCCGGCACGCCGATGTTCCAGGCCTGTTCACGGTCGCCGGGATCCTGCCGATCGCGACCCGCACCCGGACGTTCGACGAGCTGGAGCCGCTGCTGGAGCGGTACTTCCGGATCGAGGCGGTCCTCGACCGGGACGCGGTGGTCACCGTGGAGAGCGCCGCACAGTACGAGCACTTCCACGCGGCGACGTTCGGCGACTACTACAGCCGGCTCGTGGAACCCGCGGAACGCGCCGGGTTCTTCCGGGCGGTCGGCGAGGCGGCATGGCGGCGGCAGACGGAGACCGGACATGTCAGTCACATGACGGTACGGCTGTGGCGGCTCGCGCCCGCGTAACCTGAGACGACCCGCACGGCCGAGGAGCCACCCACCATGTCAACTCCCGTTCCCAGCCCGGAACTCGGCGCCTTCCTTCGGGCCCACCGCGAACTGCTCAAGCCCGCCGACGTCGGGCTCGGCTCGACCGCCCGCCGACGGACCCCCGGGCTGCGCCGCGAGGAGGTGGCGTCGCTGTCGGGGGTGGGCCTGGCCTGGTACACCTGGCTGGAGCAGGGTCGGGTGGCCGCCTCGCGCCAGGTCCTCGGCGCGGTCGCGCGGGCGCTCAGGCTGGACGCGGCCGGGTTGCGGCACGCGATGCGGCTCGCCGGGTACCACGAGCCGGTGGCCGCGGCCGACGAGGGACGGGACCGGCTGGCCACGGCCGTGCAGCCGGTCCTCGACTCCTGGCCGGCGAGCCCGGCCGTGCTGCTGGACCGGTACTTCGACCTGCGCGGCTGGAACGCCGCCTGGAGCGCGCTGTGGGGTTCGCCGGAGACCGTGCCGGCGGACCGGCGCAACCTGATGTGGCTGATGGTGGCGGACGCCCGACTGCGGTCCGTCCTCACCGACTGGGAACCCCTGGCCATGAACGTCTTCCAGCACTTCCGGGCCCAGGCCGGAGCGGCGCTGGCCGACGCCCGCACCAGTGAGGTCTACCGCCGGCTGGAGGAGGACGCGCCGGAGCTCCGCCACTGGTGGGGGTGCCACTCGGTGGCGGAGCTCACCGCCCGCAAGGTGACCGTGGAGCCCGCGGGTACCGGACGGATCGAGCTCACGCTGTCGTCGTTCCACCCGGTGGACGACCCGTCCGCGCTGGTCCTGCTGTTCACCCCGGCCACGGAGACGGACCGGTCCCTGATGACCGGGCTCAGCCGGCGTCCGCTGCGCTCCGTCGCGGCTTCCCGCTGACCAGCAGGGCGCCGAGGGCCGACAGCAGGGCCAGGCCGGTGCCGATGGTGAGCGCGCCGACCGTCACGTCCGCGAAGGCGCCGACGGCCCAGGCGCCCAGGCCCGTACCGGCGTACATCGTCGAGGTGAGCCAGGCGCTGGACGTGGCGCGCAGGGCGGGCGCCACGGTGCCGGCCAGGGTCTGCTGATCGGTGACGAAGGCGCCGCTGGCCACGAACCACAGCGCCACGCCGATCACCGCCACCGCCAGTCCCGGGCCCGCGACGGCAAGCCCGATCCCGGCCGCGAGCAGCACACCCCACACCGGCAGCAGGGGCACGGGGGCCGCGCCGGCCGCGCGCGCCCGGTCACCGAGGCGCCCGCCGAGCGTAGATCCCACCACGCTGCCCGCCCCCACGACGACGCCGATCAGGCCGAGTTCGGAGACGGTGAGGTCGAACCGGTCGACGAGCACGGCTCCGAGGAAGGTGTAGGCACCCAGGTTGGCCGCGTTGAACACGGTGTTGACCAGCAGGGCGTTGCGCAGGGACGGATCCGCCCAGCCGGAGAGCACGGCCTTGACGGCGCCGACGGTGGCGGGCTGCGGTGCGGTGGGCCGGATCTGGCGCAGCAGCAGTGGTACGGCCGCCGCGGTACCGATCGCCAGCGCCAGGAACGCCGAGCGCCAGCCCGCGACCTCCGCGAGCAGTCCGCCCAGGGGCACGCCGACGACCTGACCGCACGAGAACAGGGCCATGCCGAGGCCCAGGGCCCGGCCTCGCACCCGGTCGGGCGCGGTCTCGGCGATGTGCGCCCAGATCGCCGGACCGGCCGCGGCGGCCGCCAGCCCGGCGACCGCGCGGGACAGCACGAGCAGCACGATGCCGGTGGACAGCGCGGCCCCCACGTTGGAGGCCACGAACAGCACGGACCCGGCGAGCAGCGCCCGGCGGCGCCCGAACCGGTCGCTCAGCACGCCGAGGAAGGGCGCGCAGACCGCGTACACCAGCACGTACGCGGTGACACTGGACGCCGCGGCCGCCTCGCTGACGTCGATGTCCTTGGAGATCGTCGGCAGCAGCGGGGAGACCAGGAACGTCTCGGTGCCGAAGAGGAACAGCAGCACGAACACGCCCGCGTAACGCAGCCGGTCGAGCCGGTCGGGGTCGGCGGTGCGCACCGCGTCGGACGACGTGTCGGGGAGACTGCTCAAGCGGACCACAACCGTTCGGTCGGCGAGGAGGGAGACCGGGTCATCGTCGGCCCGCGCCCTGCGGCCAGCCAGACAGGGGATGATGCTGTGACCACAGGTCACAGGCTGAGCGCGGGGTCCCACCGGTTGGACCTCTTCGAGCCTGCCGGCGGCGACGTCGAAGACGAATCCGCGGATGGCGTCCATGTGGACGACGAAGGGATCGGCCTTGATGTGAAGCCGTCGTCGGTGAAGGGGGGCATGCCGCAGTCGGTGTGGTGGATGAGGATGATCTCCTCGGTTCCGCGCAGGCGCCGGCTGACGGCGAGCGAGCGGCGTTCGTCCGCGCCGAGGACCGCGTAGACGTTCAGCCGGGCATCCACGCAGGCGAGGACGGCGACGTGCCGGGCGGGCGGTAGCGGCCAGGTCGACCGGTCGGCGTAGGCGCAGGGCAGCGACGCCTCGATACTCCGGGCAGCCCGCTGGGCTGACGAACGGTCCACCCGCCAGGCCCGGGGAGCCATGGCAAACCGTGATCTTTCCCCAACCACCCACCAAGGCAAGAAAGTTGGCTGCCCGCAAGGCTGCACTTTTCGCCATGCCTGCGAGAGCACTCGCACCCCTACCGTTCACCAAATGACGTACAGGCAAACTGATGGTGATCAACGCGCCGGCGGTCCAGACCGTCGGGCGTCGCCCAAGCACGGCCGGACAACGGGCGAGCCGTCCCAGGCCTCAAGCGGTTTGCGGGGACTCCAGCAATCCGCGGGCAACCGCGCAGTGGTGCAGATGCTGCGCCGCTCGGGCTATCTGAGCCCCCCGGAGACTCTGGCCGGCACCGAGCCCGAGGCCGACATGGGTGCCGTCGTCAAGAAGGTGGTCTCCGGCAGTGGGCAGCCGCTGGAGGGGGCCAGGCTCAAGAAGGCCGAAGCAGTGTTCCAGGAGGACTTCTCCGACGTCCGCGTCCACACGGATGTGGTGGCCCAGCGATCGGCGGAGAATCTTTCGGCCAGCGCCTACACCGTCGGCAACGACATCGTCTCGGGCACCGGAAGGCTCGACGACAAGACCCTTTACCACGAACTGACCCATGTCTCCCAGCAGCGCAAGGGGCCCGTGGCCGCCGGCAACGAGGTAGGCGGCGTCCGTACGTCGACCCCGGGAGACCCGTTCGAACGCGAGGCCACGGCCAACGAGCGGCTCGCGGACAGCCCCGGCCCCGTACAGCTGAAACCCGCCGACGGGCCGGCCCATGCACACCCTGACCACGCACACCACGACCACGGCCCGGTGCAGCGCACCCCGGCGCATTCCGCCGCGGTCCAGCGCATGGCCAGACCGGAGCGCCGCAAGGTGCTCGTCGTCTGCGACGAGAGCGGCCTCGGCCTCGGCGGTGTCCCCGTCTTCAACATGGAACTGGTCAAGGGCCTCCAGCCGGACCACGACGTCACCTTGTTCACCGTGAACAACAAGAAGGACTACGACCACGACAAGACGGTCGCGGACCATGGGGGCGCCAATATCATCAACGTGCCCGGGAACCCGGACATCGAGGAAGGCCGCGACCGCCTCGCCGAGGTCGCCGAGGGCAACCCGAAGGACCACGGGCTTCCCGGCGATCCGGCCTCCTTCGACATCATCATGGGCCACTCCCGGTTCTCCGGCCCGGCCGCCGAGGCGATTCGCAGGCGTTGGTACCCCGAGGCCCGGTTGGTCCATTTCCTGCACACCAGTCCCGAGCGTTTGGACCGGGTCAAGGGGAAGAACACCCCCGACGACAGGGAGTTGTACCTCCGGTGGAAGGCCGACCCCGAGTCGGTGACGGACGACGAGGCCGCACAGGCCAAGAAATTCATGGAGAAGACGCTGATCGAACGCTCCGCGATGGCCAAGGCCGATGTCGTCAGCGGGGTGGGGCCCCTGCTCACCAAGGAGGCGGCACGCCTTGCGGAGAAGGTGAAAAGGGCCGCGGTGCACGAGTTCGTGCCGGGCACCGAGGCCAAGGCGCCGGTGAAACCGTCGCTGCCCAACCGGACGAAGTACATGCTGCATCTGCCGCGCAAGCTCAAACTGCTCCTGCCGGGGCGCGTCACCGACGAGATCAAGGGCGCCAAGGCCGCGATCATGGCCATCGGGCAGCTCCGCCGTCCCGTGGAGGAGGGCGGATACGGTCTGGACGTCAGGCTGACGATCCGCGGCGGACCTCGGCAGCCGACGTTGAACAGCGAAGAGGGCCAGGAGGGCCACCAGGACAAGCTGGCGAAGCACCAGAAGGACCTGGCGAAGTACCACGAGGACACGGCGGCGTGGCAGCAGATAATCAACGCACACGGTGAGGGCGGGGTCACGCTGCTGCCCTTCACCCCGAACGCCGACGAACTGGACGCCGACTACCAGGGCAAGCACGGCCTGATCATGCCGTCCCTGCACGAGGGGTTCGGACTGGTCGCCACCGAGGCGGCCGGACGCAAGTTGCCCATCCTCGTCACGCAGGAGAGCGGCGCGGCACAGTTCCTGCAGCACTTCGAGAATCTGAGCCCCGACATGAGCGTGGAGGCCCCTTACCAGGTCGACTCGGAGACGAACCAGGAAGTCGACGGCGGCGAGGACAAGCGGGCCGCGGCTTGGGCCAGCGCCATCGCGAACCTCCACCGGCGACTGCCTGCCGCCCGCAAGGACGCCGGCAAGCTCCAGGAGATCCTCACGCACTACACCTGGCAGAGCGCCGCCAACGCGCTGATCGACGCGACCATGCGGACCAGCCCCCGCACCGCCGCCGACGACGGCCTCCGCGGCGGGTACACCCGGCAGGGCCCGGACGCCGGGCTGGAGGACGTCGAGGAACCGGCGAAGTGGGTTCCGCACGACTTCTGGGACGGAGCCACCCCGGAGCCGACCATGAAGAAGACATGGCCCGAGGAGGAGCGCATCGAGCGCATGCAGCAGCTGGCCGAGGCGCTGACCTTGGAGATGGCGGAACCGGAGCCCGTCGCGGAGGGCGGGAGTTCCAGTGTCGGCAGGTCGATCAGGCGGACCAAGTCGGCCCCCGCGAGCATCCACTGAGTTCAGGCCTTTCCGCGCCTACATCATCACCATGGCAGGCGAGGCATGGCATGGTGCGAGGGGAGCTGACGTCCCTGCCGAGGTGTCGGCGTACGCAGATCAGCCCCGCCGACGCGGGACCGGCGCGCCGCCGTGGCCGAGGCCGCAGCGCGGCGGGCCTGTCCCAGGCGCAGGTGGCTCAGCTGCTGTTCCGCACAGAACGCCGTTACGGGTACGAGCACAGCGTTGGGCCCGGCGTCGGACCGGGCCTGCCGTGGCTGCGCCTGCTGGACGAGGTCTCCCCGCACCCGGCGGCCGTCACGGACGTGGCCGGGCCGACGGCTTCATCCTGTCGCGCAGGAAGTCAGCTCATCGCGCCTGCGCCGAGACGGCGTTCGGTCTCGGTCGTGCCGCCCCAGATCCCTTCCGTCTGTCCTGTCCGCACGGCCCAGTCGAGGCACTGCCGGGCGACAGGGCACCCGCCGCAGACGGCCTTGGCCTCGTCGATCTGGTGGAGGGTGAGCCCGCCGTTCCCGATCGGGAAGAAGAGATCGGGGTCCTCGCGCAGGCAGGCAGCATGTTCGCGCCAGGATGCAGCCGGGTCTTCGCGTGCGGTGGTCATGGCGACGGAGACCTCCGGTGCTCGTCGTGCGGTGCGCAGGCACGCGCCTGCACCTGTACACAGGAGACAGGGCAGCGGGTGCATCTGTGACAGCGGGCCGCGCTCTGCGGTTCGACCGGTTGCCGCCGCTGAGCCGGCCGGCCTGGCCCACATGGACAACGGCATCTAAGATCTCCGGCGACATCGCGTGCCGGTCACCGGCTGGGTGAGGCATGGAGGTGTCGGGAGATGCCCTCGGAGGCATTCCTTGTCAGTCGAGCTGAATCACACGATCGTCCATGCCCGGGACAACCGGGAGTCCGCGGAGTTCTTCGCAGACCTGTTGGGCCTTGAGATCACGTCCGAGTGGGGCCCGTTCATCGCTGTCCGGTTGGGCAACGGCGTCACGTTGGACTTCGCCACGGTTCCCGTGGACACCATCACCCCACAGCACTACGCCTTCCTGGTCTCCGAGGAGGAGTTCGACGCGGCGTACGCGCAGATCAGGCAGCGCGGCATCGAGCACTATGCCGACCCCCGGCGGAAACACCCCGGGACGATCAATCACAACGACGGCGGTCACGGCGTGTACTTCATGGACCCGGCAGGCCACGCCATGGAACTCATCACCGTGCCGTACGGCGGCTGGGCCGCGTAGGAAGCAAGCGCTCAGAACGCAGCCTCGCGTCGTCGACACCGCTGTCCGGGTCGAACCTGGGCCACCGCCCCCTAGGAGGCGCCGACCAACACCACGGTGACGCACAGTGCCATGGCCGCGGTGACGAGGATCATCGCGGTCAGGGTGCCCCGCAGCCAGTGGCCGAAGCGGACGCGATGGCGCTGTTCCACCTCGCTGATGCTGGCGGCGATGTGGTCGGTGACCATGCGGGCCACGTATGTCTGTTCCTCCAGGTACCAGCGCTCGATGTCCGTCCGCTGTTCCCGGGTCAGCCCCGGCTCCTGTGCGGTGAAGTCCGCGACGCGCCGACGTGCCGCTCGCAGATGAGCCTGCTGGTACAGGAAGTCCTGGATGTCGGTCAGGCCGCGGGCGGCCTCCTCGCTCGTGTCCATGGTGTGCTCCACAGGTGAGGCGGCGGCAGTCCGGCCGGTCGCTGTGGTACGTGAGCGCGGTGCACGCGCTTCAGCGCCGGGGAGGAGAGCAGCGCGCACGAACGTATCGAGCCGGGACTGGTCGGGGCCGGCGATCTCGCGAACGCCGTGGAGAGAGCTGGAACAAGCGGTCCGAACCTCCAGCGTGGCAACTTCCGCGGGAAGCCGCAAGGGCTCCGTCACCTCGTATCACCGTTCGTGACGGATGGGTCACCCGAATGCCGGACGGACACGTATCCGTCTCGGTGCGGCGCTCGACACCTTCGAGAGCCTCGGCGCCCGCCCCTGGGCGGCCCGGGCCGGCAACGAGCTGCGGGCCACCGGTCTGTCCGCCGGTGCCACCGGGCCAGCGTCGCTCACCCCGCAGCAACGCGAGATCGCCATGCTCGCGGCGGCGGGCCTCACCAACAAGCAGATCGGCGAACGCCTCTTCCTCTCCCCGCGCACCGTCTCCACCCACCTGCACCAGCTCTTCCCCAAGCTGGGCGTGGCCTCCCACGCCGCACTGCGCGACGCGCTGGCGGACGGCGACGCCTGACCACAGCGGCCGGCCGGTCTCGCCCGTGACGTCTGCACGCCGTACTGCCGATTCCCCGCCGGGAATTGTCGGTCGCGGTCGCACACCGCAGGATCTGGTCCGAACCGCCCCGCCCGGCAAGGAGATTCGCGTGATCGAGTTCGACGCACAGCAGCTGGCCGACCGCTACATGGCCCAGTGGACGACACCCGACGCCACCGAACGGCGAACGGCCATCGAGCTGTTGTGGGCCGAGAACGGCGTCCACGTCCTCCAACCACCGGCGGAGATCAGGCAGGTCGCCGCCGAACTCGGCTTCGGTCACTCGACATTGGAGGCTCAGGGGTACGACGCCATCGAGAAGCGGGTTGCGCGAGGCCACGAACGCTTTGTCAGGGCGCAGGGGTTCGCCTTCCGGGCACGCCCCGGCGCGGTGCGGCTGCACGGCCTGGTGAAGTTCGGCTGGGAGGCGGTGTCCGCCGAGACCGGCGACGTCGTGGGCGGGGGCCTGAACATCCTCGTACTCGACGACGACGGCCGGATCAGGACCGACTACATGTTCCCGGGAGCCTGACCTCCGGCAACGTAAGCCGCGGGCCCGGCCGCCGCCCACAGCGCCTCGGCGGTCGCCTGGTCGGCCGGCAGGAACGCCTCCAGTTTCAGCTCGGCCAGTGTCACGTCGACGGCGGTGGCGAAGGTCGTCACGGTCGTCATCAGGCTCAGGTCGCCGCGCGAGGAACTCAGCCGAAGGGGTACCGCGAATCCGAGCGCCTCGGCCGATGGCTCCAACTCCGGTATATACGAGGCGAGTTCGGCTCGCAGCTCGGGCCGGTGGCCGAGGCCGGCCAGGATGTGGCGCGCCCATTCGGCGAGGTTGCGGATGCGTGGCGCCAGACCGTCGGGGTGCAGCGCTAGACGGTAGACGTTCCTGCCCGGGCCGAGCAGTTCGGGGGCCGCCCCCTCGGCGATCAGGTCGAAGGCCGGGTTCGCGGCGATCAGGTCGCCGCCTCGGTCCACGACGAGCGCCGGACAGGGCAGATGCCCGCGCAGGATGTGGTCGATCGCCGTACGGACCGGCGCAAGTTCCGGGGCTTCCAGCGAACTCTCCGGATAGGCGGGGGCATACCCTGCGGCGAGCAGCAGCTCGTTGCGCTCCCGCAGCGGCAGTTCCAAGGACTCGGCCAGGCGCACGACCATGTTCCGGCCGGGCACGGACCGGCCGGACTCGATGAAGCTGAGGTGGCGCTGGGTGGTGCCCGCGCGCAGCGCCAGGTCGAGCTGGCTGAGTCGGCGGCGGACACGGCGTTCGCGAAGCGCGCGGGGGAATTCCACTGACCTGTTGTAACGGCGGCGGAGGGGTACGGGCCATTCCCCACGGGGAATTGTCGCCGGCCGCACGG
This sequence comes from Streptomyces sp. NPDC101234, assembly GCF_044767525.1. NCBI lineage: Bacteria > Bacillati > Actinomycetota > Actinomycetes > Kitasatosporales > Streptomycetaceae > Streptomyces > Streptomyces sp. NPDC101234. The sequence goes on along the minus strand of NZ_JBIWOA010000018.1, from coordinate 108,629 downwards.
GTCGTGAACATCACCGGCATGGACATCGGTGTACTGCTCCCGACCGGAACGGCCCAATGGGGCCCGGCCGACGACCCCCGCGCACTGGTGGCGTTGGGGCGCGCGGCCGAACGCCTCGGTTTCGCCTCGCTCTTCGTCAACGACTCCCTGCTCAGCCCGCGCGTCGAGGCGCTCACGATGCTGGCGGCACTCGCCCCGGCGACCGGGGCCGTGACGCTGGGGACGGCGGCACTGCTGCCGTTCCTGCGCCGGCCGGTCCAGGCCGCGCAGTCACTCGCGTCCATCGACGTGTTGTCGGGTGGTCGGCTCACCGTGGCGGTCGGCGCCGGTTTCCCCGGCCGCTTCGGCAGGCCTCTCTACGCCCTGTCCGAACTGCCGTGGGCGGGACGCTTCGCCCGTCTCGACGAGACCGTGGCACTGTGGCGTGCCCTGTGGGACGGCGCAGGCTCCTTCCAGGGCGAGCTGTTCCGCTTCGCCGACCTCCCGCCCGCGCTCAGGCCGTCCCGCGCGGGCGGCCCGCCGGTGTGGCTCGGTGGCGCGACCGCGTCGGCGCTGGCCCGCACCGGCCGGCTCTACGACGGCTGGCTGCCCTACCCTCCCGATCCGGCCGACTACGCCACGGGTCTCCATGACATCCGCGCGGCCGCAACCGACGCCGGGCGCCCGCCCGGGGACATCACCCCGGCGCTGTTCGTCTCGATTCGGATCGACGACGACGTCGAGCGGGGCCGTCGGGCGACGGACGCCTACGCGCGGGCCACGTACGGTATGCCGTTGGAGGACCTGGAGCAGATCCAGGCCGTCGTCACCGGGCCCGCCGATCAGGTCGTCGGGCGTCTGGAACGGTACGTCGCCGTCGGCGCCCGGCACATCGTCCTCCGCCTCGCCGCCCAGGACCTGCACTCCCAGCGCGACCAGCTCGAACGTGCGGCGGAGCTGATCCCCGCCGTGCGCACAGGTGCCCTCACGTAAGGAGCCGACGCTCTGACCCGCCTGTGGGTAGCCGGTCCGCTGCCGGAGACGGCGCCGGGGGCAGCCCTCGTAGCGGCCGTGGCCATGGACGAGCCGACGGTCGGTTCCTCGGAGGTGCCGCGGGCGGGACGCCACTCACACCTGCGTGGCATCAGTCGGTATCGAGGCCGTCGATCAGACGGTTGAGGAAGCGGGTGAAGGTGGCGTCGGGAGTGAGGGGACCGTCCGGTAGCGGAAAGGGTTTCGGCGAGTTCCGGGTGGCAGCCGTCGGCGGCGACAGCGGCGAGGTAGCGGCCCTCGGCCGCGGCCCGGTCCGGTGATCGTGAGACCGCGGCCTGCGCGATCTCATGGGCGACATGCCCGGCCACGCACGCGGTGATCTGGGCGAAGACCTCCAGTTTCGCCGCGCCGTCCAGCCCGGTGGGCCGCAGGACGGCGAGCACGTGTTCCAGGAAGGCCAGCGTGTTGGGGCTCGGAACGCGACGGGTGGACAAGGCCGCGGGAAGCCAAGGGTGGCGCAGCATGTGGGCGCGCTGCAGTCGGGCCACGGTCTTCAGATCGGCGCGCCAGTCGCCGCTGGGCGGGTCCGTGACCGTGAGTTCGCCGCAGACGTGGTCGATCATCAGTTCCAGCAGCGTCTCCTTGTCAGGGGCGTAGCTGTAGAGCGACATGACCCCCGCCCCGACCTCGGCGGCCACCCGCATACGCTGGCAGATCAGCGGAGGCGCTCACCCACGCTACGCCCGCAATCCCGGCACCGGTGAGTCGCCGCTCAGCGCCACCACCTTCACACCGGTACGCATCACGCTCCACACGGACTCTGCGTCGGTACTTCCCAGCAGCTCGGAGCTCGCGTAATTCGTCAGCCCTCCGGGAAACGGTCGACGAGCCAGGCAGTTCGGCCCGGCTGACTCCTCCACGCCCTTCTTGGCCGTCCAGGTCAACGAGTCGAGGTTTCGCAGCGGCCATCCGGTGGCGATGCTGTCGAGCCAGACCCGAACGACCGGTCCCCATGCCCGGTTCCACGCCCGGCGATGCCGGGCGGGGGCCGGTCAGCTGTCGTAGTCGACCGTCAGTGTCTCGGAGACCGGGTACGACTGGCAGGTCAGCACGTAACCGGCGTCCACCTCGGCCGGTTCCAGGGCGTAGTTGCGGCGCATGTCCGCCTTGCCGTCGGTGATGCGCGCACGGCACGTACCGCACACCCCTCCCTTGCACGCGAAGGGCAGGTCCGGGCGGATGCGTGAGGCGGAGTCCAGGATCGTGCTCTCGCGTGGGAGTCGCGCGGTGGTGGAGCGGCCGTCCAGGGTGACGGTGACCTCGCTGGTCGGTCCGGTCGCCGCCGCCTCCTCGTGGCGGACGGGTTCGATCGGCTCGTCGTCGGCGAAGAAGAGCTCCCGATGGACCCGCTGGACGGGGACACCGAGACCGGCGAGCACCTGCTGTGCGTCGACCACCATGCCGTGCGGGCCGCACAGCCACCAGTGATCGGCGGACGGAACGTCGATCAGTCCCTCGATGAGCGCGCCGAGGCGTTCGCCGTCGAGCCGCCCGGAGAGGAGTTCCGCTTCGCGGGGTTCGCGTGAGAGGACGTGGGCGAGGTGGAAGCGGGCGCGGTACTCGTCCTTCAGGTCGGCCAGTTCGTCGGCGAACATCACGGTGTCGGTGCGTCGGTTGCCGTAGAACAGGGTGACCTTCGAGCGGTCGTCTGCGGCGAGGACCGACTCGGCGATGGACATCATGGGGGTGATGCCCGAGCCCGCCGCGATCAGTACGTGGTGGCCTGGCACCGTGAGGTCGGGGGTGAAGGCACCGGTGGGGGCCATCACCTGGAGGGTGTCGCCCGGCCGTACCTCGTGGACCAGCCAGGAGGAGAAGAGCCCGCCGGGCACCTCGCGGACGCCGATGCGGGGCGGTGCGCCGGCCGGTGAGCAGATCGAGTAGGAGCGCCGTTCGTCACGCCCGTCGATGTCGCGGCGCAGGGTGAGCGACTGGCCGGGGCCGAAGGCGAACTCCTCCGCGAGGGCGCCGGGGATGTCGAACGTGACCGCCACGGCGTCCTCGCAGAGGCGCTGGACGGCGGCGACGCGCAGGGGATGGAAGGCTGGGCGGCGCCGGCGTGCTGTCGTCACGAGGGCACCGGCGGTCGGTGCCGTCAGCTCTGCCATCAGATCTCCTTGACGTACTCGAACGGCTCACGGCAGGTGAGGCACCGCCACAGCGCCTTGCAGGAGGTGGCCGCGAAGCGGGAGGTCTCCTCGGTGTCGACCGATGCGCAGCGCGGGCACGGGACCGTGCGCCGGGTCGGCGACAGGGTCAGAGGGACGGGGCCCGCGGGGCGCTGCGGCGCCGCCATGGGCGGGGCGATGCCGTGTTCGGCGAGTTTGCGGCGTCCTTCGGGGGTGATCCAGTCACTCGTCCACGGCGGGTCCAGCACCGTGCGGATCTCGACGCGGTCGAAGCCGGCGTCCCGCAGGCGCGCGGCGACCCCGGCCCGCATCTCGGCCATGGCAGGGCATCCCGAATAGGTGGGGGTGAGGTCGGCGACCACTGTGCCGTCGGCCGTGATCGTCACGCCCCGCAGCACCCCGAGGTCGGCCAGGGTGAGCATGGGGAGTTCGGGGTCCGGGACCTGTTCGGCGAGGTGCCGGGCCCGCCGGACGTCGGACAGGACGGGGACGGAAACGGGGGTCACCATGTCGCCTCCGGGTACGCGCGGGCCACGCTCTGCAACTCGGCCAGCAACGGGGCGAGATGCTCGGTGTGCTCGCCGTCGCGGCCGCTGCCGGGCAGGGGCGCGGGGTGCGGCGCGGGAAGTCCGGCCGCGTCGAGGACCTGGCGGAGATCGGCCAGAACCGCGTCGCGTACGTCCTCGGCGGCGAACAGTTCCTCCCAGTAGGGGGCCTGCGCTTCCAGGGCCGTCAGCATGCGCGCGTGGGACTCTTCCGTGCCGTCGCCCAGGCGTACGACCCACTCGGCGGCGTACTGCCGGTGGTAGGTGAGCTCCTTGACGCCCTTGGCCGCGATGGCCGCGAGCACCGGGTCGGGTGTGCCGGCCAGTTCGGTGAAGTGGGCGAGCCGCCAGCTGGCGAACACCAGCAGCCGCAGCACGGAGTGGGCGAAGTCGCCGTTGGGGAGTTCGGCGAGGCGTACGTTGCGGAAGTCGCCGGTGTCGCGGAAGTAGGCGTAGGCGTCCTCGGTGCGGCCGGTGCCGTCCGTCTGGCCGCAGCGGGCGTAGAGCAGGCGGGCCTGGCCGAGCAGGTCGAGCCCGATGTTGGCGAGCGCCATCTCCTCCTCCAGCTCGGGGGCCCGGGTGACCCATTCGGCGAGCCGCTGGGCGAGGACCAGGGCGTCGTCGCCGAGGGCGAGGCAGGTGGCGGCCAGTCGGGCGGCGTCGACGGTCTCGGGTACGGCGGTGTCGACGCCGTGCAGGGGGTCTTCGAAGCCGGTGCCGAACGCCCAGCGGGCGTCGCTGTCGTCGTGGCCCTCGGCGAGGCTCAGGTAGACGTGGTCGTCGCTCATCACCGGCTCCTAGATGTGCGGGACGTCGTCGGGGATGTCGTAGAACGTGGGGTGCCGGTAGACCTTGTCGGCGCTCGGGGCGAAGAAGGGGTCCTTCTCGTCCCGGGTGGTGGCGGCGATGTGGTCCGAGCGGACGGCCCAGATGCTCACGCCTTCGTTGCGCCGGGTGTAGAGGTCGCGGGCGTGGGTGAGGGCCATCTGGTCGTCCGCCGCGTGCAGCGAGCCGACGTGGACGTGGTTGAGGCCGCGCTTGCCGCGGATGAACACCTCGTACAGGGGCCAGTTCTCCTGGTCGCTCATGCCACTGCCTCCTCGCGGGCTCGGGCGGCCTGCTTGGCGGCGTGCGCACCGGCGGCCGCACGCACCCAGGCGCCTTCCTCGTGGGCGGTCCGACGGCGTTCCATCCGCTGCGCGTTGCAGGGGCCGTTGCCGCTGATGACTTCCTTGAGTTCGGCGAAGTCGGGGGTGCCGAAGTCGTGGTGGCCGCGCTCCTCGTTCCAACGCAGCTCGGGGTCGGGCAGGGTCACACCGAGCTTGGCGGCCTGGGGCACGGTCATGTCGACGAAGCGCCGGCGCAGTTCGTCGTTGCTGTGCCGCTTGATCTTCCAGGCCATCGACTGCGCGGAGTTGGGCGAGTCGTCGTCGGGCGGGCCGAACATCATCAGGGAGGGCCACCACCAGCGGTCGACCGCCTCCTGCACCATCTCCCGCTGGGCGTCGGTGCCGCGCATCATGGTCATCAGCAGTTCGTAGGCCTGCCGCTGGTGGAAGGACTCCTCCTTGCAGACCCGCACCATCGCGCGGGCATAGGGCCCGTACGAGCTGCGGCACAGGGGTACCTGGTTGCAGATGGCCGCGCCGTCGACGAACCAGCCGATGACACCGACGTCCGCGAAGCTCAGCGCCGGGTAGTTGAAGATCGACGAGTACTTCTGGCGGCCTTCGATCAGTCGCTGGGTGAGGTCCGCCCGGTCGGCGCCCAGGGTCTCGGCGGCCGAGTACAGGTACAGGCCGTGGCCGGCCTCGTCCTGGACCTTGGCGAACAGGATCGCCTTGCGGCGCAGCGACGGCGCCTTGGTGATCCACTCGCCCTCCGGCTGCATGCCGATGATCTCCGAGTGCGCGTGCTGGGCGATCTGCCGGACCAGCGTCCTGCGGTAGCCCTCCGGCATCCAGTCGCGCGGCTCGATCCGCTGGTCGCGCGCGATCGTCGCCTCGAAGTGGGACTCCAGGTCCGGCTCGGTGTCCCGTCCGACCGCTTCGGTCATCTCCACCAACTCCCTACCGACCATTCGTTCGGTTCATCATAAGGTCCCCCCTCCCCGGTCTGGCAAGAGCGGGGCCCGGTCATTGGCCGGATCCCGGGCCGGAGAGCGACCATGTGGATCACTCGGGCGGGGCGGTCATCCGGGCAGGGGGCGGTCTTCGACGACGTGCTTCATGACGAGGGTGGAGGTCAGGCGCTGGACGCCGGGAAGGCGCGCGAGCCGCTCGTCGTAGAGCTGCTGGAAGGCGGCGAGGTCGGCGGTGGCCACGCGCAGCAGGTAGTCGGGCTCACCGAAGAGGCGCTGGGCCTGGAGGACGTGGGGGATGGCGCTGACCGCTTCCTCGAAGGCGGTGACGGTGTCGGGTGCTTCCCAGCGCAGCGTGGCGAAGACGAGCGCCTCGAAGTGCAGACCCAGGGCGCCCGGGTCCACCACCGCGCGGTAGCCGCGGATCGCGCCCTGGGCTTCGAGGTCACGCAGGCGGCGGTGACAGGGCGAGACGCTCAGCCGCACCCGCGCGGCCAGCTCGGTGATCGTGAGGCGGCCGTCCTGTTGCAGCTCGGCAAGAATCTTCCGGTCCATGGCATCCATGGAGAAGATTCTTCCTCACAGCACCACCTGCTCGGGTAAATCCGGGAACACCTTCGGGGATTTCTTGCCTAGCCTTTCTCCCGGATGTGCGGGTGAGAGGTGGAGCTTCATGAACGCGACGACGCTGGTGGCCTTCCTGGCCGTGGATCTGCTGCTGATCCTCACTCCGGGCGCGGACTGGGCGTTCGCGATCTCGGCGGGCCTGCGGGAGCGGTCGGTCGTCCCGGCGGTCGCCGGAATGCTCACGGGACATGTCGCCTACGCTCTGCTGGCCGTCGCGGGCCTGGCCGTGCTCGTGGCGGGATCCCCGCTCGCGCTCACCGCCCTCACCGTGGCGGGGGCCGGCTATCTGATGTGGTTGGGCCTCGGCGTGCTGCGCGGGCCGGCCGTCATAGCCGCATCCGAGGAGTACGCGCACTCCTCCCGGTGGCGGCTGCTGCTCAGGGGCGCGGGTGTCAGCGGCCTCAACCCGAAGGCGCCGCTGCTCTTCTTCTCCCTCTTCCCCCAGTTCATACACACCGCCACCGGGTGGCCGGTGGCCGCACAGACCGGACTGCTCAGCGCCGTCCATGTGACCGCCACCGCGCTGGTCTATCTCGCGGTCGGCCTGCTGGCCCGCACCGTGCTCAAGACCCGGCCGACCGCCGCGCGGACAGTCACCCGGATCTCCGGAGTCATGATGATCGCGATCGGCGGCTTCCTGCTGCTGGAACGCCTGGCGGGCTGACGACCCGGTCTGACCGCTGCTCCAGCAGCAGCGGTCAGACCCGCTCCACCAGGAGGGCGACGCCCTGACCCACGCCCACGCAGAGCGTGGCCAGGCCTCGGCGGCCGTTCTCGCGTTCGAGCCGGCCGAGCAGCGTGAGCAGGATGCGGGCGCCGGAGCAGCCGAGCGGATGCCCGAGGGCGATGGCGCCGCCGTCGGCGTTGACTCTGTCCTCGTCGAGCTTGAGGCGGCGGACGACGGCCAGCGCCTGGGCGGCGAACGCCTCGTTGAGTTCCACGGCGTCCAGGTCGCCGGTCCGCCAGCCGGCCCGGGCCAGCGCCTTCTCGGTGGCGGGGACCGGGCCCAGCCCCATGAGGTTGGGCTGCACACCGGCGGAGGCCGACGCGACGATCCGGGCCCGGGGAGTGAGGCCGTACCGCTGCACCGCCTCGGCACCGGCGACCACCAGGGCCGCCGCGCCGTCGGACAGCGGTGAGGAGGAGCCCGCGGTGACGATGCCGTTCGCGCGGAAGACGGTGCGCAGGGAGCCGAGCTTCTCCAGGGTGGTGGCGGGGCGCGGGCCCTCGTCCCGGGTCACCTGGCCGTCGCGTACCGGGACGGGCACGATCTCCCGGTCGAAGCGGCCCGCTTCCTGGGCGGCCACGGCCCGCTGGTGGCTGCGCAGGGCGAAGGCGTCGGACTCGGCGCGGGTGATGCCGTCCAGGGCCGCGACCTCTTCGGCGGTCTCCCCCATGGACAGCGTGGTCTTCGCCGTCTCCGGTCCGGCGTCCGCGGACAGGGCCCGGTCGGCGGCGGTGAAGCGCGGGTTGGTGAACCGCCAGCCCAGGGCGGTGTCGTGCACCTGCCCTGGCTTGGCCCATGGGGTGCCGGGCTTCTCCATCACCCAGGGCGCCCGGGTCATGGACTCCACTCCCCCGGCGACCACGAGGTCCGCCTCGCCGGCGCGGATCGCCTGGGCCGCCGAGGCCACCGCCGTCAGGCCCGAGGCACAGAGGCGGTTGACGGTGTAGCCGGGCACGGTGTGCGGCAGCCCGGCGAGCAGCACCGCCATGCGGGCCACGTCCCGGTTGTCCTCGCCCGCCTGGTTGGCGGCTCCCAGGATGACCTCGTCCACGGCTTCGCCGGGGACGCCGGCCCGCCGGACGGCCTCACCGACGACGAGGGCCGCCAGGTCGTCGGGGCGTACGGCGGCCAGGGCACCGCCGTAGCGGCCCTGCGGGGTGCGGGCCCCGTCGATCAGGTAGACGTCGTCGGACATCGGGCAGCCTCCTCGGCTTCGGGACGGACGGGGGTGCCGTGGAAGTCGCTGAAGTCGGGCTGGTCCGCCCCAGCTGTGGCACGTCGTCCACCTCTTGACATGCAGGGGCCTTGCTGGATTACTTGACCACGCCGCACGCTAACCGAATGTTCGGTCGGTTCACAAGGTGGTGGAAATGACGACCCAGGCGCCTGACAGGAGGCCGGGCCCCGTCGAGACGATGTTCGCCGTGGACGAGGCTTCCCGCTGGCTGGGAATCGAGTTGGTGGAGCACGGCGAGGGGACCGCCGTGCTGCGGATGACCGTGACCGCCTCGCAGGTCAACGGACACCGGATCGCCCACGGCGGTTACGTGTTCCTGCTGGCCGACTCGGCGTTCGCCTGCGCCTGCAACAGCCACGGCCCCGTGACCGTCGCCGCCGGAGCCGACATCGACTTCGTCGCACCCGCCTACGAGGGCGATGTGCTGGTGGCCACCGCGCGGGAGCGGGTCCGGTTCGGCCGCAGCGGTGTCTACGACGTGAGTGTCGTGCGCGGCGACGAGGTGATCGCGGAGTTCCGCGGCCGCAGTCGCACTCTGCGCACACAGAACGAGGAGCCGCAATGAGCAGCGAAGTGATCGCGCCCGAGCCCAGGGGCATCCGCCGGGGAGAGCCGCTGCCCGAGGCACTCCTGGACGACGCCGAGCGGATGTCCCGCGCGGAGCTCCGGGCGCTCCAGCTCACCCGGCTGCGCACGACGCTGCGGCACGCGTACGACAACGTGGAGCTGTACCGCAAGAAGTTCGACGCGGCCGGCGTGGGTCCCGACGACTGCCACACCCTCGCAGACCTCTCCCGTTTCCCTTTCACGACCAAGGCGGACCTGCGGGACACCTACCCCTTCGGCATGTTCGCGGTACCGATGTCCGAGGTGCGGCGGGTGCACGCCTCCAGCGGCACCACCGGCCGTCCCACCGTGGTCGGCTACACCGACAACGACCTGTCCATGTGGGCGGACGTGATCGCCCGCTCCATCCGGGCCGCCGGCGGCCGCCCGGGGCACAAGGTGCACATCTCCTACGGCTACGGCCTGTTCACCGGCGGCCTGGGCGCCCACTACGGCGCCGAACGCGCGGGCTGCACCGTGATCCCGGCCTCCGGCGGGATGACCGCCCGCCAGGTGCAGATCATCCAGGACTTCCGGCCCGAGATCATCATGATCACGCCGTCCTACATGCTGACCCTCCTCGACGAGTTCGAGCGCCAGGGCATCGATCCCCGCTCCTCCTCCCTCCAGGTCGGCATCTTCGGTGCGGAGCCCTGGACGGAGGAGATGCGCCGCGAGATCGAGGAGCGCCTGGACATCCACGCGGTCGACATATACGGGCTGTCCGAGGTCATCGGCCCCGGTGTCGCACAGGAATGCGTGGAGACCAAGGACGGGCTGCACGTCTGGGAGGACCACTTCTACCCCGAGGTCGTGGACCCGCTGACCGACGAGGTGCTGGCCGAGGGCGAGGGCGGCGAGCTGGTCCTCACCTCGCTCACGAAGGAAGCGTTGCCGGTCATCCGGTACCGCACCCGGGATCTGACACGGCTGCTGCCCGGCACCGCGCGTCCCGGACTCCGCCGTATCGAGAAGATCACCGGCCGCTGCGACGACATGATCATCCTGCGTGGGGTCAATGTCTTCCCCAGCCAGGTCGAGGAGATCGTGCTGCGGACGCCGGGGGTGGCTCCGCACTTCCAGATCCAGCTCAGCCGGCGCGGACGGATGGATCACATGACCGTCCGCGTGGAGGCGCGGCCCGACGCAGCTCCGGCCGACCGCGAGGCCGCCACGAGGACCATCGCCCAGGGCATCAAGGACGGCGTCGGCGTCACCGTGGAGGTCGCCGTCGTCGACCCGGAGACCCTGGAGCGCTCGGTCGGCAAACTCCGCCGGGTCAAGGACCTGCGCGAGTCCTAATACGATCAAGTCCTAATACGGTGGCGGGCGAACGGGCGGGGTGCCTACTGTCCTGCCCATGCCCGAGCTGCAGTTGCTCCGTCCCGACCACGCCCCGGCGCTCCTCGCCTTCGAGCGGGAGAACCGCGCCTACTTCGCGGCATCGATCCCCGACCGCGGCGACGAGTTCTTCGCCCGGTTCGAGGAGCTGCTCCGCGAGCGGCTCGCCGAGCAGGAGGCCGGGATCTGCTACTTCCATGTACTGGTGGATGCGGCGGGTGAGGTGCTGGGACGGATCAACCTGATGGACGTGACGGACGGCGGCGCCGATCTGGGGTACCGGATCGCCGAGCGGGCCACGGGGCGCGGGCTGGCCACCTCGGCCGTACGAGAGCTTTTCGAACTCGCCGCCAACAGCTACGGATTGACCACCCTGCGGGCCGCGGCCCGGGTCGAGAACGCGGCGTCCCGGGCCGTGCTGGCCCGTACCGGGTTCACCCTCACCGGAGAGACAACGCTCTCCGGCCTCCCCGGCCTGACGTATCTGCGCCGCCTGGAGGAGTTCACCGCGCCCGGCCACCGGCCTGGCTGACACCGGACGGTCGGCGCCAAGAGGCATCGCCGAGAACATCGCGCCTGGCCGGTGGCCCGTCGGGGCCGGTGAGACGTGCCGCCGGGCCGCGGTGCTCGTGGCGCGCCGCGGCCCTCCCGGAGTCGGTCAGCCGCTCACCGGCCTGCCGCGGCCCCATGCCCAGGCGAGGCGGTCGGCGCCGGACTGGTTGGTGGTGGCCAGCCAGGGACGGGACGGGTCGCCGATCAGCTTCTGGATGGAGTAGGTGTCGTCGGTGCGCAGGCCGGGCCAGTACACCGAACCCATGCCGAGCTTGCGGAACACATCCGTGTCGGCCTGGATGAAGTTGACGGAGTTGTCGTCGGGAGCGGGCTTGTTGTAGTCGAGGCCCGTGGTCATCGGGGCGCCGAACTCGTCGGCGACGGTGCGGCCCGCACAGTCACCGAGGCGCTCCTTGAGGTCGGCCACCCACTGGTCGTAGGTCGCGTAGCTCTTCCAGAAGCCGTAGTGGTGGAGGGAGAGGTAGGTGCCCTTCAGGCGCGGGTCGGCGCAGACGGTGGTGACGTGGTCGTTGTAGCCGGCGCCGCTGACGAAGACCCGGTTGTGCGGGACGGACGGGTAGGTCGCCAGCCACTTGGCGGCGATGTCGGCCCATTGGGCGTCGGTGTAGCCGTGCGGCTCGTTCATGGGCTCGAAGTAGACGTGCGGGTCGTGCCGGTAGGCGTTCACGACGGTGTCCCACATCGGCCAGTAGGTGGCCTCGTCGTCGATGAAGCCGTCCTTGTTGGCGCCGGTGCCCTCCCAGTAGGAGACGATCACCTTGAAGCCCTGGGCGGAGGCCGCGTCGATGACTCCGCGGTACGACTTCCAGTACGAGCCGTTGACCGTGTACGGGTTGATGGGCAGCCGTACGGTGTTCGCCCCGAGGTTGGCGCGGAACGCGGCGATCACCCGGGTCGCCTTGGCGTAGGTCTGGGCGTAGGTGTCCGAGAGCGACAGGCCGGAGAGGACCACGGGGTCGTCGGCGTAGTTGTCGCGCGGGTCGGCCCAGTTGACGCCCTTGAACTGGCTGGTGCCGTGGCCCGGTACGGCCGCGGAGGCCGGGCTGCCGGTGAGGGTCGTGGCGCCCACCGCGGCGATCGCGACCGCCGCGAGGGCGGCGCGGGTACGGGGGGTGACACGGGTTCTGGCGGGGGTCTTGCGCATCAACTTGCCCTTTCAGGTGACGGCGGCTCGACGCAGGGGCCCATGGGCCCCGGACCACGTGTTTACGTAAACATCGACGCGGTGTGTTTACGTGAACATCTGTCGCGCGACGGAGGAACGGGATCTCCGTCCGGGCTGGTCACACGGCGATGTTTACGTAAACTCGAAAGCGTCGGAATCGTGGCACCCGCCCCTGCGGCCGTCAAGGTTTCCGGTCCCGACTTCCCGTGCATGAAGGAGATTTGAGGGGTGGGGCGATGGACCTGAACGAGCCGGAGCAGTGGGTTCCGCCGGCCGCGGGCAGTGCGCGGCGGAGCGGGTCCGGCGTGCCCGGCGGGCGCCGTAAGCAGCGGGTCTCCATGGCCGATGTCGCCAAGCTCGCCGGGGTCTCGTCGCAGACGGTGTCACGGGTCTCCAACGGCCATCCGGGGGTGATCGGTTCCACCCGGGAGCAGGTGCTCGCCGCGATGCGGGAGCTCGGCTACCGGCCCAACAGCGCCGCGCGCGCCCTGCGTTACGGCCGGTTCAACACCATCGGCGTGATCCTGTTCAGCCTCTCCTCCACGGGCAACAGCCGTACCGTGGAGGCGATCGCCACGCATGCGGCGGCCGAGGGTTACGCGATCACCCTCATCCCCATCGACGTGGCCACCCAGGACAACGTGCTGGGGGCCTTCACGCGGATGGGCGAGCTGGCGGTGGACGCGGTCATCGTCATCATGGAGATCCATCTGCTCGACACGGGCACGGTGCAACTGCCGCCCGGCGTGCATGTGGTGGTCGTCGACTCGGACGCCGGGGACCGCTACAGCGTGGTCGACACCGACCAGGCCGACGGTGCGCGCAAGGCCGTACGGCATCTGCTGGATCTGGGGCACCGGACCGTATGGCATGTGACCGGTCCCGGGACGTCGTACGCGGGCCAGCGGCGCACGCAGGCCTGGCGGGCCGTGCTGGAGGAGGCGGGACGGCCGGTTCCGGCGCCGCTGCGGGGTGACTGGTCGGCCGAGTCAGGCTACGCGGCCGGGCTCGCGCTCGCCGAGGAGCCCGACTGCACGGCCGTGTTCGCGGCCAACGACCAGATGGCCCTGGGTCTGCTGCGCGCCTTCCACGAACAGGGCCTGGCCGTTCCGGCGGACGTCAGTGTCGTCGGTTTCGACGACACCCCCGACGCCGCCTTCTTCATCCCGCCCCTCACCACCGTCCACCAGGACTTCGCCGAGGTGGGACGACGCTGTGTCCAGGGCGTGCTCCGCCAGATCCGCACCCGCGACGACTCCCGCCCCGGCACCGACCTCGTCCCGACCCGTCTGGTGATCAGGGACAGCACCGCACCGCCGCTCGGCTCACCGGGCCCCGGATAGCCCGTCACGGTGCCGACGTCCGTCAGCCCTGCGCGGTGTGCCGGCGGTGATGGCCGTGAGGGCGTGGTGGAGGGTCGAGCCGTTGGTCGGGGGCTCGACCCAGCGGGCGGCGATATGGCCGTCGGGGCGGACGAGGAGTGCGCCGCCGTACGGGCTGACCCGGTACACGCCGGCGTGTTCGCCGGACAGGGCCTCGATCCGCAACGGCCAGGGTTCGGAGACCTGTTGACGCCAGCGGGCGGGGTCCGGGGTGAGCAGGGTGAACCACTCGCCGAAGGTGTCGAGCGTGGAGCGTTCGGGGGCCAGCCAGTGGTGGGGCATCCGGCGGCCCGGCTCCGCGGTGGGGACGTACTCGGTGTCGGTGGGCTCGGGCGGGGAGCTGTGGTCGCTCAGGACGGCGCCGGAGCGGTACGTCGTGCCCAGCACCAGGCCCAGTTGGGCGAAGTACCGTTCCGACCACGGGAGTTCGACCGAGGCCGCGGGCTCGGCGCCGGACCGCAGCTGTTCGTTGCGCAGGTTCTGCACCTGGAGCAGGAGCCGGGTGTTGGCGACCGCCTGGCGGAGCGTCTCGCGGGCGACCGGATGCCGTTCCGTCTCGTAGCTGTCCAACAGGCCTGGTCCGGCCCACCCTTGAAGCACGCCCGCCAGTTTCCAGCACAGGTTGTGCGCGTCGGCGACGCCGGTGTTCATACCGAGGCCGCCGATGGGGGGCACGGCGTGCGCGGCGTCGCCGGCCAGCAGGACGCGGCCGTGGCGTAGGCGGTCGGCGACGTACGCGGTCATCGTCCAGTGCTGCACCCGGGCCACGTCGACCCGGACGTCGCCACCCGGACCGAGGGCACGGGAGACCAGGCCGGACCAGTCCGCGTCCTCGGTGTCCTCGACGTCCCCGGCGTCCCCGGCGTCCTCGGGAGTGGCGTGGAACCAGACCCAGCCGCCCTCGGGGTGGATCGGGCCGAACGTGCCGTGCGGGGTGAAGTAGACCCCGGCGGGCTGGTCGGCGCACCAGTGTCCGAGATCGGCGTCGAACACGACGGTGGTGAAGCTCCCGATGGCTCCGGGCCCGGTGGTGCCGATACCGAGCCGCTCGCGCACGGTGGAGTTCGCGCCGTCGGCGGCGAGCACGTACCGGGCATGGACGCGGCTCCCCTCGCCGTTCCGCCGGTCCACGAGCACGGCGGTGACGCCTTCGGCCTCCTCGGTCAGGTCCACGAGTTCGGCGCCGAACCGCAGCTCCCCCTCGGCGGCGGCGAGGAGCGCCGGCTCCAGCCGGTCCTGCGAGGTGACCACGCCGGTCACCGGGCTCTCGGGGACCGGAGCGTTGACCCCGACCATCCCGGCCGTGGCGAAGTCGGGCTCGCACAGGGTGTCGCGGAAGCGGACCCGGCCGTACTCCGGTGCGAACGCGTTCGCGGCGATCCTCCCGGCGAGCCCCAGTTGGCGGAAGATCTCCATCGTCCGCACGTTGACCAGGCGGGACCGGGGGAAGGGAGACATCTCGGTGTGCTTCTCGACCAGCAGGGTCGGCACACCCCAGCGTTCCAGCAGCGCGCGGGCGGTGAGCCCGACCGGCCCACCGCCGACGATCAGTACCGCCACCTCGGCGTCCGCTCCAGGCATGGCCCCATCATCCGGGCGCGCCGACCGGCAGCCGTCACCGCACGTCGGAGTACACCCGAACGAGTTCGCTCCGGTGCTCCGCCTACGGCCGGGGGCCGGCCGCCCGGACCGGCGGAGGCGCGATGGTCTGGACGCCCGCTCCCTCTCCCACTCACAGTCCGATGAACAGCGCCGCGGTCGACGCGAGAGCGGCCTCGTCGTCCCCGCAGTCCGGGACGGCCAGGGGACGCGCGTCGAAGACTGGGCGTGTCCGCGCGCCACCCGGCCTCAGGGTCAAGCGGCGCGCTGGCAGCGGTGGACTTCGGCAGAACCAGAACCTATCGGAGGACTACCAGGGGTTGAGCGCCTCTGTGCCTTCGGCCGCCAGCCGCACAGACTCACGATCCGCGGTGGTTCCCGGTATTCCCCGCCCACCCGCGACTGGATCTGCGCACCGAGCGGAAACCGTCGCCGGGCGAATCGTCGGAGTGGCGATTCCCCTGATGCCGAGCGCGACCCGCTGGCACGCGGGTGAGCAACTCGAACTCCATGTTTCGGACCGACCCCTGTCACCGGCGCTCCTGCCGAACCCGCCCGCGCCCCCCAAGTCGGCAGACGCCACCGTCGTCCATGGGTGATACACGTCATACGACGTCGCGTATTCGCTGTGGACGTCCCCTGCCACGCAGCACGGTCGCGGCCGCGCCGCCGAGGAGCAGGACGAGGACGAGCGGCAGATACGCGGCCTGGGCGGACCTCGCCTGGAGGACCGCACTCGTCGTGGCGCTCCCCAGAACCGCGCCCAACTGGCGGGCGGTGAAGTAGGTTCCGGATGCGGTGCCGCGCAGTTCGGGTCGGACGGTTCGCAGAGCCGCGTTGTTCAGCGGGACCAGGACGAGGCCCATACCGAGACCGCACACCAGGAGCCCGGGCACACACTGCCACGCGGGTGCGTCGCGCAGGGTGCGCACGGCGACCAGCGACAGGCCGAGGGCCATGCCCAACAGTCCGGACAGCACCAGGTACTTGGTGTTCACTCGATCCGAGAGACGGCCGATGAAGGGGCCCATCGTGGCGGCGACCAGCGCCATGGGCGCGGTGAGAAGCCCGGCCTGTGTGGGCGTCAGACCGAGGGTGCTCTGGAGGTGGAGGACCAGCGGCAGGAACATGCCGGTCATGGAGAAGCCGAGGGCCGCCGTGATAAGTGTGCTGACGGAGAAGTTGCGGTCCCGGAAAAGGCTCAGGGGCAGCAGCGGATCGTCACGGGGCGAGCGCTGTGACAGGACGAAGGCGCCGAGCAGGACGACGCCGGCGGCGATGACCTGGGGCACCGCGAACGGGCCGACGAGCTTGCCCCAGTCGTAGGACCTGCCGTTCTGCACGCCGAACACGATCAGCGTCAGGCCAGCGCCGGAGAGAAGGATGCCGAGCGGGTCGATACGGCGGGCATGGCCGGGTCGCCAGTCGGGGAGCACCCGCAGGCTCATCACCAGTGTGCCGGCGCCGAGCGCGACGTTGAGGTAGAAGATCCACTCCCATCCGAGGCGATCCACCACGACACCGCCCAGGAGGGGGCCGGTGACCGTGGCCAGTCCCGAGGTGGCACCCAACACGCCCATCGCACGGCCCCGTTCACCGTCCGGGTACAGGTGGGTGATGAGGGTGAGGGTCTGCGGCGTGAGCAGGGCGGCGCCCAGCCCCTCGATCGCCCGCGCCGCGATCAGTACCCGGATGTCGGGCGCCGTCGCCGCTCCCAGGCAGGCCGCGGTGAACAGCGCGAGCCCGGCGACGAACAGCCTCCTGGGTCCGTGCCGGTCGGCGAGCCGACTGGTGAAGAGCATCGGGACGGCATAGGTCAGGAGGTAGACGCTGGTGACCCAGACGACGGCATTGAGGCCGGCGTGCAGGTCACGGACCATGGCCGGGACCGCCAACGACACGCTGGAGGTGTCGACGACGATCATGAAGAGTCCCAGGCAGAGCGCGGTGAGCGCCGCCCGGGCGCTGCTCGTGGACGCGGCCCCGCGAGGGGCGGGTTTCGGTGCTGCGGTGTTGGTCATGGCTCACTTCGGCCGGTTTCGTCGGAGCTGCTGGGAACGCTTGCGGGCAGGCCGGCCCACGGGCCCGGGGATGGGACTCGCCCCGGGCCCGTGGTGTTCGGTGTCCGCGGTCAGGTCAGTAGCGGACCTTGCCGTAGTCGACTTCCTGCTCGGGGTAGCTCTCGGCCCGTCGGCCCAGGTCCCGCATCCGCGCCCGCATTTCCTCGGCCGGGAGGTGGTGGAAGGATCCGTGGCCGGGCAGCACCCACTCGAAGGTGAAGGCGTCGGCGCCACGGGTGACGGACGCGGCCAGCGTCTTGATCGAGTCGTAGACGACGCTGTCCGCGACCTCCAGGTCCTTCTCGGAGTGGGACCAGAAGACCGCGTCGCCGGTGAAGCAGAACTTGTCGTCGGCCACGAACACCGTGCTGCCCGCCGTGTGGCCCGGGAAAGGGTGGGCGATGACGCCCGGCCCGATCTCGACCGGCTCCTGGCCCCGGATGACCGCATCGGCGTCGGGGCGGGAGTGCAGGTCGCCCTCGTGGATCCACAGGCGTGCCCCGAACGCGTCGGCGTACTGCCGACCGTGTGCGACATGGTCGAGGTGGGTGAGCAGCACGTCGGTGATCTTGCCGACCTTCTGCTCGTAGCGACGGGCGAGCGAGGGACGCCAGCGCGGGGTGTCGATCATCATGGCGGTGCCGTCGGGGCGGCGCAGCAGGTACGAGGTGGCGCCGTAGGTCTGCGGTGAGGCGTATCCGCACAGCAGCACGATGCCGTCCTCGTCGAGGGGCATCGGGTAGGGGTCGGAGTCCTCGCCCCACTGGTCCTGGGGCGGGTGCACGGACCGGGTCGGGCAGGCGTACGCGGCCTGGTACATCTGCCGTACCTCCTCCTCCGTCTCCGGCTGGCGTACGACGGTGGACACGCCACCGTAGGCGCCGCCCTCCGCGTAGGTGATCATTCCGGGGGCGTACTGGCGGGCGATGTTGCAGTTCAGGCAGCGGTCGTCGACGTGCCAGCCGTCCGGGGTCCCGGTGTCGGTCTGCGTCGGGGTCCCGGTCTCGTTCTCGGTGTTGCTCATGACTCCGCTTTCTCGGTGTGGGGGGTGTTCAGATGGGTGGCGAAGAAGGTCTCGATGCGCCGCCAGGCGTCGGCGGCGGCTTCCGGGTCGGGGCCCATGCCCATCACCCGGAACAGGGGACGCAGCGGGCGGGGGCCGACCTCGGCGTCGTTGAGGAAGGCATGGCCGGCCTGCGGATACTCGTGTACGTCGTGCACGACACCGAGCCGGTCGAGGCTGATGCGCAGCCGGGTGGCCGCGCCCGGTGCCGGACGGGGCCGCGCGCATGGTGGGGACCAGACAGCGCCGTACGCCGCCCTGCGTGAACAGGTCCGGCATCAGGGCGACGTATCCGGCCTGGACCAGGCGTTCGACCTGGCGGAGCATCACGTCGTCGACGCCGAGTGCCTCGTGGACGACGACCACTCCGGGCCGGGGGGCCCGGGTCGGCGGGGGCGGGCGAGGTGCCCGTTCAGCCGTCGGGAGCCGCCGGCCGGAGCGCTGAGGTGGCTCAAGTCGACTTGTTCGACAAGAGGCATGGACTTCTCCGGAGCTCCGGGGACGGGGTCACAGGTCGAGGACGAGACGGGGGCCCCGGGCGCGGGAGACGCAGATCATCATCGTCTCGCCGGTCGCCCGGTCCGCAGGGCTCAGGACGGAGTCCCGGTGATCCGGTTCGCCCTCCAGCACCCCCGTCTCACAGGTGCCGCAGATACCCTCGGCGCACGAGAACGGGGCGGCGATCCCCGCCGCCCGCACGGCCGACAACACGGTGTGCTCCGGGGGGACTTGGACGGTGACGCCGGAGCCGGCGCAGACGACCTCGAAGGCGATGCCCGCGCCTTGCGTCTCCTGCGCCTCCTGTGCCTTTGCCGTGAACCGCTCCGTCCGCAGCGCCCCGGCGGGCCAGGCGCGGCACCGCTCCTCGACGGCGGCGAGCAGGGGCTCGGGGCCGCAGCAGTACACGAGGGTGTCGTCGTCGACCTCGCCGAGGTGGGTGTCGAGGTCGAGGAGCCCATACTCGTCCTGCGGATGGAGCGTCACCTTAGGTCCGTACACGGCCAGTTGACCGGTGAACGCCATCGAGGCGCCGCTTCGTCCGCCGTACAGCAGATGCCACTGCGTGCCCGCGGTCTCCGCCGCGGCGATCATCGGCAGCAGCGGTGTGATGCCGATGCCACCGGCCACGAACAGGTACCGACGCGCCGGGTGCAGCGGGAAGTTGTTCCGGGGCCCGCGTACGGCGACCCGTACACCGGGGTGGAGCTTGTCGTGGACGCAGGCCGAGCCGCCCCGGCTGTCCGGGGTACGCAGCACGGCGATGCGCCAGTCCGTGCGGTCGGCGGGGTCGCCGCACAGGGAGTAGGTGCGGGTGAGGCCGTTGCCGAGCAGCAGCTCGACGTGTGCTCCCGGCTGCCAGTCCGGCAGCGCCTCACCGTCGGGGTGACGGAGCGTCAGGGAAATTGTTTCGTCGGCTGCTTGGGCCCTTTCCGCGACGACGAGGGACTGCTCGTACGAAGTGGGGGGTGCGCTCAAGGAGGAAGCCCGCTTTCACAGAAAACTGTGCGTCACGCGGGTCGTCGGCAGCTGGAACCGAGGCACGGACGTGACGCAGAACGGTCAGGTCGTGGAGCGTGCGACGGAAGGCAAGGCGACGGACGACGTTTCCGATCTGAACCCTAGCGCGCACAGGGCCTGTGGGTTGCCGAATCGTTACCTGCCAGGGCGTGCGAGCGTCGTGTTCCGGCCACGCCTTCCTCGGCGGCGAGGTCGTACTTCGGGGGCAGCGGGTGAACGTGAGGGTGCCGAAGCCGAGTTGGTCGAAACCTCCGCTGTCGGGTCCGTAGTCGCCACCACCGCCCTCGGGGGCGAGCCTCTCGGCCATGGCCGTGCAGTACGGCGCGGGCAGACGCCGACGGTTCACGTAGTGGTTCACGATCATCGCCCAGACCGGGCGCTCCACACCACGGCTGCCGGCGGAGACGGTGGTGAAGGTCTTCGAGCCCGACCACACCCCGGGCTGACCGTAGTTCCACGTGAAGCGGGTGAACGGCACGTTCTTGCCGAGGTTGTACTTGGCCACGTACTCGGCGCCCTTGAGGAAACGGTGGTCGTCGTATCCGTAGAGGTCGATGCCCTGGTTCCAGGCCATCTCGCACAGGGCGCCCATCAGCCCCACGGAGAGTGTGGTGTGCCCCTGGTCGCGCCCGCTCTCCTGGAACTGGGCGAGCCCGCCGGGCTGGACGTAGGGAATGGCTTGTTCGATGGAGCCGTTGCCGGCGCCGTGCTTGAAGTACTCGACCGCCTGCTCCACCTTCGCCCGGTCGTCGCAGAGGATGCCGATGGCCAGCACGCCGCACATGCTCAGCAGGTCCCAGCTGGCCCAGTAGTTGGTGACCAGGGCGTCGTTGTGCTTCCGGAGGAAGCCGTCACACATCGGGTAGAAGACCCGGAGCATCATGGTCTTGAAGCGTTCCAGGCCGAAGCCGGGGTAACCGCGCATCAGCTCGGCGGCGTTGGCGAACTGGTAACAGTAGACACCTGCCGCGATAAAGCGGTCGGCGTTTCCGTCCACCTTCGTCAGTGTGGCGGACCAGGCATTGAGGATGTCCCGCGCGGCGTCACCGTGCGCCTTCTGCCCGCTGATCCGCCAACGCAACGCGTTCTGATATGCGGCATGGATGTCGTTGTACAACGTGCCGTAGTTCTCCGAATACCCCTCCCCCGGTACACCACGGCCAGCGGACTCGCCTTCCAGCCGCTCTGCGAGTGGGAGTTCGCCACCAGCTTGTTCCACCCCGCCAGGTACGGCTGGACCCCGGCCCTGACCTTCGCGGCCATGCGTTCGAGGTCCGTCTGCCCGTGCAACATCCCGGGATGGGCGAGGCCGTTGCCTGCCGCTGCGGCCGGAGTGGCCACGGAGGCGCCCAGCGCGAGGGTACCGATACCGGCCGCGCCGGCGAGTTTGAACAGGTCACACCGATTCACGCGCTGCTTGCTGTGGTGCTGGCTCACTGGTCTTGTCTCCTGATCATGGACGGTTCCGAACAGGAGGCGGTTCGGGAGGCACGCGATATCAGAAATCGAGAGCGGTCTTGAGAGAAGATCCACCCCAGATGTCGAACGGCGATCAGCGGGAACCGGCTTGACCGGCCGACCCGGACACCGTGCACCCGCCTCAGCGGCCGGCGGAGTTCGCGAGAGTCGAGGCCGCCCCGGCCAGCCGGTCGTCGTGGAGATCCGGATACCGCTGCCTGCCGTGCAGCGCTGGGACCCGGCCGACCGGACATGGCGGACGGTCCAGGGCGGCCACCTCCTCCGCACGGGACGCAGTTGTGGCGGCCTGCGCCCCACACGGAGATCACCGTCGCCACCGGTCACTGACGGCGCGGGACGCCGGCCACCGGCCATCTGGCCGGTCGGCGAACTCCGCGTCGGCCGCCGAGGACTGCCAGCTCAACTTCCTTACACGGAAAACCAGTTGGAAAGGGGTGGCTCCCTCGTGACACTGATGGGCCGGACGGTGTCGCCGGACGAGGAGGACTTGCCGGATGAGGATGGCGCGGCTCGGGCGGAGCACGGTCGAGGTGTCGGAACTGGGTTTCGGCGGCGGACCGCTCGGGGGGCTCTTCGCGGCCGTCGACGACGACACCGCCGCGGCGACGCTCACCGCGGCCTGGTCCTCGGGCATCCGCTATTTCGACACGTCCCCGCACTACGGCATCGGGCACTCCGAGCGCCGGACCGGCGAGTTCCTGCGCCGTTTGCCGCGCGCGGAGTTCACCCTGTCGACCAAGGTCGGACGGCTCCTCGCGGAACAGGATGCGGCCGGACGGCGCGACGAGAGCTTCAACGTGCCGGCGACGCACCGACGGGTGTGGGACTTCTCCCGCGAGGGTGTGTTCCGCAGCGTGGAGGACTCTCTGACCCGGATGGGCGCGGACCGGATCGACGTGCTGTTCCTGCACGACGCCGAGAAGCACTTCGACGTGGCGCTGCGCGACGGCTACCCCGCGCTGGCGGAGTTGCGTGCGCAGGGCGTGGTCGGCGCGATCGGGGCCGGCATGTACCACCCCGGCATGCTGACCCGGCTGGTGCGGGAGACCGACGTCGACGTGGTGATGCTCTCCGGCCGCTACACGCTCCTCGACCACAGCGCCGCCGACGATCTGCTGCCCGCATGCGCGGAACGCGGCGTCTCCGTGCTCGCCGCCTCGGTCTTCAACTCGGGTGTGCTGGCCACCGCGCACCCCGCCGAGGGAGCGGCCTTCGACTACGCGCCCGCCCCGCCGGAGGTCCTGCGGCGGGCCCAGGAGATCGCCGCCGTCTGCGAGGCGCACGGCACGACCCTTCCGCAGGCGGCCATGGCCTTCCCGCTGCGGCACCCTGCGGTCGCGGGCATCGTGGTCGGCATGCGCTCGCCCGAGGAGGTACGGCACAACGTCACGTCGTTCCGGGCGGCCGTACCGGAAGGCCTGTGGGCGGATCTTCTGGAGGCCGGCCTGCTCGACGAGCGCGCCGCCTTGCCGGCGTGAGCCCGGTACGCGGCCGGTTGCGGTGGCTTCGAAGAAGGCGAGGTCGATGAGGTGACCGACGAATGCTTCCGGGAACCGCGACTCGCCGCGGTGTACGACGCCCTCGACCCCGACCGCGGCGACCTCGACGCATACGTCCGGCTGGCGGACGGGTTCGGGGCTCGCCGGGTGCTGGACATCGGGTGCGGGACGGGTGTGTTCGCGCTGCTCCTCGCCGGCCGGGGCGTCCAGGTGGTCGGCCTCGACCCCGCGGCCGCGTCGATCGAGGTGGCGCGGGGGAAGCCGGGCGCCGGGCGGGTGCGATGGATCTGCGGTGACGCGACGGCGCTGCCGCCGCTCCGGGTCGACCTCGCGACCATGACGGGGAACGTCGCCCAGGCCATCGTCGATCAAAGGGGCTGGCGGCAGACCCTGCGCGGGGCGCACGCGGCGCTGCGGCCGGGCGGGCGGCTGGTGTTCGAGACGCGGGATCCGGCGCGGCGGGCCTGGGAGGAGTGGGAGCGGGCGGCGTCGTACCGGGTGACGGAGGTCCCGGGGGTCGGGACGGTCGAGAGCTGGGTGCAGGTGACCGAGGTGGCGGAGCCGCTGGTGACGTTCCGGTGGACCTATGTGTTCGCCTCGGACGGGCAGGTGCTGACGTCGGATTCGACGTTGCGGTTCCGGGAGCGCGAGGAGGTCGAGGCGGATCTGCTCGCCGAGGGGTTCGTGATCGACGGTGTTCGCGACGCGCCCGACCGCCCGGGGCGGGAGTTCGTGTTCCTGGCGCGGCGGCCGGGGACGCGGCCGACGAACCGCGCATGGTGAGCCGGACGGAAGAAGAGCTCTGACCCCGTCGGGCCGGGCGGGCGGGCCGCTCCGGACGCCGGTCGTGTCCTCGTACCCTGTCTGACGTGCCTCCCATCCGCCTGCATCGCGTCGCCGTCCTTGTGCTGGAGGGGGCGAAACCCCTCGACGTCGGGATCCCGGCGCAGGTGTTCACGACCCGGGCGAGCATGCCGTACGAGGTACGGGTGTGCGGGGCGGCGCCCGGTCTGGTCACCGGCGGTGACGGGCTGTCGTACCACGTCGCCCATGGTCTGGACGCGCTGGAGTGGGCGGAGATCGTGTTCGTGCCCGGGTACCGGTTCCCGGACCGGGAGGATCCGCCACCTGCCGTCGTCGCCGCGCTGCTCGCCGCCCACGAGCGGGGCGCGCGGCTGGCCGCCATCTCGACGGGGGCGTTCGCGCTCGCCGCGACCGGGCTGCTCGACGGCCGGCGCGCCACCACGCACTGGCACTACACGCGGGCCCTCGCCGAGAAGCATCCGCTCGTCAAGGTCGACGAGAACGTGCTGTTCGTCGACGAGGGCAGTGTGCTGACGTCGGCCGGTGCCGCCTCCGGTATCGACCTGTGTCTGCACATCCTGCGCGGTGATCTCGGGGTGGCCGCGTCCAACCACGCGGCCCGGCGGCTGGTCGCGGCCCCCTACCGCAGCGGGGGTCAGGCGCAGTACGTGCCGCGCAGTGTGCCCGAGCCGCTCGGTGAGCGGTTCGCGGTGACCCGGGAGTGGGCCCTGCACCGGCTCGACGAGCCGCTCACCCTGGACGCGATGGCCCGGCACGCGGGGGTGTCGGCGCGGACGTTCTCGCGGCGCTTCGTCGAGGACACCGGGTACACGCCGATGCAGTGGGTGATGCGCGCCCGGATCGACCTGGCCCGTGAGCTGCTGGAGCGGTCGGAGCGGAGCGTCGAGCAGATCGCCGACGATGTCGGTCTGGGCACCGGGGCGAATCTGCGGCTGCACTTCCAGCGGATTCTCGGTACGACGCCGAGCGACTACCGGCGGACTTTCACGAAGGGGGAGTAGCGGCCGGCCCCGCGGGCCGACGGGCCGACAGGCTGGCGGGATCCTTTCGAACCATGGCGATCTCGCCGCTGTCGGAGGGCGGTGCGGCCCGCGAACCTGGTGGCGTAGCGAAGGGACGCCATTCATGACTCGTATTGCCATCAACGGATTCGGCCGCATCGGACGCAATGTGCTGCGCGCACTGCTGGAGCGGGACAGCGGCCTGGAGGTCGTCGCCGTCAACGACCTCACGGAGCCCACCGCGCTCGCGCGGCTGCTGGCCTTCGACTCGACGTCGGGCCGCCTCGGGCGTCCGGTGAGCGTCGACGGAGACGTCCTCGTCGTCGACGGCCGGCGTATCAAGGTGCTCGCCGAGCGCGAGCCGGCCCAGCTGCCGTGGGCCGAGCTCGGCGTGGACATCGTGCTGGAGTCGACCGGCCGCTTCACGTCGGCGAAGGCCGCCCGGGTCCACCTGGACGCGGGTGCGAAGAAGGTGCTGGTCAGTGCGCCGTCGGACGGTGCCGACGTCACGCTCGCGTACGGCGTGAACACCGACGCCTACGACCCGGATGTGCACACGGTCGTGTCCAACGCCTCGTGCACGACGAACGCGCTCGCCCCGCTCGCCGTGGTCCTGGACGAACTCGCCGGTATCGAGCACGGGTTCATGACGACGGTGCACGCGTACACACAGGAGCAGAACCTGCAGGACGGCCCGCACCGCGACCCGCGCCGCGCCCGTGCCGCCGGTGTCAACATCGTGCCGACCACGACGGGCGCCGCCAAGGCGATCGGCCTGGTGCTGCCGAACCTCGAGGGCAAGCTGTCGGGTGACTCGATCCGGGTGCCGGTGCCGGTCGGCTCGATCGTCGAGCTCAACACGACGGTGTCCCGTGACGTGACGCGTGACGAGGTGCTGGCGGCGTACCGCACCGCGGCCGAGGGGCCGCTCGCGGGTGTCCTCGAGTACTCGGACGACCCGCTGGTGTCCTCGGACATCACGGGCAACCCGGCCTCGTCGATCTTCGACTCGGCCCTCACCCGGGTCGACGGCCGCCATGTCAAGGTCGTCGCCTGGTACGACAACGAGTGGGGCTTCTCGAACCGGGTCATCGACACGCTCGAACTGCTCGCGCGCTAGCGGGCGGAGCGGTAGCTCGTCGATCTGGGCATGGTGGGGGCTGGGGCGCGTGCGTTGAGCGTGGCTGAGTACCGGGTCACCGGGTTGTCGCCGAGGGTGAACGCTGAACTCGTCGCTGGGGCAGGGCCGTTGTGACACGAACAGCGTCAGGCACGCCTGACGGCCCGGCCGCGGCGACGGGCTGCAACCCTCACCCGCGCCATCGGCGAGGTGCGGCCCCAGCTCGCCCAGGGGGCTGCACCGTCGCGCCGGACGTCCGGCTGCGCACGCTCGCCGAAGTCATCGACCACCTGGGCGTCGGCGGTCGGACCGGGATCATCGACGGCACGGAGATCCGTGTGCAGCGCAGCAGCGCTACCAGGCCGGCCATGAACGGGCCGAAAGCGGGACCCGCCATGGTGCAGGTGCGCGCGGTCGGCCCCGGCGGTGCCCGGACGGCAACCGGCTTCAGCAGGTGAACAGCTCGGGGTTCTCGCGGACGAAGTCGGCTACTCCTGCAGCGGACCGCCCGGTGACCTCTGCCATACCGTCTGCCTCTCGGTCATAGCGGCCGGCCGCGTGCAGGCGAGCCATGGTGGAGATGTGCTGGAGGACATGGTCCGGTAGTCCCAGCGCCCCGAGGTCGTTGTCGAGCCATTCCTGCAACGGGACGTCGGTGTAGCCGACCGTGCGGTGCAGGGCACCGGAAATCTCCGCGGCCAGAGCGGCAATGTCCTGCGATCGGGGACCGGTCAGCTCATAGGTCCGGCCGATGTGCCCGGCCGGATCGGCCAGAATCTCCTCGACAACCGCGGCAACGTCAGCGGCCGCGATCGGGGAGGTCTTCGCCTTGCCGAAGGGCCACCTGATGGTGCCGTCCTTGGCGATCGAGGAAAACACGGGCCAGAAGATCGGGTTCTCCATGAAGACGGTGGGCCTGACCTCGACCACGGGCAGGCCCGACCAGCCGAGAACCTGCTCGACCAGCCACTGCTGGCGATGCTGATGAGACTCGGAGCCGCTGGTGGCGTCCATCTCGGAGACGGTCAGCTGCGACATGTTCACGAACGCCTCCAGCCCTCCGTAGGCACGCGCGACCGTCGCCGTCGTCACGGCGGCCAGCAGATACTGCGCCGATACGGCCATGCCGAAATACATCCGACCGCAGCCGTCGAGGGCGTCGGCGACATCACGGGCACGCGTCAGATCCCCGACCACGACTTCGGCACCCGTCGCGCGCAGCGCCTGGGCACGGTCGTCATCCCGGTGCACCAGAGCACGGACCTGGAGCCCCCGGCGCCGTAGACCTTGGACCACGGTCCTGCCGACGGCCCCGACGCTGCCCGCGGCACCGGTCACCAGAACGGGCCGCATACCTGCTTCCGGGCTGTAACTCATGGCGGCAGCCTGCGGCCCGCAGGACCTGGGCGCAACCGGTGGACGTCCAGCCATCCGCGGCAGCGATGCAGCCAGCGACTTGGAACGCAGCTCACAGCCTGACGCCAAAGGTGTCACCCAAATACAATTGATCGCACTATGCCCGCTATTGCTGGCAAAAGAGAGGTTCGGCCATGGAAGGCATTGCCGACATGGGAGGAGCCCCTGGCTGGGGCTCCATGCATCCGCCGAGACGGGATGAACCTGTTTTCGCAGAGTCCTGGGAGAGTCGGGCGTTCGCGCTCGCGATCCTCTCGAACCGGGTGTCCGGTGGAAACCTGGACTCCTTCAGGCATGCGCTGGAGCGCTTGGACCGAGAGCACTACATCGACGACGGCTACTACGGGCGCTGGCTCAACGCCGGAGAGCTGAGGCTCCTCGACAGCGCCATCCTGGCACCTGGTGCGGTCGACGCGCGCGCCCGTAACCTCCGCGGCGAGCACGTGGCGGAGCCCCCGATCCCGGAGCCGGCCAGGCCCGACTACGCGCCGACCGCCGAGGGCACGCTGCGCTCCCTCGACACCGCGCCCGCCTTCGCCGTCGGCGAGCGCGTGCGCGCCAAGGACATGTCGCCGTCCGGACACACCAGACTGCCGCGCTATGTGCGAGGGCATGTCGGTGTCGTCGACATCGTTCAGCCCGCCGGCGTGCTGCCGGACACCAATGCGCACTTCCTGGGCGAGAACCCGCAGTACGTCTACTCGGTGCGCTTCGACTCACATGACGTGTGGGGCACCGACGCCGAGCCGTTCGAACTCACCGTAGAAATGTTCGAGAGCTACCTGGAGGCCGTCTCATGACCAGCGCCGCCGGATCGGCCGAGCGCCTTCCCCCGGCCCTGCGCACCGAGGCGCTCGAGCAGTTGCTCACCGAGCGGGGCCTGATCGACCCGAAGGCGATGGACGGGCTCATCACCACCTATGAGACCACCATCGGACCGCTCAACGGCGCGAAGGTCGTCGCGAGGGCCTGGACGGACCCCGAGTACCGTCGGCGACTGCTCGAGGACGGCACGGCCGCCATCGGGGAACTGGGCTTCGGAGGGTTCCAGGGCGAGCACATCGTCGTGGTGGAGAACACCCCCACCACGCACAACGTGGTGGTCTGCACCCTGTGCTCGTGCTACCCCTGGCCGGTGCTCGGCCTCCCGCCGAGCTGGTACAAGGATCCCGCCTACCGCGCCCGGGTGGTGAAGGAACCACGCGCGGTGCTGTCCGAGATGGGACTCGAGCTGGCCCACGATGTACGGATCACCGTCCGCGACTCCACCAGCGAGGTGCGCTGGCTGGTGCTGCCCGAGCGGCCGTCCGGCACCGAGCACCTGACCGAGGAGGAACTCGTGGCGCTGGTGACGAGGGACGCGATGGTCGGCGTGGCCAAGGTGGCGGCACCATGAGCGCGCCCCTGGACATCGAGGGCCCCGCCGCACCGCCCCGCTCCAACGGCGAGCTGGTGTTCGCCGAGCCGTGGGAGAGCCGCGCCTTCGGGATGGCCGTCACCCTGTACGACGCGGGAGCGTTCACCTGGCCGGAGTTCCAGGCCGTGCTGATCGCCCGGATCGCCGCCTGGGAAGCCTCGGCGGAGCGGGACGAACCGTACAACTACTACAGCCTCTGGCTTGCCGCCCTGGAGGATGTGCTCACGGGCATGTGCGCCGTGTCCACGGACGAGGTCACCACACGCGCCCAGGCCCTGGCCCGACGCCCCCTGGGCCACGACCACCCGCACTGATCCGCGGCGGATTCCCGGTGAGTGTGCAGGTGGTTCCGACGCTGGTCTGCACCCATGCGTCCGGGAGGGCTGCGGCGAGGGTGTGCTGGGCGCGCCAGCCGGTGCAGTGACCGGGGACGATCAGCTCGGGTGCGAGTTCGGTGAGCGCGGCCACCGTCGGGCCGATGACCGGTTCGAAGGCGGGGCCGCTCAGGTGGAAGCCGCCGATGAGGGCCAGCAGTCTGCTGACGCCGGTCAGCCTCATGGCGTGCCGGATGATGTTGACCACTCCGGCGTGGCCGCACCCGGTGATGATGACGAGTCCCCGGCCGCGCACGTCGATGACGAGTGCCTGGTCGTCGATGACGGCGGGGTCGTGTCGCCAGCCGTTTCCGTCCCACGCCTGGTGTGCCTGCGGCATGCCGTGCTCGAACTCGGTGACGCGGTCCACTTCGCCGGTGATCAGGATGCCGCCGGCCAGCAATGACGGCTGCCGCCGCTCGATCACCTCGAACCCTTCGCGTTCCAGGGCACCCCGGGACAGCGTGGGCATCTCCAGAGGCCGGCCGGCGGGTAGTGCCAGGCGACGGCGGGTCCAGACCGCGGGGTGGACGGTCAGCGGCAGGCCGGAGCGCCCGCGCAGCCGGGCCAGGCCGTCGAAGCCGCCCGCGTGGTCGAAGTGCCCGTGGCTGAGCACGACGCCCAGCAGGCCGCCGACATCGATGCCAAGACGCTCGGCGTTCACGGCCAGTCCGTCCGGCGACGCGCCGGTGTCGAACAGCAGCGTGCTGCTCGCGTTCCCGCTTCGGACGGTGACCAGGGCGGAGAAGCCGTGCTCGGCACGCAGCCCCGCGAGGGCCTCGCCGTCGGCGAACTGCCGCGCGGCGGTCCGCCCGGCGCCGATCGACGCCCGGGTGACGCCTTCGGCGGAGGGCAGCAGGGCGTCGAAGGTGTTGTCGACCATCGTCGTGACCCTGACCTCGTCGGCCTCGGGCAGCGTCACCGGGTCGACGGCCGGTCCCTGCGCGACACGAGGCGCTGACCAGGCCGCCTCGGCCGCCGAGTGCCCGTGATCGTCGCACCTGTCAGACAGCGCCTCCCCGCCGATACGACCGGCCAGGGAAACAGATCCGTGTACCGGCCCCAGGCCCACGACGGTCGCGCCGACCGGAGCGGCCGCAGGCGCCGCGCGATGTCATGCTTCCACTCGCGCGGGCGGGACGACGATGTCGATGAGCCCGGTGGCCACGTCGTACACGAGCCCTGAGACGAAGACTCCGGCCGGAAGCTTCTGTTTGAGGCTTTCGACGTCGACGCGGACGGCGGCGACCGGGTCGGTGACCGCCTTGGCGTCCAGGTCCCCGGCCGGCACGTCGAAGTAATCGGCCAGCGACTCGGGGAACGCGGCCAGGTCCGTGATCCCGCAGTCGGTGTGCTGCAGGACCGCGTAGTGGACGTCGCCCGGGCGCGGGCCGCCCGTACGGGCCTGCACGACCTTCGCCAGCATCCCCAGCGTCCGGAGTGTCTCGGGGGTGACCCGCCCTCCGACGTTGCGGATCACCGCTGCCTCGCCGAGCTTGAGCCCGAGCACGTCGGACGGGTCGACACGAGGGTCGACGCATCCGATGACCGTCAGACCGCCACTGGGCATGAGCTTGAGGCCGGCGAAAGATCCGCCGCCGGCGAACCCGGCGTTCCGCTCGGCCAGCTCGTCCGCGTCGATCACTGTGACGGCACCCCCTTCTTGCTCCGAGTCCGGACTCCCGGTGACACCGACGACCTCCAGCTGCCGCCAATCCTGGACCGCCGCCGCCTCCCGTGCCACTCGACTCTGCGGCACATCGTGACCACGCAGACCAACGCCTTGCGTGGGCAAATGCATGGCATGGAATTGTGGAATCGCAAAAATCTGCAACGCGATGCCACCGGTGTCGGGCTGCTCCGGCGGAGCGGGGGAACCCGGTTCCGGGTCACCGAGGTGGACGCTCGCCACGAACGGCTGCTGTCCCGAGGCGTTCCCGTTCTCAAGCCGCCGACGACCCAGGCGTGGGGACGCCGTTCGGTGTGGCTTCGTGACCCGGACGGCAACATCGTCAATCTGTACCAGGACGCCTGACATTCATCAGAAGTACGTGAGAATCCCGAAGACACGGCGGAGTTGGGCCATGTCGTGCCGGTCACGGGCCGTCGGCCGGTAGCCCTGATGGAAATACACCTGCTGCTCGGCGGACAGGCAGGGGACGGCCGCTCCGCCGATCCTGCCGGTGACGAAGCACGAGGCGGGGTACCGGAACGGCCGAGCGGGCTCGAACGACGCCTGGACCGCAGCCCCTTCGTCGTCGAAGACCAGCGGGTGCAGATCGATCTCCCGCCCGTCCGGGGCCGTGACCACGAACCGGACGGGCCGCTGGCCCAGGCTCTCCGTGAACCCCACGGCGGCAAGGGCTCCCACCACGGCGTCTTCCTGGTCCAGCCGGTACATCAGATCCAGGTCGCGATGCTCACGGGTCTGCTCACCGACCAGCGCGTCGATCCCCCAGCCACCGCCGACCCAGACATCGGCCTCCGCCCGCCACAGCAGGGCCAGCACGGACAGCACCTCGTCAGCCGTCATCACTCGACGCAGGCTAGAAGCGATCCCACGGGACGGCGAACTCTTTTCCGGCGAGCTCTCGCCGAGCCGTCGACTCCGGTTCGGCGGCTCAGTTGTCGGCCGGCACCACCCTGGTGATCCTGCCCTTCGTGTCGGCCTGCACATAGCCGCTCTGGCCGTACTCGTTACTGAGGTAGACGGAGAACCCGGCGGGCGAGTCGAAAGCAGTGTCCGGAACGTCCAGAGACAGGTAGCGGGTGTCCGCGTTGGGCACGTGGAGCTTCTTCCTGGCCTGGGAGAGCAGGTAGGGGACCTTGTCCCAGGCGAAGTCGTCCAGGCGGACGGGCTTCCAATTGGTGGGCAGACTGCCCGAGATGATGTCCTTCTGCACGCCCTGGCCTGAGCGGTAGGTGTAGTCGTCGTACGCGACCTCGCTGCCCTTGACCATCAGCTCGACCGTGACGTAGTCCGGGTACACCGTGAGGTCGCCGAACCGATTCCGGCCGGTCTTCTTCTCGATCGCCGCGATCGCGGTGCGGATGCCCTGTGGGGTCAACAGGTCGGTCGTGGTTGTGGTCTGTTCCGTGGCCGTGGAAGAGGCCGTGGATCCGGCTGAGGGCGATGACGTCGTCGCCGTCGACCCGGAGCCCGTAGCCCCGGAGGCGTGTGTGCCCGAGTCCGGCAGCTGGGTCCAGACGAGGGCGCCCACGAGGGCCACTCCCGCGGTGGGGAGGACGAACAGCGTCCAGCGGCGACGACCGGCGGTCACCGCAGTGGTGGGGCGGGTGACCTGCGGTGGCGCGGCCGGGGGCTGCAGCGGGAACGACGTGGGAGTCTCGGTCGGCGTCGGCGTCTGCGCCCGGCGCGCCACGTCGGCCAGCATCCGCTCCAGTCGCCGGGCGTCCGGGCGGGCCTGGGGGTCGCGGACGAGAACGCGGGCGAGAACCTCCGTCAGGGGGCCCGCCTGGACCGGCGGCGGTATGTCGTCGGTGAGGACCGCGGCGAGCGTCGCGAGGGTCGTGCCCCGGCGCAGCGGATGGTGGCCCTCGACGGCGACGTACAGCATCATCGCGAGCGACCACAGGTCGGAGGCCGCGCCGCCGTCCTTGCCGGAGACGCGCTCGGGTGCCATGTAGTCGGGGGTGCCGATGACGGAGCCGGTGGCGGTGAGGGCGGTGGCGTCGCGGATGGCGGCGATGCCGAAGTCGGTGAGCACCGGGCGGCCGTCGGGGCGCAGCAGGACGTTGGCCGGTTTCACGTCGCGGTGCTCGATGCCGGCCTCGTGGGCGGCCCGGAGCGCGGCCAGCACTTCCAGGCCGATGCGCGCGGCCTCGGTCGGGTTCATCGGGCCGAGGGCGAGGCGGTCGGCCAGGGAGCCGCCGGTCACGAGTTCCATGACGATCCACGGATAGGTCCCGGGGCCGCCGTCGACGATGTGATGGATCGTCACCACGTTGGGATGGTCGACCCGGGCCAGCGCGCGGGCCTCCCGCAGCACCCGCTCCCGCAGCTGGCGAGCGGCCTCGGGGTCGTACTCGGCGAGACCGGGGTCGGACGGCCGTACCTCCTTGATGGCCACGCTGCGGTGCAGTACCAGGTCGGTGGCCCGCCAGACCATGCCCATGCCGCCGCCACCGAGCCGTGCGACCAGCTCGAACCGTCCGTCGACAACCCGTCTCGCGGGGTTGTCTCTGCCCTCGTCGCTCATGCCCGGGAGCCTAGTTGGCGGCGCTGACAACCTCGCATTCCGCTCAGTAACTGGACCCCAGCGACTGTGTCGTGTAGGCGCACTCGGTGTAGACGTAGCCGTAGCTCAGTTTGGCGGTGTCGGAGCCCGGGGCGGCTGTGGTGTCGTTCTTCGGCTTGTGCACGAAGTACGTGGTGCCCGGGGGGAGGCTGATCGTGCGCTGGGGGTAGTTCCTGCCGCTGTCGCTGCAGGGCTGCCAGCCGGGGGTGATCGAGCTGGCGAACGAGTACGCCTTGCAGCTGCCGCATGCCTTCAGGGTGAAGCTGCCGGTGACCGGGCCGGTGTACAGGACGGTGATGTCGTCGGGGCTGTCGTTCTTGACGGTCACGGAGATGCCGCCGCCGCCCGCGGTGGTGGGCAGCTTCTTGCCGGCGGCCGGGAGGGTCTGGGCGACCTCGGCGCCGATGGCGATCTTCCGGGCGCGGTCGCGGTTCCTGTGGTGCGGGTTGTCGGTGACGAACTGCTGCATGGTCTGCTGGGCCTTGTCGAAGTCGCCGTCCTTGTACTGCTTGACGCCGCACTCGTACTCCCCCGCGTCACCGCTGCTGTCGGCCCGGGCGGCGACCTTGGTCAGACCGTCGGACCCGCCGGCGGCACCGTTAGACAGCTGCAGGATCTGGGTGTTCAGGGTGTGCAACTGCTTGACGGCGGTGCAGGGGTCGTTCCCGGAGACGGCCTTCGCCGCCTTCTTCTCGGCCGTGTCGACGGCGGGGACGACCTTCGCTGCCTGGCCGGAGTCGGGGAAGGTGCTCAGGAGGTCGCCGAACCGGGTGACCCAGTCGTCTCCGCCGCTGGTCAGGCCGTCCGCTCCGCACTCGTAGAGGGAGGTGGCCAGCCGGTCGTCGGGCCAGTGGGTGAGGGTGCCGAGCTGGTCCTTCGGTATGGATTCGGGGACCGTTCGCAGGTATTTCAGGGGTTCGACGGCCGTGCAGTAGTCGTTGTGGCTGTAGGCCGCCGCGACGGTCGTGTAGTAGGTCTTCAGGCGGTCGGGGACCTGGGCTGCGGCGCGGGAGCCGGCGTGGTCGACGGCGAGGTCCCGGTAGACGGCCAGGGCGTCCTGGTAGTCGGACTTGCCGGTGGCGAAGGCCTCCTGGCCGGCCGCGGTGACCCGTTTGTCGGCGCGGTCGAGGCGGTCGAGGAGCGCGCGTTCGACGGCTTCCTTCTGTGCGCTGTCGTACCAGAGCGCACCGCCCACGGGTACGGCGAGGAGGACGACGCCCAGCACGAGGGCGACGGGCTGCTGTCCGGGCCACACCAGGCGGGTGCGCAGGCCGACGGACGCGCCGTGAAAGGCCGCCAGCAGCAGGAGCACGGCGTAGAGGACGAGCGCGGCTCCGGGTACGCCGTCGGCGTCTGCGGGCAGGGCGACGAGCAGCAGGACGACGGTCGCCGCAAGGCACACGGCCATCGGGATCCGTCTTCGGACGAGCAGGTAACCGAGGCCGAGGCCGCTGAGGTTGAGAAGGGCGACGGCGGTGGCGCGCAGGGCGTCCGGCGGGGCGGGCGGCGGAGCCGACGGCATGGGCGGGACGAAGGGACCCGGGTTCGGGAATCCCGGTCCCTGGAAACCCTGGTTCGGACCGTACGCGTCCCCGGACATGGCGGCTCCCCCAATTGCTGCCGAATCCTTATGAATTGACAGCGTACGGCCAAACGTGCGATTTCGACAGGACCCCGGCCCCCTCCTCTTGGACCGTGCCGGCGCCCCGGGCGCCTCAGGGAAGGTCCGACGGGATCTCCTGCTCGGCCCAGATGATCTTGCCCTCCCCTGTGTAGCGGGCGCCCCAGCGGTGGGCGAGCTGGGCCACCAGGAAGAGTCCGCGGCCGCCCTCGTCGGTGCTGCGGGCGTGCCTGAGCCGGGGCGCGGTGCTGCTGCCGTCGGCGACCTCGCAGGTCAGCCGGGCGTCACGCAACAGCCGTAGCCGGATGGGCGGTTCGGCATAGCGGATGGCGTTGGTGACCAGCTCGCTGACGATGAGTTCGGTGGTCATGGCCAGTTCGTCGTAGCCCCACGCCGAGACCTGGCGGGTCGCCTCGGCCCGGACGTCGGCGACGGCGGCCGGGTCTACGGGCACCTCCCAGGAGACGACGTGGTCGGCGCCCAGGGCGTGGGTGCGGACCAGCAGCAGGGCGACGTCGTCGGGCTGGGGAACGGTGACCAGCTGCTGCACGGTGGCCGCGCACAGCGCGTCCAGTTCGGTGGCGGGGCCGGCCAGCGCGACGCGGAGCCGGGACATGCCCTTCTCGACGTCCTGGTCGGCACCTTCGATGAGGCCGTCGGTGTAGAGGCCGAACAGACTGTTCTCGGCGAGTTCGATCTCGGTCGCCTCGAAGGCCATGCCGCCCAGCCCGAGCGGTGGTCCGGCGGGCATGTCGGGGAAGTGGACCCGCCCGTCGGGTGCGACCACGACGGGCGGCGGGTGTCCCGCCCGGGCCATGGCGCACCGGCGGGTCACCGGGTCGTAGACGGCGTACAGGCAGGTCGCTCCGACAAAGGTGGTCGTGCTGCCGTCTGAGGCCGTGCCGCCGCTCTCCTCCTCCCCCAGTCGCAGCACGAGGTCGTCGAGGTGGGCGAGGAGCTCGTCGGGGGGCATCTCCATGTCGGCGAGCGTCTGTACGGCGGTGCGCAGCCGGCCCATGCTGGCCGCCGCGGCGAGGCCGTGGCCCACTACGTCGCCGACGACCAGACCGACCCGGGCGCCGGACAGCGGGATGACGTCGAACCAGTCGCCGCCGACACCGTCCGTCGCGTCCGCCGGCAGGTAGGAGGAGGCCACGTCCAGCGCCGTACCCCCGGTCAGCGCCTGGGGCAGCAGGCTGCGCTGCAGGGTGACGGCCGCCGTGTGCTCCCTCGTGTAGCGGCGGGCGTTGTCGACGCAGACGGCGGCGCGCGCGACCAGTTCCTGGGCGAGCAGGACGTCGTCGGGCCGGAACGAGATCTGGTTGAGCGAGCGGGCGAACGTGGTGAGGCCCAGGACGGTGTTCCGCGCCCGCATGGGGACCGAGATCAGGGAGTGCAGGCCGAACTCCCTGATGCGGGCCGTCCGCGCGGGCTGCTCGGTGACCCACAGGTGGTCGTCCGGGTCGAGCACCGGGATGATGATGGGCTCGCCCCCGATGAGCAGGTCGATGCCGTGCGGTGGGGGCAGGAAGTCGACCCGGTCGCCGATCCGCGCCACCGCCTCGGGGCTGCCCTCGCGCACGGTCTTGAGCGCGGCCCGCCGCATCGACGGTCTGGCGGGCGCCGGGCCCGCGTCGGTCAGCCAGGTGCCGTGTCCCTCGGTGCTGAGGACGGGCTCCAGGAGGTCGACGATGACGAAGTCGGCGAAGCGGGGGACGGCGAAGTCGGCGAGTTCCTGGGCGGTGCGCAGCACGTCGAGGGTGGTGCCGATGCGGGTACCTGCCTCGTTGACCAGCGACAGCAACTGCCGGGCGTTCCACCGCTCGGTGACGTCGGAGACCATGTAGCAGACGCCGGTCACCGAGCCGCCGGCGTCGACGAGGGGGAAGAACGAGGTGGAGTAGGCGCGTTGCCGGTGCGGGTCGGCCCAGCTCCAGCCGAGGTACTCGTAGTCGGTGACCGGCTCCCGGGTCAGGAGCACCTTGCGCATCAGGCCCTCGATGGTGCTGGCCTGCAGTCCGGGCAGCAGTTCGCTGAGCCGGCGTCCCAGGCGCTGTTCCCTCGGGACTCCGCCGAACTGCTCCAGGGTGTCGTTCAGCCAGACGTAGCGCAGGTCCAGGTCCATCACGGCCATGCCGATCGGCGAGCGGGTGAGGAACCCGTCGAGGACGGACTGGCCCATCGTCCACTGGGGCCGCTGCTCTCGGGCCGAGAGGAGGAAGCACTCCTCGCCGCCCATCCGGAAGGACGCGGAGATCCGCAGGTCGACGATGATGCTGCGGCCGTCGCGGTGCAGTACCGGGACGAGGCCGCTCCAGCCCATGCCGGAGCGGCAGCGCTCGGCGACACCCGCGGCGCGGGCCGGGTCGGGGCGCATGGCGAGCAGGCGCCCCGCGGAGCGGCCGACCACCCTGGCGGCCGGGTGGCCGAGCAGTGCCTCGGCGCCGCGGGTCCAGCCGATCACGACGCCCCGGGACGACAGCACCGCCGCCGCGTCGCTGGAGGCGTCGAGGAGATCGCGCGGGCCCGCGGAGGCCGGCACGTCGAAACCTTCTCGCGGAGAATCCATCGATTACATCCTCTATGTACCCCGATATTCCTGCTTGCCCGCCCGATACGCGCGGGCCGACGGGAGCGGGGAGGACCCCTCCAAGGGCGTCCGGCCCGGTGTCCTGGGGTTGGGGTGGGCCGTGTGGCGGGGGCAGCATGGAAGTGCCGCAGCAGCGGCATCGGCCCGCCGGCCGATGGAGGTGGTTGAGGCATGGCTGTGGGTTCCCTGCGGTCCGGTGACCCCGACGGCCCCGGCCGCCCGGGGTACGGCCCCGGGCTGCCCCGCCCGACGGGTCTGCTGGACGTGCTGAGCGTGGCCGCGGTGGCACTGGATTCGCAGGGCCGGATCGTCTTCTGGACCCCGCAGGCCGAGGAACTCTTCGGCTACCCGGCCGAGGAGGCCCTGGGCGAGTACGCGGCGCGACTGCTCGTGCACCCGGACCATCTGAAGGCCGCGGTGAGCCTCTTCACCGAGGTGCTGGAGACCGGCCAGAGCTGGGCCGGTGCCTTCCCGGTCCGGCACAAGGACGGCGGCAGCCGGCTCATGGAGTTCCGCAGCATGCGGCTGATGGACGACGTGGGCGACATCTACGCACTGGGGATCGTGGCCGACCACACGATGCTCCAAAGGGTGGAGACCGACCTGGCGCTGTGCGAGCGGCTGATCAACCAGTCCCCGATCGGCCTGGCCCTCCTCGACCCCGACCTGCGCTATCTGCTGGTCAACCCGGCGCTGGAACGCATCGACGGCATTCCCGCCGAGGAGCACATCGGACGCCATCTGCGGGAGGCCCTGTCGCTGCCCGACATCGACTCCGTGGAGTCGGCGCTGCGGCAGGTGCTCACCACGGGCACGCCGCTGCTCGACCAGTACCACGTGGGCCGGCCCCCGGCGGATCCGGAGCGTGAGCACGCCTGGTCGCTGTCGTTCTACCGACTGGAGGACCACGGCGGCCGGGTCCTGGGCGCGGCGACCTCGGTCGTCGACGTCACCGAGCGGCACCGCGCGGCCGCCGAGGCCGACCGGGCCCGCAGACGGCTCGCCCTCATCGCCGACGCCTCCGCGCGGGTGGGCACCTCGCTGGAGGTGGAGCGTACGGCGCATGAGCTGGCCGAGATCGCCACCCCGGTCCTCGCGGACGTGGTCGCCGTGGACGTGCTGGACTCGGCGCTCGCGCTGCGCCGTTCCCGCAGACCGGAGAACGGCCCGGAGCTGTTCCGGGCCCTGGCCCTCGAAGCGGCCCATCCCACGGTCGCGCTGCGTGCCGCCGATCCGCTCGGCGACCTGGCCGCCTACGACGGCGACCGGCTGGTGACCCTCTGCGTCCACACGGCCCGGCCGGTCCTGGTCCCCCGTGTCGGCGCGCACGATCTGTCGCGTATCGCCCGCAACGCCGAGGCGGGCGCCCTGTTGGCGCAGGCCGGGGTGCACTCGTACCTCGTCGTACCCCTCATCGCGCACGGCGAGGTGCTCGGCGCCTTCGATCTCAAGCGCACCCGCAATCCGCTCCCCTTCGACGAGGACGACGTGGTCCTCGCCACCGAGCTGGCCGGGCGGGCCGCCGTGGCCATCGACAACGCCCGCTGGTTCCAGAGCGTCCGCAACACCGCCCTCACCCTCCAGCGCAGCCTCCTCCCCGACCACGCGCCGCACCACACGGGCCTGGAGCTGGCCTCGCGCTACCAGCCGGCCCAGGCGACCAGCGAGGTGGGCGGCGACTGGTACGACGTGATCCCGCTGTCGGGCGACCGGACCGTGCTGGTCGTCGGGGACGTGATGGGCAACGGCATCGACGCGGCCGCCACCATGGGCCGGCTGCGCACCGCCACCTGCGCGTACGCGGACCTGGAACTGCCCCCGGCCGCGGTGCTCCAGCACCTGGACAAGATCACCTGCGATCTGGAGCACTACATCGTCACATGTCTGTACGGGGTGTACGACCCGCACACCAGGCGCTGCGAATTCGCCAACGCGGGTCATATGCCGCCCGCGCTGGTGCACTCCGGGCACGCCGCCACCCTGCTCGAACTGCCGCCCGCCGCGCCGCTCGGTGTCGGCGGCATCCCCTTCGAGACCACCACCGTCGACCTCACCGCCGGTGACCTGCTGGTCCTGTACACCGACGGCCTGGTCGAGACCCGCCGCCACCCCATCGACGACCGCCTCAGCGTGCTGCTCGGCTTCCTCGACGAGCCCCACCGGCCGCTGGAGCAGACCTGCGACCTGCTGCTGCACGGCCTGCGCCACCCCGACGACCACGACGACGTGGCGCTGCTGATCGCGCGGGCGCTCTGAGCGGGCTCTCTGAGCGGGCGCTCTGAGCGGGCGCTCTAACGCGTGCCGCAGCACTCCGTACGGCAGTAGCAGGACGCCGTGATCGGTACGTCCGCCGTCGCGGCGGCGAGCTTCAGCTGCTGGGCCACGATCCGTGCCTCGCCGTCCTTGCCGAGCCGCTGGAGGCATTCGTGGAAGCCGTGCAGGGACCAGACGTTGCCGGGGTGCTGCAGCGGCCGGGGCAGGGTGTCGTCCAGGCCGAGGTCGGCGCGGTAGACCGCCTCGGCCTCCTCGACCCTGCCGCGTTCCAGGAGCAGGGCGCCGTAGGCGTGCCGGGTGGGCTGCATCCAGCCCCAGGGCTCGTCGTAGGGGAGGTTGTCGTCCAGGTCGACCGAGCGCCGCAGGGCGGCGAACGCGGTGTCGAAGTCGCCCTTGCGGTAGGCGAGTTCGCCGTCCAGCAGCGCGGACGCGATGGCCAGGATGTCGGCGCAGGTGTTGTTGAACAGCATGCGGGTGGCGGGGACCGCGGCGACCGCGTCCCGGAAACGGGCGCGTTCCGCCTCCGCTTCGGCGATCCTGCCGGTGGCCGCGTGGGCGACTCCGCGCGCGTAGTGGTGCATCGCGGTGGTCACGCAGTACAGCAGGGGGTCGGCGGGCTGCGGCAGGCGCAGGATGTCGTCCCAGCGGCCGAAGCGGATCAGGATGTGCACCCGCATCGCGAGGAAGCCCTCCAGCCAGTCGGCCATCGGCGGGCTCTGCACGCGCAGCAGTTCTTCCGGCACGGCGGCTTCGAGCCGTTCGGCCGTGGCGAGGGCGTCCTGGAGACGGCCCAGGAACATCGCGCCGTAGATCCCGAAGTGGAGGTTGTGGCAGCGGTAGAGGGTGTAGAAGTTCAGCGCTCCGGCGCGGGCGTGGTACTTCTCGTCGGCGGCGACGGCCGCGGCGTTGTCGGAGACCACGCGCCGGTAGTCGCCGCAGAGGACCTCCAGGTGCGAGGGCATGTGCTGGAGGTGCCCGGCGTCGGGGACCAGGTCGCGCAACCGGTCGGCGACCGGCAGGGCGGTCTCGGGGGTGGGTGACATCTCCATCAGGTGGATGTAGAGGTGCAGCAGCCCGGGGTGCCGGGGGCCCGCCTCGGCGCCGAGGGCCCGCTCCAGCACGGCCCTGGCCTCCGGGGTGCGGGCTCCGTCGGCGGGCCGGCCGGTGCGGATGTCCCAGAGCTGCCAGGGGGTGAGGTTCATCAGGGCGTCGGCGTAGAGGGTCGCCACGTCGAGGTCGTCGGGCGCCAGTTCGTGGACGGCCCGCATGCTGTCGGCGTAGGCGGTGTTCCACACCGAGCAGGCCTCCGCGTCCGGGGCCGCGGCCTGCGGGTAGCGGGCGCGCAGCGCCTCGATGAGGGCACGTTCGACGGGGGTCGCGTGTGCGGCCTTGGCGTGGGCGCGTTCCACGGCGGTGTGCGTGCGCTCCACCGTCCGGGCCAGGTCGTCCTGGTCGAAGAACTCC
Organism: Streptomyces sp. NPDC101234; assembly: GCF_044767525.1. Taxonomy (NCBI): domain Bacteria; kingdom Bacillati; phylum Actinomycetota; class Actinomycetes; order Kitasatosporales; family Streptomycetaceae; genus Streptomyces; species Streptomyces sp. NPDC101234. The sequence continues at coordinate 67,606 of NZ_JBIWOA010000018.1, read as the reverse complement.
CAGGGTTTGTTGTAGTTGGGGCCGAGGGCGTAGGCCACGCCCCAGTCGGCCATCGCACAGTCCGGGTCCGCCGCGCCGGCGGCCTCGAAACAGCGGGCGGCTTCCTCGTGGTTGAAGGCGTAGGTCCAGATGAGTCCCCGGTCGAACCAGGTCTGTGCCTCGGGGGACGACGTCGTCACGCGCCGGCTGTGACGGCCCAGGTCGTAGTAGTCCACGGCGGCGACCCTATCGGCGGAAGGCGGCGGAAGATCCCGGTGTCATCCGAACTCATGAGAAGGGCGCGGCGGTTGACGGACCGCCGCCGCGCCCCTGGTGCCGGTGGTGCTCAAGTGGTGCTCAGGTGATCCTCAGGGAGCGACCGCGCGGCCGGTCTGCGTGGAGATCCGCCCGGAGCACAGTCCCTTGGCCGCAAGGCTCTGTGCGATGCGCGGGATCGCGGCCAGGGTGTTGGCGGGCCACTCGTGCATGAGGATGATCTGGCCGCTCGTGAGCCGGGAGACGGCCTGCACGATGGCGTCGGTGCTCGCGCCGTTCCAGTCCTGCGAGTCGACGTCCCAGATGATCTCGGTGAGCCGGTACTTGGCCTCGACCGTGTGCACGGTCGCGTTGGTCTCGCCGTACGGCGGCCGGAACAGGGTCGGTGTCCCGCCACCGGCGCTCGCGATGGCCGACTGGGTGCGGGAGATCTCCGAGTCGATCTGCGCCTGGGTCTCCTGGGTCAGATGCGGGTGGGTGTAGCTGTGGTTGCCGACCCACATGCCCGCCCCGATCTCGGCCTGGACCTGGGCGGGGTAGGCGGCCGCGTACTGGCCCTCGTTGAACATCGTGGCCCGCAGCCCGTTGGCCTTGAGTGCGCTGAGCAGGCTCGGGGTGTGGGCGGTGGACGGCCCGTCGTCGAAGGTGAGACCGACGTAACCGGCACAGGTGGCGGACTGGGCCGGGGCGGCGCCGACGGCGAGGGTGCCCGCGGCGGCCAGCGCGATCGCGGCGGCCGTTGCCAGCAGGGGGCGTGACGAGTGCTGCGCTGCGGCACCCATCACGCCACCGTGATGGTGGAGCTGCCGCTGCTCTGGTAACCCTCGGTCGCGAGGATCTGGTAGTAGCTGAAGCTGCCGAGGGACATGCCGGCCCTGGCCCAGGCGTCGAAGTGGTTGCCGGTGGTGATGGTGCCGCCCGTCCGCTTCGACTGGCGGACGCTCCAGTACTGGTTGAAGGTCTTGGTGCCTTCGACGGACGGGGCGTTGTACCGCGTCGTCAGATAGATGTCGTAGGTGCCGCCGTCGCTGGTGACGCTGCCCTTGTACGTCCCGGTGGGCCGGTAGGTGCCCCAGTTGTCGACGATGTAGTACTCGACGAGCGGGTTGGACGTCCAGCCGTAGAGGGACAGGTAGCCGTTGCCGGACGGGCTGAAGCTGCCGGAGTAGGTCACGTTGCGGCGGGCGCCGGTGCTCCAGCCCTTGCCGCAGACGAAGTTGCCGGTGTTGCTCCAGTTGCTGCCGTAGTTGCCGCCGGAACCGAGCGTCATGGAGACCGTGCCCTGCGCGTCGGTCCAGAACGAGTAGTAGTAGCCGTTGTTGGTACCGGTCTGGTTCGTGGTGACGACCGTGGCGGCACGGGCGGTGCCGGGCAGGGCCAGCCCGGCGGCGGCGCCCAGCAGCAGTGCGCCTGCGCCGCGGCGGCTCAGTGCGTGGTCGAGCGGGTTCATGCAGTGCCTCCTCGTGTGGCCTGTGCGGGTGTGGCTTGCTGGGCAGTGTTGGTCTGGCCATGTCACCTGTCAACAGTTTCGGTGATTATTTCGAAACCTTCGATTCACTCAGGGCGCTATTTACGCAGCTCAAATGCAGAGAAATTCGCCTATCGATCGCGAGAGTCGACAATCGGCCAATTCAAGATCAATTACCTTCACGGAAAATCCCGAATGTTTCGTAACCGGATGCGAATGCTGCCGTCGCGCCGGAACATGCCGCTGAGTGGAGCAATCACCGGCGCGGCGGGCGGTGGCCCGGAAGGCTGGGAGTCTTGTCGAGATTCGTATGCCAGGAGTCCCGGGTGAGGCACGACGGTCGCCACTCAGCACTGCCCGCTCCCCCCGCTTCCCCCACGTGGATGCGTTGGCTTCCCGTCCTGTACGTCGTGGGCGTGCTGGTGCTCGAACCGATCACGCCGGTGGAGTGGCCGGTGAGCTTCCTGCTGATCGCACTCCCCCTGGTGACCGCCTTCGCACATGTGGCGGTCGTCGTCGCCGGCGCCACCGTCTTCGCCATCGGCTTCGAGATGCTGCTGGCCGGCACCGCGTGCTGTGCGGGCCGCCCCGTGGGCTACATCTGGGAGCGCCACTATGTGGCCGCCTACGTGTGTACGGCTCTGGTGGGCGCCCTGGGCACGATCTTCGCCGCGCACCGGACCCGCCGGGAACGCACGCTGGCCGACGTCCGGTTCGTGGCCGAGATCGCACAGCGCGTCCTGCTCAGACCGGTCCCGCACCGGATCGGGAACCTGCTGCTGGAGAGCTTCTACCTGTCCGCCGCCGCGGAGGCCCGGATCGGCGGCGACCTCTACGAGGCCGTGCCGACCGCGTACGGAGTACGCCTGCTCATCGGTGACGTACGCGGCAAGGGGCTGCTCGCCGTGGAGACCGCGGCCACCATGCTGGGCGCGTTCCGTGAGGCCGCGCACGACGAACCCGACCTGCATGCCCTCGTGGAGCGGGTGGACACCAGCATGTCACGACGGGCGGGCCAGTTGGGCGGCAGCGAGGTGGCCGAACGGTTCGTCACGGCCGTCTTCGCCGAGATCCCCGGCGGCGGTGACGACAGGGTCGTCCGCATCCTCAACTGCGGCCATCCACCACCGCTGCTCATCCGCCCCGGCGAGGTCCGTGAACTGGACCTCGGGCGGCCGGGGCCACCGCTGAACCTCGGCATGCTCGTCCGGGACCCCTACCGCGTCGACACCTACCCCTTCGGCCCCGGCGACCAGCTCCTCCTGTACACGGACGGCGTCACGGAGACCCGGGATCCGGACGGCTCCTTCTATCCCCTGCTCCAGCGGCTGCGTTCCTGGGGGCCTTTGCCGCCCGCGGAGCTGCTGGAACGGCTCCATGAGGACCTGCTGGCCTACAGCCACGACCAGTTGCAGGACGACACGGCCGCGCTCACCGCCTTCCTGCTCCCCGAGGGAACGACCGGGAGGCCGGGCGCCCCCCACACCGGCCCGGACGCCGGGGCGCCCGACGAGCCGCAGCCGTGACGGAGCGCGGGAAGCACGGCGACGGCTACGGCGAGCTCGGTGTCCCGGCCGCCGTCCTAGCGGGACGCGTCCACGGGATCAACGCCGGGACGTCGGCGCGGTAAGCGTCGTAGGAAGCCCCGAACTGACCGGCCATGAGCGCGTCCTCGGCCCGGACGCGGAGCAGCAGCCACGGAACGACGACCACGAGGACGGCTGTCCAGACGCCGAAGCCGCAGGCCAGCATGGCGCCGACGACCAGTCCGAGCAAGCCGGTGTATATGGGATGGCGAATTAGCCGGTAAGGGCCGTCCGTACGCAGCTCGTGATGCTCCTGGACCATCGGCACGCTGGCCCACATCGTGCCCAGGACCCAGCGGGCCCACAGCAGCAGCGCCGTGGAGGCGACGGCGAGCAGGCCCCCGAGGAGCGCGAGCTCGGGCTGCCAGTACCGAAGATGGCGCCAGATGTCCCCGGAGTACCTGATCAGCGAGGAGAACAGGTAGGCGCCTGCGATCAGCAGAACGCGGCGGGGCAACGCGCGACGCAGGCCGCGCCCCCAGCCCCGCACGCCGCCCTGGCTCTTCAGACCGAAGTAGACGGCACCCGCGATCCAGGCCGCGGCAAAGACCACGATGCAGATGCCGGTGACGGTGACGAGTGCGGAGTGAAGTGAACCCATGCCTCAAGGCTGCGCCTGGAGGGGTGCGGATCACCACCACCCACGGGTCGATGGAGAGACCTCCACCCGTGGTGGGAGACCCGCCGGGGTTGTGAGCAGGTGGCGTTCGATGGCACTTGAGCGTGTTCTGGCGCGCATGAGTGAGCCTCCTGGCAACGGCAGGCACGATGGGGAACGGGAGTTCTTGGATCGAATGCGTGACCTTCACTGATGGTGGTCGTTGGGTGTGATGACGGATGTCTGCGACATCGGGCCGGGGGTGAACGGGGTGGGGAGACTACGGGAGGTGGCGGCGCCGTTCGTGGTGCCCGGCCCTTCGGGGGGCGCGGTACCGCATCCACGAAGACACAGGCCGCGGGCGCTGGTACCTGACCGCGTCCTGGACGATCCCGCCAGTCCAAACCGTGCCACTCGCGGTGGCCCGTGCCGGTGGTCTGATCGGCTTCGACACCAACGCCGACCACCTGGCCGCCGGGCGCCTCGACGAACACGGCAACCCCACCGGCAGCCCCCGGCGCTTCGACTACGACCTGTCCGGCACCGCCCAGCACCGCGACGCCCAAGTCCGACACGCCCTGATCCGCCTGCTGCACTGGGCCCAGCGCCACCACCTCGCGATCGCGATCGAGGACCTCGACTTCCAGGCGGAGAAAACCCGCGAGAAGCACGGCCGCAAGAAGCGCTTCCGCAAGCTGATCTCCGGCATGCCCACCTCCCGGCTGCGGGCCCGGCTCGTGTCCATGGCAGCCGAACTCGGCATCCCCGTCGTCGCCGTCGACCCCGCCTACACCAGCCGCTGGAGCGCCCAGCACTGCCAGCAACCCCTTACCACCACAACCAGGAAGACCACTCGCCACGACGCAGCCGCCGTGGCGATCGGAAGGCGCGCCCTGGGGCACCCGATCCGGCGTCGGACGGCACCGCCCCCACACGACCGGAGCGATCGTGTGGGGCATCGGACCGTCCAGGCCGGACCGGTGGCCCCGGGACGTGAGGGAAACCGCCCCCGCATCCCCGGACCACGGACACGATCCGTGCCGCCCGGACGCGGCGCGAAAGCGGTCGACCAGAGCGCCCACCACCGTTCGGGGCGTTCGGCTGAGCATGAGCCCTGGCAACAGGGCTCACTCCCGCTCAGTCTTTAGGAACGGTCAGAGGAAGCTGACCCCCTGGGCCAGGGTGAGTTCGCCCGAGTAGTTGATGGTGTTGGTCGCCGAGCGCATGTACGCCTTCCAGGCGTCGGAGCCGGACTCGCGGCCGCCGCCGGTGTCCTTCTCGCCGCCGAAGGCGCCGCCGATCTCGGCTCCTGAGGTGCCGATGTTGACGTTGGCGATACCGCAGTCGGAGCCGGCGGCGGACAGGAAGATCTCGGCCTCCCGCTGGTCGCGGGTGAAGATGCTGGACGACAGGCCCTGCGGGACGTCGTTGTGCAGCGCGATCGCCTCGTCGAGGGTGTCGTAGGTGAGGACGTACAGGATCGGAGCGAAGGTCTCCTCCCGTACGACGCCGGTCTGTTCGTCCACGCGGACGAGCACGGGTTCGGTGTAGGCCGCCGCCGGTGCCGCCTCGGCGAGGCGCCGGTTCCCGCCTGCCAGGACCTTGCCGCCCTGGGCCTGGACACGGGTGAGGGCGTGCCGCATGGCGTCGAGGGCGGTGGTGGAGATCAGCGGGCCGACCAGTGTCGTCTCGTCGAACGGGCTGCCGACGGGGAGTTTGCCGTAGACGGCGGTCAGGCGCTCGACGAGGGTGTCGGCGATGTCGCGGTGGACGATCAGTCGGCGCAGCGTGGTGCAGCGCTGGCCCGCCGTGCCGGCCGCGGCGAAGACGATGCCCTGGACGGCGAGGTCGAGGTCGGCGGAGGGGGCGACGATCGCGGCGTTGTTGCCGCCGAGTTCCAGCAGGCTGCGGCCGAAGCGGGCGGCGACCCGCGGGCCGACCTCGCGGCCCATGCGGGTGGAGCCGGTGGCGCTGACGAGGGCCACGCGGGGGTCGTCGACGAGCTTCTCGCCGACCGCGCGGTCCCCGAGCAGGAGTCGGTGCACGTCGCGGGGTGCGCCGACCTCGTCGGCGGCCCGGGCCAGCAGACGGTGGCAGGCCAGGGCGGTGAGCGGGGTGAGTTCGGAGGGCTTCCAGATCACGGTGTCGCCGCAGACGAGCGCGACGGCGGTGTTCCAGGACCACACGGCCGCGGGGAAGTTGAAGGCGGAGATGACGCCGACCACGCCGAGCGGGTGCCAGGTCTCGGCGAGGCGGTGGCCGGGGCGTTCGGAGGCGATCGTACGGCCGTACAACTGGCGGGAGAGGCCGACCGCGAAGTCACAGATGTCGATCATCTCCTGGATCTCGCCGAGCGCCTCGGAGCGGATCTTGCCCGCCTCGATGGTGACGAGATCGGCCAGGTCGCCCTTGTGCTCGCGCAGCAACTCGCCCAGCCGGCGGACGAGTTCACCGCGGCGTGGGGCGGGTGTGGTGCGCCAGGCGAGGAAGGCGGTACGGGCGGCCGCAAGGGCTTCTTCGATGTCGGTGCCGGTGGCCGCCTTCAACCCGAACAGGTTCTCGCCGGTGATGGGGGTACGGGCCGGGAAGTCCTGGCCCTCTGTCACCTCCGCACCGATGTTCCGCAGGCAGGTCCGGGCGCGGGCGCGCAGGTCGTCCGTGGTGGGCAGCGCGTTGCTGGTCATCGTGGTCCTCCAGGGGGTGGCGGGTCAGCGGAGGGTGGTGGTGAGGCCGAGCGAGCGGGCGACATGGGCGAGGGAGCGGTTCTGCTGCTGCTCATAGAGGGCGAAGGGGTCGAGGACCTCGCGTTCGACGGCGCCGGAGAGCCAGTCGGCGTCGTAGGCGGTGCCCGTCTGTCCGTTGTCGCGGGTGCCCTGGCCGCTGAGGTTGGACTGGAAGATGCCGGCGGCGGAGCGGGGCAGGAAGTCCTCGTAGACGATGGGCTGGGCGCGCACCCAGCCCTGCCGCACCAGTTCGGCGAGACCGGCGGGCGGTGTGCCGCCGTCACTCGGCCGGTCGTCGGCGAGGCGGTAGGTGAAGTACGCCAGTCCCCCGGCCGCGAGTTCTTCCTCGCTGCCGGGCATATGGCGCTCCCACACGGCACGCGCGATGTCGTCGCGGCTCTCGACGGGGCTTCGGGACGCCAACTCGTCGACACGGCCGAGGAGTTCGTCGTACAGAGCACGTCCGGTACGGGTGAGGGCGATACCGCGGGCCTCGACCTCGCCGAAGCGGACCCGCAGTTCGCCGCTGACGACGCTGCCGTCCTCGGCGCGCATCGGGCGGGGTTCGGCCAGGGCGCGGAAGGAGGTCTGGCGCAGCAGGACGTCCGGGCCCTTCCAGGCCGGTGGGCCCTGGATGGTGTCGATCATCTCGACGCCGCGGTCCGTCATACGGCGGTACAGCTCGTCGATGTCCAGGACGCGCGGGGTGAGGTGGTTGATGTGCGTGCTGCGGACTCCGCCGATGTCGGCGGCGACGGCGGAGACCTGCTCCAGGGTGCGGTACCAGGCCCGGTCCACCGGTTCCTTCGACAACTCGAAGACGCCGACGGCCAGCCGGAGGAAGCGCTCGGCGTCGTCCTTGGGCAGTTCGCGCTCGGCCGCGGCGCGGTCGGCCAGCGTGAGCAGCTCCGGCGGGAAGAGCTCACGGCCGGCGAGGAAGGTCTCCAGACGTGCGCGCAGGCCGGCGTCGAAGAAGCGGGGGTCGGCCGGGGTGAGCATGGAGGTGAACACCCGGAAGGGGTTGCGGGCGAGTTCCTCGCCGTCGACCGGGCGGAAGGCGGTGGAGACGACGGGGACGGCGCTGGCCGCGGCCTCCCGCAGGTCGTAGAAGCCGACGGGGTGCATACCGAGGGCACCGAAGACGCGGGCGACCTGCTGGAGTTCCCGCGGGGTGCCGACGCGGATGGCTCCGTGCCGCTCCGCGGTCACCCGGCCGATGGACCCGAGGCGTTCGGCGTCGGCTCCCTGTGCGCGCAGGACGTCCTCGTTGACCTCGCGGGAGACGTCCACCAGCGTCGTGTAGGCGGGAACCTCCTGCCCGTACATCTCCGACAACCGCACCGCGAACGCGGCCCGCAGCTGCCATTGACTGATCGTCGACATGGTTCGGCCTTTCGGTCGGGGATCGCGCGACTCAGGGCTTCGGGGCGGAACCGGCGCCGGCCACGGGCGCCCGCGAGGGCGGGGGCGCAGTGCGGTCGGCGGATCATGTCACCGATGGTCGCCGACCGGGCCCCTGCCGTACAGAAGGCGGGGCGGGTGTCGGGGCCTGCGGGCGGCGCGCTCAGACGAGGGTGCGGGTGCGGGTCGCGCAGTGCCAGGAGGTGGTGCCGGGCGTCCTCGTAGACCTTGAGGTGCCAGTCTGCCGCCCGCAGGGCGGGGGCGCGTTTCTCCTCGGCCGTCAGGTCGTCCGGGTCCAGGGGGCGTCCGTGGCGGGCGGCGCGCGGCACGGCCGGACGGGTGGAAGAGGAGGAGTACGCCGTCGGGAGTGGTCACCCTGGCCCGTTCGCGCAGCGCCGCGGCGGGGTCGGGGACGTGGTTGACTGGCCGGACGTGCCATCAGCCGGCTCAGCCATCGTGCGGTGTTCTTCACCGGTATCGCGGGCGGGCGGAAGAAGGACCTGGCTCGCGGAGACGTCGTCGTCGCCACTCACGTGTGGGCTTGCCAAGGCGGCCGGCAGGAGACGGGTCGCGCCGCATCCGCGCGACCAGGCGCACCCTGGCCCTGACCCACGATCTCGGGAGCTGTCCGGGCGAGATGATCTCCTTCATCTCCATGCCGGGCAACGAACGCGCTCCTGGGCAGCGCCCGGCCCACGGCTGGAGGCCTGGGCCGCGCGCAGTTCATCGGGGGGATCGGCTGCCTTGACCTGCAGGGTGTGCAAGGGATCGCCGACTCCCGTACGGCGTCGTGCGGGTCCGTTGCGGCCCGGCCGGACCTGCCTCATGCCTCATGCCCGAATGATCGTGAGCACCCAGTCGCGCAGTTCGGCCATCGAGTTCTCGTCCGGGGCCTCTACGTTGAGCCGCAGCAGCGGCTCCGTGTTCGACGGGCGGACGTTGAACCAGCGGCCGTCTCCCAGATCCACGGTCAGGCCGTCGAGGCGGTCGATGCCGGCTCCGTCGATGCTGCGGCAGGCGGACTCGACATCGTTCAGCGCGGCTGGCGTGTCCGCCACCGTGGTGTTGATCTCGCCCGAGGAGACGTAGCGCGTGTAGGGGGCGAGCAGTTCCGACAGCGGCCGGTGCTGTTCGGCGAGCGCGGCCAGCACGTGCAGAGCCGTGAGCATCCCGGTGTCCGCCCGCCAGAAGTCGCGGAAGTAGTAGTGGCCGGAGTGCTCGCCGCCGAAGACCGCGTCGTACTCCGCCATGCGCGTCTTCATGAAGGAATGTCCGACCCGCGAGCGGATCGGAGTGCCTCCGTGCTCGCGGATGATCTCCACGGCCGCGGCGGAGGTGATGACGTTGTGCACGATCGCGGCACCGAGATGACGTGTCAGCTCACGGGCTGCGACCAGGCCGACGATTGCCGACGGGCTGACGGGAGCGCCCTGTTCGTCGACGAAGAAGCAGCGGTCGGCATCGCCGTCGAAGGCCAGTCCGATGTCCGCGCCGCTCGCGCACACCGCCGCCTGCAGGTCCACGAGGTTCTTCGGCTCCAGCGGGTTCGCCTCATGGTTGGGGAAGGATCCGTCCAACTCGAAGTAGAGCGGGATCAATGTGACAGGCAGGTCGGTCATGACGGCCGGAACGGTGTGTCCGGCCATGCCGTTTCCGGCGTCGACGACCACCTTCAGCAGACGGGTCGGCTTGATCTGTACCAGTGAGGTGAGGTGATCGGCATACCTGTACAGCAGGTCGAGATGGGTCGTTGTCCCGGGACGGAGGGCGGGAGCAGGCATGTCGCCGGTCTCCAGCCAGGCCCTGATCTGCTCCAGGCCGGTGCCCTCTCCTACGGGGGACGCCCCGGCACGGCAGAGTTTGATGCCGTTGTACTGGGCCGGATTGTGGCTGGCCGTGATCATCGCTCCGGGCAGGTCCAGGCTGCCGGAGGCGTAGTAGAGGTAGTCCGTCGAGCCCAGGCCGGCGTCGATCACATCGGCTCCCGCGGTGTTGACGCCTGCGGCGAAGGCCGAGGCGAGCGCGCCCGAGGTGGCGCGCATGTCCCGGGCCACGACCACACGCGAGGCGCCTGTCAGCCGTACGAACAGGGCGCCGATCCGTTCGGCGATCCCTGTGTCGAGCTGGGCGGGGACCTCACCGCGGATGTCGTACGCCTTGATCAAGCTGGAGTAGTCGGTCATGTGGTGCCTTTCGGGGGTTTCGGAGGAGAGGTGCCTGTCAGGCGGCTTCGGCTCCGGCTCCGGCGAGCCACCCGAACGCGGTGATCTCCGCGGAAGCGGTCTTCAGGTCCTTCGCGTTGTCCACGCCTCGCCAGTAGCCGTTGATGCGATAAGCCGTCAGCCGGTCCTGCGCAGCGAGGGACGGGAACGTGGTGTCCTCGTGGTCCCCGAGGTCCGGCAGCAGCCCGGTCACCTCAGGCTCGAACAGGTAGACGCCCGCGTTGATCCAGTGCGGCAGCACCGGAGCTTCGTCGAACCGGGTGACACGGTCGTCGCTGCTCAGCTCCACGACGCCGTACGGTGATTTCAGCGGGGTCACCGCGATCGTGGCCAGAGCGGAGCGCTCGACATGGGTGCGGGCCAGGTCGCGCAGCGAGAAGCGGGAAAGGATGTCCCCGTTCAGGCCCGCCCAGCGCTCATCGGGGTGCGGCAACTGACGGGCCGCATGCTTGAGGCCACCGCCGCGGCCGAGGGGCTCGTCCTCGACCACGATGCGGACTCGCAGGGGCAGCGGGTGGGTGGCCGTGTACTCCTTGAGGACCTCCGCGAGGTGGCCGCAGGAGACGACGACGTCCTCGATGCCTTCGGCTGCCAGCCAGTGCGCCTGGTGTTCGAGGATGGGTCGACCGGCGACCTGGACCAGGGCTTTGGGGACCCGGTCGGTGTGCGGGCGAAGGCGGCTGGCCTGACCGCCGGCGAGGATCACCGCCTGACGGACCGTCGGGAAGTCCTGGTTGGTCGCGGTGGGGCTGGGCGTGTTGCTCATGGTGTCTCCCGAGGGATGATGCGTGCGTGTGTCAGGCTCCGCTGAGCGGGCCGATGGGGCGGGTGGAGACGGCGAAGCCGGCGAAGTCGGCGTACTGGCCGCGAGGGGTCGCCCAACTCGGATCGCTGCCGCCGAAGAATGTGGAGAAGAAGATTCCGTCGATGCCGAGTGCGTTCGTGGTCCGGAACTCCAGGCCGCCGACGTGCAGCACGGTTCTGTTGTCGACGGTCACGTCGACGGTGCCGTCGGAGCGGCCCGGGGTGTTGAGCCGGACGGCCTGCTCGACACAGACCCAGCGGCCGGTGGGCCAGCGCCAGGCGCCGCGGTCGAGCGACGTGCCGTGCTGGACGGAGGTGGGCAGGTAGGCATACACCTCGGCCGCACCGCCCAGGCGCCACATGTAACGAGTGGACAGGCCGTCTGCGCCGTCGGGGATCCGTCGGCCGCTGGTGACTGTGCCTCCGTACAGGCCGGGCAGCTTGCCGCCCTTGACGAAGTCGAACTCCCGTGGAAAGCGGAGGTAGTACCTCAGGTGCAGTGAGTCCGTCGGCCCCGACTTCAGGGGGAGGTAGAGCTGAGCGCCGCCTTCCGGCCGGCCGAATTTCCGGGCCACCGTCGGGCTCGCCGATCCGGCCGGATACCTGACCCGCAGCACCTGCCCCAGCCTGGGGTCGCGGCGCGGCAGGAACACGGCCCGCGACAGTCCGAACGAGCCCCGGCCCACCGGCCGTACCGTCGGTCCGAAGAACTGCTGCACACCGTCCGCGTCGTCGCTCAGCGCGGTGGTGGGACCAGCATGGGGCGCGGCACTTCGGCCGCCGCTGTCCCCGTCACCGCCTCCGTGATCCGTCGAGGGACCTGAGCACGCGGCGAGCATGATGAGCGCCGCCGCACCGCACAGCGCCATGGATCGCCTTCTGCGCATGAGACCACTCCTGTCCTTGGGGGGCTTGGCATGGGGTGACAGGCCCCGACCGGTAGGCCGGATCACGGGTGTTCAGGCGGTGTTGCGTACATGCCGTGCGACCTTGGGCGCACGGGTGCCGCGGTGCCGCACCTGGTGGATGGTCTGGAGAGCGATCGAGGCGAGCAGTGCGACGATGGCCGCGAAGCCGAGCCAGGGGAAGGGCGGCAGGGTGACCTGCGTGCGGCCGTGGCGCATGATCCGTCCGGCGCCGGCCAGTGCCAGCGGGGCCCGGACCCGGGAGTCGGTGACGTCGAGGACGGCACCGCGGTCGGCTTCGACGCCCTTGTGCTCGGCGAGCACGTCCAGTCCGGTCCCCGCCGCGTGTACGTTCGCGGCGAGGTGCAGTCCCCGGTAGGCATCGGTGACGGCAAGTCCGTCGAGACGGGCCGGTGCTCGCAGGTCGACGGCCGTGTTCGCCCCGGAGACCGAACCTCCCTTGACCAACAACTGCGGTGAGGCGGACGTCAGGCCCTTGGCGGAGGCATCCTCGATCCGCGCCCGGGTGAGCGAGACGTGCGTGGCGGTCGATGCGGCCGTCACGCCGGTCCGGCCGCCGGCGACGGTCACGTCGGTCAGCGCGACATCGTGTGCCTTGTCGCGCACGGTGATGCCGGTGCGGGAGTCGGCGACGCGGGTCCTGGTGACCGTCGTCCGGGGGCCGGAGACCGAGATACCCCGTTCGAAACCGCTCACCGTGCCACCGGCGACGGTGGCGGACCGGATGTCCTTGCCGAGCGAGATCCCGGTACGGCCGTCGGACAGGCGAGGGTTGTCGACGGTTGCCGCGCTGCCGGGTCCGGAGATGGCCAGGGCGACGTCCGTGTGCTGCACGGCCGCGTCGGTGACGGTGCAGTTCCGGCAGGACAGCAGTCGTATGCCGCCGCGCCGGTCGGAACGGGAGTCGACGCCGAGGAGTCTGAGGCCGTCCTGGGACGTGGCCTTCACGCCGGTGCCCTTGCTGTCCCGGGTGGTGACGCCCGACAGGCTCCGCCCGGCGGTTCCGCCGACGACGACGCCGTCGCGGCCGCTGCCCGCGGCGGTCAGCCGTGCCACGGAGGTACCCGTGTCGCGGTTCAGTACGACCCCGTCCTCGACCGAGTCCTTCGCGGTGACGTCGTCCAGCCGGACTCCCGTGGCCCCGGCCACCCGCAGGCCGGTCCGGTTGTCCTCGAACGTGGCGCCCACGGCCGAACCGCTGCTGCCCGTTCCCCAGGTGACACCGGAGAAATTCGCGGGAGCCTTCCCGCGCAGCCCGAAACCGGTGACCGTGCTGTCGGTGACATCGAGCCGGCCGCCCGCCCCCATGTAGATGTACGGGCGCACCGGAGAGCTGTCGCCTGGGCTCCCGCCGTCGGGGCCGGCCGCCGCGAGCGTGGTGTCGCGTATGTCGAGGCTCGCCCGGCTGCCGCGGATCCAGGTGGCCGAGGTCGCGGAGTCGCCTGCGGTGAACAGCACCTTTTTGCTCACCTCTCCGATCCGCAGACCGGCGCCGGGGCTGAGCAGGATCGCGGCCTTGACCTGTACGACGGACGGGTCGTCGGCGCTCTGGGCGATCCAGTTCGGTCCGGTGTCGGCGACCAGCCAGCTCATCGGGACCGCCCCTGCTTTCCGGCCGCGGCGGCTCACCAGGACCCCCTGGTGGACGAGGTCCACCGCTCCCGGCCGGATCACGATGAGCCGGTCCGGCCGGCCGACACGCTGCCAGGCGGCGAGGGCCGACTGCGCGGGGTCGGCCGCATGTGCCGTCGACGCCGTGGCACAGGCCATCGCCAGCGCGGTGAGCACGGTCGCGCCCGCGGTCATCGTGCGGAACGTGCGCTTCATGCGGTCGCCTCGCTTTCGGTGGGCTGTGCCTGGCTCGGGCCGGTGCGTACGACGACGCCGTTCTCGACGGAGACCTGGCGGGTCAGCCAGCGCTGCTTGCGGATGGTGGCGAGCGCGCAGAGCTTGACCACGGCCATGACGAACGACAGGAGCACGAATCCGGGGATGAGGAAGAACGAGGACGGTCTCCGCACCAGGTGCGGGAGTATCTTCATGGCCCGGCTGATCCACCACCAGGTGGCCAGGCAGGCGACGAAGAACCAGTCCTGGCGGACCACGGCGAGTGCCATGAAGGCCGGGGCCAGCAGCAGGGTGAAGCTGCTGACCGCTTTGTCGGTCATGGTGAAGGCGAGGAACGGATGGCGCCAGACCCAGCGCCGGGACAGTGCCCGCAGGTCCGACCGCCAGGTGTTGCGCGCCCAGCGCAGCCGCTGCTTGAGGAAGATCCGCAGCGTTCCGGGGAAGGTGGACCAGACCCGTGCCGAACGCTGCATGAAGGCCAGGTGTCCGCGTTCCAGAATCAGGGTCGTCAGCCGTTTGTCGTCGCCGGACATGCACGGGACGCCCATGAAGGTCTCGTTCATGAAGTCGTCGGAGATCTCCAGCAGCAACTGCCGGCGGTAGACGGCGGTACGCCCCGACAGGCACGAGACGGCCCGGCCCATCACGCTCTGCGAGGCGTTCTCGTCGAAGTACCGGTAGTCCAGGTACATGTCGTTGACCCGCTGCAGGAAGCCTTCGGGGTTGTAGACGTTCTGCCGGGTGCCGACCCCGCCGATCTTCGGGTCGGCGAACGGCTTGCACGTCTCGGCCGCCACGTCGGCGGCCCAGATGGTGTCGGAGTCGACAAGGGCGACCAGGTCCGTGCGCGCCGCCTCCCAGCCGCGCACCAGCGCGTCCCGTTTGCCGGGCACGTCGGTGATGACGACGGTCACCGGGTAACGGCCGGCGATGTCCTGGCATGCGAGGTCGGTCGCGTCGATGACAAGGATGACCTCGTCGACGTCGTTCATGAGCCAGGACTCGATCGCCCGGGCGAAGATCACCGGGTCTTCCTGGTAGACCGGGACGACGACGCTCATCGGAAGCCGGAAGTCGTTCTCCACCGGCTTGTAGAGGGCGGCCGGTGCCCGGCGTACGAGCCAGCAGCTCCAGCGCACCAGACCGAGCACGCCCAGCGGCAGATAGATCAGGTAATACCGGAGAGTGACGAGAGTGCTGTCGAAAAGTCCGTTCATGTGGCCTGTTCTCAAGAAGCCCGCACGGGCAGCGGGGCGGAGTGCGAAGGGGCGGGCGACCGCAGCACCGCGTGACGAACGACGGCGTCCGGGACCGGACGGAAGGCCGGGACTCGGGGCAGGGGAAGCCGTGGGCGTGGGGGGACGCCCCGGCTGCCCGAGCCCCGGCGGTCGGTGCGAACTCCCGCGCTACGCCGCGCTGGAGGCCGGCGAGCCGGCCGGCCGGCCGGCTTCGAGGGTCATCCGGTCATTGACCTCGACCACTGCCTTGAGCAGCGGCAGCCGCAGGCCGATGGAGTCGGCCACGCCGAGGAAACCCTGGGTGTCCTTGGGCAGGCAGACCCCGCCGTACGCGGCGCCGCCGCGGATTCCGTAGAGCGGATTGATGGAACCCTCCGCGGAGCGGGCCACGGTCTGGGCGATGGGCTCCAGTTCCAGCCCGAGTTCCCTGCTCACCAGCCACATCTCGTTCCAGAAACTGATCTTCGTCGCGTTGTAGATGTTGTGTGCGCACTTGATCAGCTCGGCTTCGGCCGGGTTCGAGAAGTAGCGTATGTCGCCGCCGAAGGGCTGGAGCAGCTCTCCCAGGCGCTCCCGGGTCCGGGTGCTGCGGGCGGCGATCACCGTCATCCAGGGGTGCCGGAAGTCCTCCACGGCCGATGCGGCCCGCAGGAACTCGGGGTTGCTCGCGACCGTGAACCCTTCGCCCGCCTTCTTGCCCGAGTGCCGCTCCAGCAACGGCTGCACCAGGCCCTCCGCGGTGCCCGGCGGCACCGTCGAGCGGACCACGACGACGTGGGACTCGTACGACTCCCGCAGCGCCTCGCCCACGGAGGCGGTACCCCTCTCGAACGCGGTCAGGTCGTAGGCGTGACCGACATTGGGCGTCGGCAGCGTGAGGATGACGAACGAGCTCGGCTCGGCGCGGAGGTCAAGACCGTCCCGCGCGTCCAGGCCCTCCGACCGGAGCGCTGCCAACCGCGCCTCGTCGACGTCGACGAACGTCACCTTGTGGCCGGCGTGGAGGAACCCCTTTCCCGTGGCGGTCCCCACGACGCCTGACCCCACGACGAAGATTCGTGCCATGCGAACTGACCTCCTGTGATGTGCGCAGAACCAGGTTCCGAATGCGGAAGCGGATGCGCGAGAACATTTGATGCATGCGTGCTGTGAGCCACTTCCATGACGCTCACGCCGAGCTAGACGAATCATCCATCGCGCAGGTTCCGTCAATGTTCGAGAAATCAGATCCGGGGGCGATGCCGGGACATGCGCCAATCCGGCATTACGACCCCGAAATCCAGAAAATGAGCAGGTAAGAGCGCATTTTGAAACTCTTTACCCGGACAGGCGGGCAACGAGCGAAAGGACACTGGACCCTCACCACAAAAGGCCTTTGAGCAGGGAAAATGTGATACCACGGGTGAGTCGCATCCCATACGGAGAGCCGGACGTCAACCCCCCAACCGGCGGGTCTTACGGCCGCCGGATTTCCAGGCCGACGGAGCCCTGACAGATGGCTTGGGAAATTAAGAATCCGAACCTGTCGAAAAACTCCACTCCGCACACCTCTACGTCGACCGAATATCCGACAAGAATTCCTCGGTTCAGGGCAGGTGATTCCGGGGAGGTTCGGACTGTTCGGACGGCCCGATTCACGCGACAAGCGACGAGAGGACGCCGCACGAGCCGCCGTGGAGACCGCCTCACCTGTGTCGTCCTCCCGGCACGAAGGTGTGGGGCACACAAGGTTGTGCCCCCAGGGTCAATCCCCGTGCTCCAACGATTCGGCCGCGAATACGCTCGACTCCCGCCCGCCGGGCGCAGCGGAGATCCCCGCTCGCCGTCCAGCCGTTCGCCGACGAAATGCCGGCCTCCACAGGGCGGAGCAAGCTCGAATTGCCTCGGCCGCCGGGGCAGGAGCCGGAGGCCACAGCGTGCCCGGTACGGCTCGACGCCCCCCGACTGGCGGGGGGGAGGAGGCTCATCGGCCGGACCCGCTGCGCGGGACCGTGTCGTCGGAATCCGGCTCGGCGGGGTGGACGTCGGCGGCCGACACGGCCTCGCGGGCCGCCCCCGCCTCCGGCTCGTCCAGTGCGAGGGCCGCAAGGAGTACGGCGGCACGGGCAAGGTCCGCCTCCGAGTGTCCGGATCGTCGGAGCGGAGCAACCCGGAAGCTTTGAACGGCCTCTTAGCCGTGTGCCACAGCAGTCGAGGCGGGAGAGCGATATTGATCCGGGTAGCGGTCGTGGACGACGAGGCCCTGGTCCGGTCCGGCCTCGAACTGATCCTCAACTCGGCCGACGACATCGAGGTCGTCGCGACGGCCACCGGATTCGAGGCCGTCGGCAAGATCCGGGATACACACCCCGCCGTGGTACTGCTGGACATCCGAATGCCCGATGTCGACGGTCTGACCGTGCTGAGCACACTGCATGCCCTGCCCGAGACACCGGTCGTGGCCATGCTGACGACCTTCGACGCGGACGAGTACATCCTCGCGGCGCTGCGTTCAGGCGCGGCCGGCTTCCTCCTGAAGGACACTGAGCCCGATCAGCTGACCCAGTCGGTACGGACACTGGCAGCGGGTGGCGTCGTACTGTCCCCCAAGGCATCCCTGACGCTGCTGAACGCCCGGTCGGACTTGGCAGGCGACTCCGTGCTGTTGTTGGAACGCCTCACCGACCGCGAGCGGGATGTTCTCATGTTCCTCGCAGAAGGACTTTCCAACGCTTCCGTCGGAGTGCGCCTCCACCTCAGCACCGGGACCGTCAAGGACCACGTCAGCGCAATCCTTACAAAACTCGGCGTCGGAACCCGTGTTCAGGCGGCGCTGGTCGCTCAGCGGGCTGGGCTGCTGCGGGACCGGAACGGCCCTGGTGACGCCGGATGAGCACAGGTCGAGCCGCTTCTCGCGGGCGTCTGCGGGCCCTGTGCACGACTCTGTGTCTCATCGCTCTGACAGGGCTGGACCTGAAGCTCGACGGGGCCGACGCGACGCGTCTCCACCTGGCACTGGACTTCTTGGGCCTCGCTGCTGTCGCTCTCCGCAGGAAGGCCCCGCTCCTCGCCTTCCTGCTCACACTGCCGACCACCATGGGTCAGGCAGCCATCGTCGCCCCGATCGCCACGCTTTTCACCCTCGCTGAGCGCTCCCGGAACCGTGTCCTGCTGGCTGTGTGCGCGGTGGGTTTCGCGGTGGTCAATACCGTCTCGGAGACACCAGGAGACTTCAGCGCCGACGACCAGGTGTGGACCTTCGTCTCCTTCGTCTACACACTGGCGGTTGCAGCAGCCCCCGTCTTCCTGGGACAACTCGCCCAGGCACGACGGGACTTGTCAGGCCGCCTGGTCGAAATCGAGGAGGCACGGGAACACGAGCGAGCGCTGCACGAGCAGGCGGTGCTGGCCCGGGAGCGCGCCCGGTTGGCCCGGGAAATGCACGACGTCGTCTCCCACCAGGTGAGCCTGATCGCCGTACAGTCAGGTGCTCTCCAGGTATCCGCCAAGGACGTTGCGGTCAGGGAGGCCGCGAGGAAGATCCGTACGCTGAGCGTCGCGACCCTGGACGAGTTGCGCACGATGGTCACGCTGTTGCGCGCTTCCGACGGTGACCCGACAGGGCTCACGCCTCAGCCCACACTCGCCGACCTGGACAGGCTCGTCGCCTCCAGCGGCATCGACGCGAAGGTGCGCGGAGAGCTCCCCGACACCGTGGGCACGCCGACCCAGCGCGCCATCTACCGAACGGTACAAGAGGCGTTGACGAACGTGCGCAAGCACGCACCTGGTGCCACTGCACGTGTCGAACTATGGCAGGAAGGCGATGACGTCGGTGTCACGGTGACCAACTCCCAACCGTCAAGGCCCTCCTTGCCGCTTCCCGGCTCACGGCACGGTCTCGTCGGTCTGCGGGAGCGCGCGGAGAACCTGCGGGGGGAATTCCTCGCCGGACCGACTCCGGAGGGCGGCTATCGGGTGAGCATGCGGATTCCGGAGTGTGCCGAATGACGCGCGTCGCAGCCCTCGCAGGACGAACAATCGCAGCCCTCGCAGGACGAACAGGCGGGACACGATTCGGCCTGAGGTCGCCGTTCGGGGATCATGTGCGCACCGGCGGTTGGGACACCGACGACCAGGAGCAGTCCGTCCGCGTCCGGCAGGTCGCACATCCCGGAACCCGTGCTGCCGCAGCTCAGGGGGCCCGGTTCTCGGTCTTCGCCCCCGTCGCGATCCGAACGTGAGCTAAGTCGAGGACCTCGCGGGAGAGACCGATCAGGCCCGGGTCGGCTCGCCGGTACCGGAGGCTTTCGTGCAGTCGGCTCCACACCCCCGCTCTGGACCAGATCAGAAAACGCCGGTGGGCCGTCGACTTCGAGACACCGAAGCACGGTGGCAGGGACCGCCAGGCGCAGCCGCTCACGAGTACATAGACGATGGCCGCGAACAGCGCCTCGTCGGGGGTGTTCGCCGTACCGCCGCCCTGCGGACGCGCTCTGTGTTCCGGGATCAGCGGTTCGGCCGTCTCCCACAGTCCGTCAGGCACGATCCAGCTCCACGAAGCCCCGCACCGAGGGCCGTCGACAGCATGAGCCGCGACAGGTACAGCGGACGTCGTCGGCGCGATCCTGGTGAGCAGGCAGTCGCCCAGCACCGCAGTGGGCAACCGCCGGGTTTCGGAGGCGGTGAACTATCGTCCAGCTCCATTCGCGGTCGAAGAGGCCGGTCAGAAACCATGGGGTGGGCGAGGTCGGAGCACGGGCTTGCAGGCCGATGCCGCTGTTGCCGCCGCTGACGAGGATGGTCTTCATGGTGCTCCTTCTGTGACAGCGGCGAGGTTCGGGGCGTGCGCCGTCGTCGATTCGGTTGTGCGTGCAGTGCGTGTGGGAATGAGGCGCCGGTGATCCGTGCGCCGCGGTCTCTCAGGGCGCGGAGGCACCGGCAGGCCCGCATGACATGGCTGAGGACGATCAGACAGGCCGCGGCCGGGCGGTCGGCGAGCAGTTTGACGGTGTCCTGGGCGGTGACCGTCACGGTCGCCTGCCAGCCCAGCAGATGTGCCTGGGCGACCAGGAGTTCGGCGAGTTCGCCACCGCCCGCGATGACGAGATGGGGTACGGCCGGGAAGGTCTCGATGAGGACGAGTCCGGCGTCGGTGGCGTGGGTCTCGCGGCCGGCCCGGCGGCGGGCGAGCAGTTCGCGGGCCCTTTCCATGGCCTGGACGGGTCCTTGTGCCACGGTGCCGTCGTCCGGTGCGGCGACGAGGCTGACCGCCCGGGTCCTGCTGGCGTCCAGTCTGGTGATCAGTGCCGCGTCGGCTCCCTCGGCCAGCAGGGTCCACCAGCGGGCGGGGATCGCCGCAAGGGGCTGGAGCAGGACGTCGGCCTGTCCGCCGCAGGTCAAGCCGGCCCGTTTCACCTCGTCGTCGTGGACGGACACCGCGCGGACGCGTGCCGTGTGACCTGCCGTCAGGGCGGCCGCCTCGGTGGCGAGGTGGGCGTCGAACGCACCGCGGTACAGGGTGCCGTGGCAGTGTCCGTCCTCGTCGATCAGGATCGCGTCGGTGGGGTGCCGGGGGCCGAAGCCCTGCTCGGTGACGGGGCGGGCGAGCACTCCCGTACGGCCCCGGGCCGCCCACTGCCGTGCCGTTTCCGCCAGTTCGCGCGTGGTCGCGGACCTCCTCGTGCCGGTCGCCGGCGCCGGGAGAGCCGCCTGGTGGGCGAGGGCGCCATGACCGGAATTCTAGTGAGGGGCCGCCCTGATGCGCGGAGTCGAGCCGCGGTGTCCGGGAGCCACCCGAAATCAGCCACCCGAAATCCACTGGACCGCACTTCCTGTGTGATCCCTACGATAAGACCTCAAGACAACCATGCGGCCGGCTCGTTGGATGCGTGCCGGTCGGGGTCGCCGATGCCAGGGACCGCTCCCCGGGCTGCGGTGATCTTCCTACCCAGGAGGACCTTCCGCATGTTCCGACGAATTGGCAGTGCCGTCGTCCGACATCCAGTCTGGACGATCGTGGCATGGCTGATCGCGGCGGTGGCGATCGTCGCCACCGCCCCGAGCCTGCCTTCGAACAGCGACGAGAGCAGTTTCCTGCCCAAGAGTTACGAGTCCATCAAGGCGGCCGACCTCCAGGCGAAGGCGTTCCCCAGCGCCTTCACCCCGGCCGCGATCGCGCTGTACCAGCGCAGCGACGGCGGCAGGCTCACCGCCGAGGACAAACAGACCGTCTCCCGGATCACCACCGAACTGGGCGGCAAGCACATCGATCAGGTACAGAAGGTCGTCCCCGGCCAGCCGTCCAAGGACGGCAGGTACACCCTGACCCTGGTGCAGATGGACAGCAAGAACGCGGGCCAGCCCGTACAGGCGGACGCCGCCAAGGTGTTGCGCGACGACCTCGGGCAACTGGTCAAGGGCACCGGCCTGGAGGCCAAACTGGGCGGTTCGGCCGCGCAGGCCCTGGACCAGCAGGACTCGTCCAAGCGCGGCGAGGCACTGATCGGCATCGGGACCTTCGCGATCATCCTGGTGACCCTGCTGATCATCTTCCGGGCGCCGATCCTCGCGTTCCTGCCGCTGATCCTGATCGGCGTGGTGTCCGCGATCGCCAACGGGCTGATCGCGTACGCCACCAAGCTGTTCGATCTGCAGGCCAACAGTTCCGTCTCGTCGATCCTGATCGTCGTGCTCTTCGGTGTGGGCACGGACTACTTCCTGTTCCTGATGTTCCGTTACCGCGAACGCCTGCGCGCGGGTGACGAACCCAAGCAGGCCATGGTCAACGCGGTCGGCCGGGTCGGCGAGGCCATCGCCTCGGCGGCCGGCGCGGTCATCATCGCCTTCCTCGCGCTGGTGCTGTCCACGCTGGGCTTCCTGAAGCAGATGGGGCCGGCGCTGGCCATCGCGGTCTCGGTCACGCTGGTCGCGGGTCTGACCCTGATCCCGGCCGTGGTCTCGCTCATCGGCCCGAAGGTGTTCTGGCCCTCGAAGTCCTGGCAGCAGGAGCCGGCCAACGCCCGTTTCGCGGCCCTGGGCCGCGCTGTGCAGCGCCGCCCGGCGCTGACCACCGCGGTCTCCGGCGCCGTCCTGGTCGTGCTGTCGCTGGGCACGCTGGGCTATCACGCCACGTTCGACCTGGCGTCGGGCTCGATGCCGAAGACCAAGGAGTCCATGGTCGTCCAGGACGAGATGCAGAAGGCGTACTCGGCGGGTGCCGCCGCACCCACCGACGTCTATCTGTCCAGCACCGACGGCAAGCCGCTGGACAAGTCCTCCTTCGACGCCTACGCGCAGAAGCTGGGTGCCGTGGACGGTGTCGCGAGTGCCCGGATGACCCAGGTGAACGAGGGCGGCACCACGGCGGACTTCACTGTCACCCTCAAGTACGAGGCGTCGACGGACAAGGCGATCGACGCAGTGGGCCGGGTGCGTGACGTCGCGCACGCCGACGCGCCCGAGGGCACCGAGGCGGTCGTCGGCGGGATGTCCTCGATCTACAAGGACATCGACTCCGCGGTCAACCACGACTACCGGACGGTGTTCCCCGTCGCCGCCCTGCTGATCATGGTGATCCTGGGGCTGCTGCTGCGCAGTGTGGTCGCTCCCTGGTACCTGATCGCCTCGGTGGGGCTCGGCTTCGGTGCCACCCTCGGTGCCACGGTCTGGATCTTCCAGGAGGCGCAGGGCAAGCCAGGGTTGATGTTCATGCTCCCGGTGATCATGTATCTCTTCGTGGTCGCCATCGGCACGGACTACAACATCCTGATGATCGCCCGGCTCCGCGAGGAGGCCCGCGAGGGCCGGGAGCCGCGTGAGGCGGCCGGCATGGCGCTGCGGCACGCGGGTCCGACGGTGGCCGCGGCCGGCTTCATCCTGGCGGCGACCTTCGCCACGATGATGCTGGCGGGCAACGCCCTGCTCACGGAGATGGGTTTCGCGGTCTCCTTCGGCATCGCGGTCGCCGCGTTCGTGATGGCGATGTTCTTCACGCCCAGCCTCACGGCGCTGATCGGCCACGCGGCCTGGTGGCCGGGCCACGCCGACCGTGCGGAGCCGACGGCGGACACGCCACCCGCCGGCTCCGTTCCGGCACCCGGCGGGGACCACAGCACCCCGGCGGGGCGGCGCGGTTGACAGCCGCTGTGACAGCGGGTCGGTTGGGCCACCCGGCCCGGCCGACCCGTCACGCACCGCCGACGGTCCACGCTGTGCCGCATCCGCCGACACGGGCATCATGAGCGTCGGCCGCGTCGACGACACCGAGACGCTGCGGACCGGTCTGCGTCCGGTGGGCGGGTTCCTGGACCGACCGGCCGGGTGAGGCGCCGCGTCGCCGGGTGCGCGCCGGAGTCAGGTGAGCCGGGTCCGGCGTACCCGGTTGCGCAGTTCGCCGAGACCGCTGACCCGGGTGACGACGAGATCGCCGTCGCCGAGGAAGATCTGCGGTTCGCGGGCGCTGCCGATGCCGCTCGGCGTGCCGGTGAGGACCACGTCCCCGGACCGCAGGGTCATGCCGCGGCTGAGCTCGGCGATGATCCTGGGGATGGGGAAGGCCATCTGGCCGCTGGTCGCGTTCTGCAGCAGACGGCCGTCGACCTCGCACTGCACCCGCAGGCCGGTCAGGTCGTCGATCTCGTCGGCGGTCGTCAGCCACGGCCCGAGCGGCATGGTCGCGTCGATGCTCTTGCCCTTGAGCCACTGGCCGCCGTGTGCCCGCTGGAGGTCACGCTGGGACACGTCGTTGGCGACGAGGTAGCCGAAGACGTGGTCCAGGGCCTTCTCCTCCGGGATCGACCGTCCCTCGCGGCCGATGACGAGCGCGATCTCCGCTTCGTAGTCCCACTTGGCGGAGAGGTCGGGGTCGTAGGCGATGTCGTCGGCGGGGCCGATGACGGTGCCGGGGCCCTTGGTGAAGAAGGTGGGATGCTCGGGCCGCTTGTCCGGGTCCTGGCCCTCCCGTTTTCCCCTCGACTCCTCGAAGTGGTCCCAGTAGTTCCAGCCGGTGCACAGGATGTCGCGGTTGAAGCGGTGCAGCGGGGCCTCCAGGCGGACCTGGGCCAGGTCCAGGGTCGCGCCGGGCACGGCGGTGCGGACCGCCTCCAGGGCTTCCGGGCCGCCGCGGACGATGTCGTCCACCGTGCCGATCTCCGCGGGCAGCACGGTGACCGTCTGCCCGGTCTCGTCCACGACGCCGGATCGCCGCTCGCCGTCGACGGCGAGGGATGCAAGCTTCACGTCTCCCCTTTCGCTCAGTTGCGGTCGGGCACGCCCACGACCGGGCGAGCGTATTGACTTTAAATGACGACCGTGAAAAATACGAGATATGAGATCCATGGAGGATACACCCGCCGAACCGGCCAGCGCCGTCCACCGGTGCCGCGTGGAGTGGTCGGACACCGACGCCTCCGGGCACCACCACAACTCGGCGGTGGTCCGGTTCGTGGAGGCGGCCGAGGCGGCGCTGGTCCGCGAGCACGGTGTCGTCGGCTACTTCGGTGCCGCGCCGCGGGTGCGCTACGAGGTCGACTTCACCTCTCCGCTGTGGTTCCAGCAGGAGGTGACGACCGTCCTCGCCGTCGAACGCATCGGGACGTCCTCGATGACGTTCCGGTTCGAGGTGTGGGGCGAGAGGACCGACGACCGGCCGCGTCGGCTCGCGGCGTCCGGCCGGTACACGGTCGTCCATGTGCCACCGGGAAAGCCGGGAGAGGAGCGGGTCAGCGCGCCCTGGCCCGCCGAGTGGGTCGCCGCGCTCACCGCGGCTTCCGCGGATGCCGAGCCGGGCGGGGACGGCCCCCGGCACCCGTAGCCGAACCCCGGCCGTGCCGTCGGGGAGATTTCGCCCACCGAAGGGCGGGCCGGGAGCCGGCCCGCCGTGGGTGTGTGGACGGTCCTACGCTGCGAGAGCGTGCCCGGGGTGCAGGACGACCTTGGTGTAGCCCTCTATCCGCTGGTCGAACTTCTCGTACGCCCTCGGCGCGTCCTCCAGTGGCAGTTCGTGGGAGACCACGAAGCTGGGCTTGGCCCGCCCTGCGATGATCAGGTCACGCAACTGGCGGTTGTACTGCTTCACATTGCACTGGCCGGTGCCCATCCGCTGGCCCTTCTCGAACATCCTGCCGATGGAGACCAGCAGCTGGCCGTGTTTGGCGTGCTCGTCGGGTCCGCCCGGGTCGGACGGGACGTACAGGCCCGGCACACCGTGCATACCGGTCGGCCGTACCGTCTCGACGAGCTCGTTGAGGACGATGGCGGGTTCCTCGTGGCTCGCGTCGTGCGCCTGTGCCTGATAGCCGACGGCATCGACGCCCTTGTCCGTTCCCTCGCCTCCGGTCTGTTCCTTGATCTGGGCCGCCGGGTCGCCCTTGGTGAAGTCGATCGGGATCGCTCCGATCTGCTCGGCCTTGGCGAGCCGCTCGGGCACGCGGTCGACCGAGAACACCTTGGCCGCACCGCGCAGCAGCGCGGAGTACGCGGCCATCAGCCCGACCGGGCCGGCCCCGAAGACGGCCACGCTCTCGCCGGGGGACACCTGGGCGAGCTCGCAGCCGTGGTAGCCCGTCGGGAAGATGTCGGCGAGCAGCACGAAATCGGTCTCGAACTCCTCGCCCGGCGGCAGCTTGAGGCAGTTGAAGTCGGCGAACGGTACCCGCAGCAGCTCTGCCTGCCCGCCCTTGTAGGGGCCCATCGCCACATAGCCGTAGGCTCCGCCGGCGAAGCCCGGATTGACCGTGAGGCAGAAGCCGGTCTTGCCGGCCAGGCAGTTCTTGCAGAATCCGCAGGCGACGTTGAACGGCATGACGACGCGGTCGCCCTTGGACAACGACGTCACACCCGTGCCGATCTCCTCGACTATGCCGAGGTTCTCGTGTCCGAAGACGATGCCCGACTCGGCGGCCGTGCGGCCCTCGTACATATGCAGGTCGGATCCGCAGATGGCGGTCGACGTGACCCGTACCAGCACGTCGTTCGGGTGCTGGATGCGCGGATCGTCGACGTCCCGCACGGTGACGCTGAAGGGCTTCTCGTAGACGACGGCTTTCACCTGGCTCACCTCCGCGTCGAACGCCGAGGGCCGGGGGCCGGCGACGGACCGCGCAGACCGAGGCGGTGGCCAGGAGAAACACGTCGAGGCAGAGCCCCCGGTCCGTGCCGCGACCCTAGGCGCTCTTGTTTCACCATCGGATACTTCCAGAAAACGCCGCTCGGGCGGGCGCTGCAACCCCCTCGGGGTCCGGATGCGGTGAGTGCTCGGGGCGCACACCCGCTCCGCAGGCGATCGGCTCCGCGTTCTCGAAGATCATCGACTTGCCGTCGCCGTCCCGGATGATCACCGGCGGCGGGTCCCGGCGTCGTACGCGGCCGTCACCGACTCGTCGAACGATTCCCGACGGGCCGCGCGTCGCGGCCCGTTCGGCGCCGGTATGCGGCGTTAGGCTCCTCAACGGGCCTGTATGGCACAGGCGTTGGGGCATCAGGGGGAACCGGGTGGGAACGGCACAGGCGCCGGAGTTGCGACCCGTCGCGGAGTTGCTCGCCGAGAACGCCCGGCGGCACGGCGGGAGGGTCGCCTTCGCCGATGACCGGCGGGCCCTGTCCTGGGCCGAACTGGAATGCAGGACGGGCCGGTTGGGGGCGCGGTTGGGGACCGGCCGCTCGGACCGGGTGGCCTTCTGCCTGGACAACGGCGTGGAGCTGGTCGAGGGGCTGCTGGCCACGGTGCGGGCCGGCACGGTGGGCGTACCGCTCGGTTCCCGCGCCACGGATGCCGAACTCGCCGAGCTGCTGGCCGACTGCGATCCGGCCGTGCTGGTCACCGACCGGCGCAACCTGTCACGGATCACCCGGCTGACGGCCGGCCGGCCGGTGCGGCTGCTCGTCACCGGCGAGGGCCCGCTGCCAAAAGGGGCGACCGCCTGGGAGGCCCTGGTCGCAGAACCGTCGTCCGCTCCCCCCGACGACCTCGGCCTGGACGAGCCTGCCTGGCTGCTCTACACCTCAGGGACCTCCGGCGCCAGCAGGGCGGCGGTCTCCAGTCAGCGGTCCGCGCTCTGGTCCCCGGCCGCCTGCTACCTGCCCCGGCTCGGCCTGTCGGCCGCGGACCGCATCCTGTGGCCGCTGCCCCTCTCCCACACCTACGCCCACTCGCTCTGTGTCCTGGGCACCACCATGGCCGGGGCGAGCGCCCGGATCACCGCGCCCCGCGAACCGGCCGCGCTGGCACGGCTGGTCGACGAGTACGCGCCGACCGTCCTGGCCGGAGTCCCCCTCACCTACCGGCAGTTGCTGGACACCGGGCTGGGCTCCGTGCCCTCGCTGCGGCTGTGCGTCACGGCCGGGGCGCCCAGTGACCCGGAGCTGCGGGAGGAGGTCGAGGCACGGTTCGGTGCTCCGCTGCTGGACGGCTACGGCTCCACGGAGACCTGCGGAAAGATCGCCATGGAGGGGCCCGGCGGGCCGAGGGCGCGCGGCGGCAGCGGGACGCCGCTGCCCGGTATGGAGGTACGCCTCGTCACGCCGGAGACCGCCGACGGGGACGGCGAGATCTGGGTGCGCGGCCCGGGCGTGATGCTCGGCTACCACAACCGGCCCGAGGAGACCGCCGCCGTCCTGCGCGACGGCTGGTACCGCACCGGTGACCTGGGCCGGTTGGACGAGCGGGGCGTGCTGACGGTCACCGGGCGGGCGACCGACCGTATCGTGCGCGGCGGGGAGAACGTCGACCCGGCCGAGGTCGAGCGCGTGCTGTGCGGTCTGCCGGGGGTGCGGGACGCGGCCGTGGTCGGACGGGCCCATCCGCTGCTCGGTGAGGTTCCGGTGGCGTTCGTGGTGCCGGACCGTCCGGACCTGGATCCGGCGCCGCTGCTGCGCGCCTGCGCGGCGGTGCTCTCCGCGCACAAGGTGCCCGAGGAGGTGCTGCTCACCCCGGCCGTGCCGCGCACCGCGGGCGGCAAACCGCGCCGGGCCCTGCTGCGCCAGGCCCTCGCCGACCGCCCTGCCGAACCGGGCCTCGTCGCACTGGCCGACCGGACGCCCGGCGAGCGGCGGGCCGCGCTGACCGACCTGGTGTGCACGGAGACCGCGGCGATCAGCGGGGCGGCCGCCGATCCCGGCACCGCGTTCGCCGATCTCGGTCTGACGTCGATGGACGCCATGACCCTGTGGCACCGCCTCGGCGCCCGCACCGGGCTGCGGCTCCCGGCGACACTGGTGTGGGACCATCCGAACCCGGCCGCGACAGCCGCCTACCTGGACGCCCGGCTGCACGGAACTCCGGTACCCGCGAGTGCGGTTGCGACGCGCGGCCCGGAGGCCGACCCGGTGGCGATCGTGGCCGTCGGCTGCCGTTACCCGGGCGGAGTGAGCTCGCCCGAGGACCTCTGGCGCCTGGTGGCCGAGGGGGTCGACGCCACCTCCGAGTTCCCCGCCGACCGGGGCTGGGACCTGGCCGCCCTGCACCATCCCGACCCGGACCGGATCGGGACGACGTACACCCGCCGCGGCGGCTTCCTCGACGGCGTGGCGGATTTCGACCCGCTGTTCTTCGGCATGTCGCCCCGCGAGGCGCTGGCCACCGATCCCCAGCAGCGGCTGCTGCTGGAGGTCGCCTGGGAGAGCTTCGAACGGGCGGGCATCGCGGCGCCACGGCTGCGCGGCACCAGCACCGGCGTGTTCGTCGGTCTGATGCACGCCGGCGGGTACGCGAGCGGGCTCTCGCCGCACGAACTGGAGGCGCATCTCGGCGTCGGATCGTCACCGAGTGTGGCGTCCGGCCGGATCGCCTATGTCCTCGGGCTGCGCGGCCCGGCGCTCACTGTGGACACGGCCTGCTCGTCGTCGCTGGTGGCGCTGGACCTGGCCGCCAGGTCGCTGCGCGCCGGGGAGTGTTCGCTCGCGCTGGCCGGCGGGGTGACGGTGCTGCCGAGCCCGCTGCCGTTCGTGGCGTTCAGCCGCCTTCGGGGGCTGTCGCCGGACGGCCGCTGCCGTTCGTTCGCCGCGGGCGCGGACGGCACCGCCTGGGCCGAGGGCGTCGGCCTGGTGCTGCTGGAACGGCTCTCGGACGCCCGGCGCAACGGCCATCCGGTACTGGCGGTGCTGCGCGGCTCCGCCGTCAACTCGGACGGTGCCTCGAACGGCCTGACCGCCCCCAACGGCGAGGCGCAGCGGGACCTGATCCGGCTGGCGCTGGCCGACGCGGGCCTGCGGGCGGCCGACGTGGACGCGGTCGAGGGGCACGGTACGGGAACCGCGCTCGGCGACCCGGTCGAGGCGGGCGCCCTGCTCGCCACCTATGGACAGCACCGCGATCCGGGCGATCCGGTGTGGCTGGGTTCGGTGAAGTCGAACCTCGGGCACACCCAGGCCGCGGCGGGGGTGGCGGGCCTGATCAAGCTGATCGAGGCGATGGGCCACGACGAACTGCCCGCCTCCCTGTACGCGGAGCAGCCGTCGCCGCATGTCGACTGGTCCGCGGGCGCGGTACGGCTGCTCGACCGGGCCCGGCCATGGCCGCGCCGCGACCGCCCGCGCCGGGCAGCGGTCTCGTCGTTCGGCATCGGCGGCACCAACGCCCATGTGATCATTGAGGAGCCGCCCCGGGACGATGCGGACCCGGCCGCGCCCACGACGCGTCGGCTGCCGGTCATGCCCTGGCTCGTCGGCGGGGGTGACGAGGCCGGGCTGCGCGCGCAGGCCGCGAGGCTGGCGGCCGCGCTCACCGACGTGCAGGACGAGGCGGGCGCCCTGGACGCCGCGTACTCGCTCGCCACCACCCGGGCGCCCCTGTCCCACCGGGCGGCCGTCCTCGCCACCGACGCCGACGGCCTGCTCGCGGGGTTGCGCGACCTCGCCGCCGAGATCGACGGCCCGGCGCTGCTGCGGGGCACCGCGCCCCCGCGTCCGAAGGTGGCGCTCCTCTGTCCGGGCCAGGGAGCCCAGCGCCCCGGGATGGGCGGCGAACTGCGGGCGGCGTTCCCGGTCTTCGAGGCGGCGTTCACCGCTCTGTGCGAGGAGTTCACCCCGTGGCTCGACCGCCCTCTGCTGGAGGTGATCGACGGGGAAGCCGGTCTGCTGGACCGTACCGACTATGCGCAGCCCGCGCTGTTCGCCCACGCGGTGGCCCTGCACACCCTGCTCGCCGGCCTCGGGGTACGGCCGGACTTCCTGGTCGGGCACTCCGTCGGCGAGCTGGCCGCCGCTCATGTGGCCGGGGTGTTCTCGCGCGCCGATGCGGTACGGCTGGTCGCCGCGCGCGGCCGGTTGATGGCCGCCCTGCCCGCCGGCGGCGCGATGATCGCGGTCCGCGCGCCGCTGGCCGAGGTGACGCGCCGCCTCGACGGGGTTCCCGGCCGGGCCGTCGCGGTCGCGGTCGCGGCGGTCAACGGTCCGGAGTCGGTCGTGCTCTCCGGACCGGAGGACGCGGTGACGGCACTGGCCACCGCCGTGGGCCGGCCGTACCGCCGACTGCGGGTGAGCCATGCCTTCCACTCGCCGCTGCTGGACCCGATGCTGGCCGAGTACCGTGCGGTCGCCGAGTCGGTGACCTACCACCGGCCGTCCGTTGCGATCGTGTCCACGCTGACCGGCCGGACCGAGTCGGACGCCCTCGCCACCGCCGAGCACTGGGTACGGCAGGCGCGCGAGACGGTCCGGTTCGCCGAGGCGATGGACCGGTTGGCCGACGAGGGGGTCACGGCCTACGTCGAGGCCGGGCCCGCCCCCTCGCTGGCCGTGGCGGCCGAGGAGTGCGTCGGGCCGGGCACCGGCGCGGTGTTCACTTCGTGCGGTGACGCGCGTACGACGGTGGCGGCGCTGGCCGCGCTGCATGTGCACGGGGTACCGGTCGACTGGCGATCGGTGTACGCCGGCACCGGGGCCCGGCGGCGTCCGCTGCCCACCTACCCCTTCCAGCGCCGGCGCTACTGGCTGAACGCCGCCGCGCACCGGAGCCGGTCCGGTCATCCGCTGCTGGGGGAACCGCTGCCCGACGCCGACGGGCCCGGAATCCGGCACACCACCGTCCTGTCCCTGGACCGCCATCCCTGGCTGGCCGACCACACGATCGGCGACCGGGCGCTGGTACCCGCCACCGTCTTCGCCGAACTGGCCGCACGGGCCGACGGCTCCCCGGGCCCGGCCGGGCTGGCCGAACTGGCCCTCCACGCACCGCTCGTGCTGTCTGCGGAGCACGGGACGCAGGTGCAGGTGGTGGCCGGGAGCCCGGACGGGTCGGGTGGCCGGCCGGTCACCGTCTGGGCGCGCCGGGCCGGTACGCCGGGGCCGTGGACTCGGCATGCCACCGCGACGACCGCACCGGCCGGTCCGCCGCCCGACGGCATGCCCACGTCGTGGCCGCCGGCCGGAGCCGAACGGATCGCCGTCGACTACGGGCGCCTCGCCGACCACGGCCATCGCTATGGCACCGCTTTCCGCGCGGTGACCGCGCTGTGGCGCCGGGGCGACGAGATCCTCGCCGAACTGGCGCTGCCGCCGGAGGAAGCGGCGGCCGCGGGGTCGTACACCCTGCACCCCGCCCTGTTCGACGCGGCGCTGCACGCCGCGCTGCTGGCGGGGGAACCGGGTGAGGGGCCGGGTGGGCCCGCGGCGCCGCTCGCCCTTTCCGGGGTGACGGTGTACACGACCGGCGCCTGCGCCGCGCGGGCGGTCGTACGGCGGGTCGGCCCGGACGAGTTCCGCGTCGCCCTCACCGATGGGGCCGGACTGCCGCTGGCCATGGTGGAGTCGGTGGTCACCCGGCCGATCCCGACGCGGGCTCCCGCGGAGACGTATCGGCTCGCCTGGCGGCCCGTGACGCCGGGAGGTTCCGCGAGCACGACGCACGAGGTACTGGACGTGGCCCGGCTGGCCGCAGCCCTGCCCCCGGACGCCGCTGTGCCCGATCGGGTGCGGGGGCTGCTCACCGCCGTGCTGGATCGGGTGCGCGACTGGACCGCGGACGCGCGGCCGGGCCGTCTGCTGGTGCTGACCCGCAACGCCACCGGCGACGATCCCGACCTCGCCGAGGCCGCCGTCGCCGGGCTGGTGCGCAGCGCCCAGTCCGAGCATCCCGACCGCATCGTCCTGGTGGACCATCCGGACGCAACGGCCGACGCGGCGAAACCGGGGCTCGCGGTCCTGGAGGCGGCAGATCTGAAGACCGCGGACCTGAATGCGGCCGACCGGAAGGTGGCGGACCAGGAAGCGGCGGGTCCGAAGGCAGCCGACCCGAAACCGACGGACCTGAAGGCAACCGACCCGAAGGCAGCCGACCCGAAGGCGGCGGACCTGGAGGCAACCGAGTTGGAGGCGGCGCTGCGGTCCGGTGAGCCCCAGGTCGCCGTGCGCGACGGTGTCGTCCTGGCTCCCCGGCTGGTCCTGGCCGATCACCCGGCCACCGGATCTGCCGAGCCGACCCCCGAAGGGACCGTACTGGTCACCGGAGGCACCGGCGCGCTCGGGGCCGGCCTGGCCCGCTATCTGGTCGCCGAGCGCGGGGTACGGCGTCTGCTGCTGGCGAGCGGCAGCGGAAAGGTCCCGGACTGGGTGGCCGAACTGCCCGCCGATGTGCGGGTGGTGGCATGCGATGTGAGCGACCGGGCGTCGGTGGACGCCCTGGTCGGCTCCTGCCGGTCGACGCTCACCGCGGTCTTCCACCTGGCGGGGGTGGTGGACGACGGTGTGGTGGACGCCATGACGCCCGAGCGGCTGGCGACCGTGCTCGCGCCGAAGGCGGACGGTGCCTGGTATCTGCACGAGGCGACGCAGGGCCTGGATCTGTCCGCCTTCGTGCTGTACTCCTCGGCCGCGGGCGTGCTCGGCCGGCCGGGACAGTCGAACTACGCGGCCGCGAACGGGTTCCTGGACGCCCTCGCCCGGCACCGGGTGGCCCGCGGCCTGCCCGCGCAGGCGCTGGCGTGGGGACCGTGGGCCACGGCGGGCGAGGAGGGGATGGCAGACCGCGTCGCGCCCGGCCGCATCCGCGAGGGCGGCGTCCTGCCCGTCGGCGAGCGGGAGGGCACGGCTCTCCTCGACGCGGCGCTGCGCACTCAGGAACCGCTGCTGGTGCCGGTCCCGCTGGACCTCCGGGCCGCCGCCGACGCGGGCGCGCCGGCCGTCCTCGCCGATCTGCTGCCGCCGAGTCCGGCCGCGGTCGACACGGCGCCCGTCGAGGGAGCCGGGCAGCGGCCCGGTGCCTGGCGCGAGCGGCTCGCGAGCGTTCCGTCTGCCGAACGTCCGGCCCTGCTCACGGAGTTGATCCGGGCCGAGATCGCGGCGGTCCTGGGCTTCACCGACCCGGCCGCCCTCCCCGCCGAACGTTCCTTCACGGAACTCGGCTTCGACTCGCTGTCCGCCGTCCAGATCCGGAACAGGCTCAGCGCGTTCACCCAGGTACGGCTGGCTCCGACCGTCGCTCTGGAGTACCCCACGCTGCCGGAGCTGGCGGCACACGTCCACACGGCGCTGCTCGACGCGGACGCACCGCAGGGAGCCGAACCGGAGCATGCCGACGGCCCCCGGGAGACCCGGCCCGAACCAGCGACCCAACTCCCCCACGCCCCTTACCGGTTCAGCCCCCTCTACCACCGCGTCCTGCGTGAACAGGGAGCGCAGGAGGCAATGGGACTGCGGTTCCTGGCGTCCTATGCCCTCCCGGTCTTCTCCGACGGCGAGCGCGCGCGGCACACCGTTCCGCCGCTCCAGCTCGCCCACGGCGACGGCACCCCGCTGGCGTATCTCCCGGACTACCTGACACCGCACCTGCGTCTCCCCACCGCCCTGGCCCGGCGGTTCGACGGTGAGCGTGATCTGTACCTGCTGGAGCACCCCGGATTCGGTACACGCAGGGCCGTTCCGGACAGTGTGGCCACGCTGGTGCGGGCCCACGCCGACACCGTGCGCGCGCTGCCCGTCGAGACCGCACCGGTCCTGGTCGGCTACTGCGCGGGCGGGGCGATCGCCCATGCCGTGGCCCGGCAGCTGGCGCTGGCGGGACGGCCACCGGCCGGGGTGGTCCTGATCGACTCCCATGCCGGAGTGCTGCGCCGCGCCGATGCGCGCGGGCAGGCCCTGGTGTCCGCGGGCGCCGCGCTCCCGGCCGATGTCGTCGACGGGCTGGACGACTCCCTGCTGATCACCGGGGGCGGGTATGTACGCGTGATGGAGGGCTGGCGGCCCGAACCGTCCCCGGTCCCCACCCTGCTGCTGCGCGGTCGGCCCACCGCCGAGATGCTGCGCCTCGCACCCGACGGGGACTGGCGGCCGCACTGGCCGCTGCCGCACGACGGCGTGGACGTGCCCGGCGACCACCACTCCCTACTCCACCAGGACGCCGACAGCACGGCCGCGGCGATCCGCGCCTGGCTGACCAAGTGATCACGTTGCCCATGGGAAGGGAAGTGCCGGATGACCGCTGAGAACGAGGACTACGACCTGATAGTCGTGGGCGGCGGGCCGGCCGGCTCGACCGCCGCGACGGCCGTGGCCCTGCGTGGGCACCGGGTGCTCCTGCTGGAGCGGGAGACCTTCCCCCGCTACCAGATCGGCGAGTCGCTGCTGCCCGCCACGGTGCACGGTCTGTGCCGGCTGCTCGGTGTCGCCGACGAGGTCGCCCGGGCCGGTTTCACCCTCAAACGCGGCGGGACACTGCGCTGGGGCCGCGACCCGGAGCCCTGGCAGTTCTCCTTCGCCATGACACCCCGGCTGCCGGAGCCCACGGCGACCGCCTTCCAGGTGGAGCGCTCCCGCTTCGACGAGATCCTGCTGCGCAACGCCGAGCGCGTGGGCGTCGAGGTCCGGGAGGGCAGCCCTGTGCGCCGGGTGCTCAGCGGGGACGACGACCGGGTACGCGGTGTCGAGTACACCGACCGGGACGGGACCAGGCGCACGGCGCACGCGCGGTTCGTCATGGACGCCTCCGGCAACACGAGCCGGATCCACGGCCGGGTCGGCGGGGCTCGCGTGTACTCCGACTTCTTCCGCAATCTGGCCGTGTTCGGTTACTACGCGGGCGGCCGTCGGCTCCCCGCGCCGAACAGCGGCAACATCTTCTGCGCCGCGTTCGACGCCGGCTGGCTCTGGTACATCCCGCTGCGCGACGACCTGACCAGTGTCGGCGCCGTGATCGCCCCGGAGCACTACGCGGCCGTCCAGGACGACCCCCGCGCCGCCTGGCAGAACATGATCAAGTCCTGCCCCGAGGTCGGCCGGCTGCTCACGGACGTACCGGTCGCGACCGAGCCGCCGTACGACCAGGTCCGGGTGCGCAAGGACTACTCCTACTGGAAGGCGTCCCTGTGGTCACCGGGCATGGCCCTGGTCGGCGACGCCGCGTGCTTCGTGGACCCGGTGCTCTCGTCGGGCGTCCATCTGGCCACGTACGGCGCCCTGTTGGCGGCCCGCGCGGTGAACTCGGCCCTGGACGGCAGCGTTCCGGAGGAGCGCGGGTTCGCCGAGTTCGAGGCGCGCTACCGCCGGGAGTACCGAGTGTTCTACGAATTCCTCATCGCGTTCTACGACATGGAGCGCAACGAGGACTCGTACTTCTGGTCGGCGAAGAAGATCACCCGGGTGGACGTCGACGAGGCCGCGGCCTTCGCCGAGCTGGCCGGGGGTGTGGTGTCGGGCGACACCGGCGTGCTCGCCGCCGGCGGACTCGGCGCCCGGTGGAACTCCGCGGCGGCCGAACTGGAGGGTGCGGTGGGCCGTTTGGCGTCGGCCGACGACCGTACGAACCCGCTCCTCGGCACCCGGGTCGTCACCGAGACCTTCCGTACCGGCAACGCCCTCCAGGAACAGGCCCTGTACGGCGGCCCACTGGACGCCAGGACCCCGCCCGCCATCGGCCGGCTCACGGCCACGGAGGACGGCTTGTCCTGGCTTCCGGCATGACACCGGCACCCGCCCCGAACCGGAGCCCCACCCCTTACACTTCAATTGAAGAGTTCTTCAATTTGTTAGTTGTCATGGTTCCTAAGTGATCCACTGTCCGGAGGTCCTGGTGATGAACGAAGTCACCGAAGCGCTGCTGGCACGGGTGCGCGCGGCGCGAGCCGGTCTGGCGGCCGCCGTGAGCGCCGCGGACGCGTATGCCGTCGCGGTGGCCGAGGACGAGCTGGACGACGCGATACGGCTGGCGCGGCGGCACGGGCTGGACGTCGAGGCGACCGGGGCGGACGAGGGGTGACCGGGATGCCGGTTCCGTTGTACGAGGCGAAAGCCGAGTTCTTCCGGATGCTCGGCCATCCGGTGCGCATCCGGGTGCTCGAACTGCTGCAGGACGGCCCCAAGCCGGTGCGCGAGCTGCTCGCGGCGATCGAGGTCGAGCCGTCGAGCCTGTCCCAGCAGCTCGCCGTGCTGCGCCGCTCGGGCATCGTGACCGCGACGCGCACCGGTTCGACGGTGGTGTACGAGCTGGCCGGCGGCGATGTGGCCGACCTGCTCGCCGCGGCACGGCGGATCCTGGCCACGCTGCTGACCGGCCGGCAGGACCTGCTGGAGGAGCTGCGCGAGACGACTTCAGGGGACGAAACAGGAAGCAGGGAGACGGCACGGTGACCGAGCAGGTGTCCGACGGGTCCGCGGGCGAGCAGCGGAAACGGAAGGCCAAGAAGAAGGACAGGGAGTGGCAGATCGAGCGCGGTGTCGCGATCCGCGCGGGCTTCTACATCTTCGGCACGCACATCGTCGCCGGCTGGGTGATCCTGCTCTTCTATCTGGGCCGGCACGCGCACTAGTGACCGTGCGAGGGTTCGCACACCTCGGACATGGGCCGGCTGGCCCTGCCGCAGGCCCGGCCGACCCGTGGTCTGGCCGAGTTCGCCCGGACGGGCAAGGCAGGGCTGGTGCGTGCCGGACAGGCACTGCCGGTCGCCTTCGGGAGGGCTGCCCGCGCTGCGGGACTGGCGCTGGTGACCGTCCCGCCCTCCAGGAACGGCGTCCCGGACGTGCTGGAGTCGTCCGATTGCAGGGCGGCCGGGGAACTGCTGCTGCTCTCCGAGCAGGTACGGCTGCTGGAGTACGACCCCTCCGACCGGGGCTCCTGCCTGGGGGCTGACGAGAGCCTGTTGCGCTCCTGCGCCCGGCTGCTGGCGGTGTGGGACGGCTCCCCCACCCACGGCCGGGACGCGACGGCCCATCTCGTGGCCTTCGCCCGCAGCAGCGGCATTGCCGTCGAGGTCCCGTGGCCCGACGGAGCCGGCCGCATGACGCCGGGCGAGGAGCGGGCCTGTCACCAGGGCCACATCCGCGTGCCGGGGCGAGGCCACAAGGCGTGCCCCGTAGCTTCTCACCGTTGTACACCGGGTTGAAGGCCGCCGCGCGCTTTTCCTGCAATTTGCCTGGAAATGCGGAATATTGCCGCAAGCTACGCCGGCGGCTTCGCCTCCGACTGGGCCGCCTTCAGGTCGGCGAGCAGCTCCGCCTGCCCCGTCAGCACGCCCGACAGGATCGAGCGCGCCACCCGCAGCAGTTCCGCCAGCTCCGGGCTGGCCAGCGAGTAGTACACGTTCGACCCCTCTTTCCGGGTGCGCACCAGGTTCGCCCGGCGCAGCACGGCCAACTGCTGCGAGAGGTGCGCCGCCTCGATGCCCACCTCGGGCAGCATCTCCGCGACCGCGTGCTCGCGCTCGCTCAGCAGCTCCAGGACCCTGATGCGGGCCGGGTGGCCGAGGGTTTTGAAGAACTCGGCCTTCAGCTGGTACAGCGGCGTACTCACCGGGCCACCCCCTCCCCCGTACAGCAGCACGGCACTACCGGCCGGGCCTCGGCGCATCGCATCCACCCACTCGTCAAGAACATGTGGACCATCCTCGCCTGCGGCACCGGGCAAGCCGAAACCGCACGGGCGATGCGGACCACGGAGTCAATCAGTAACGACCTCAGTAATTGCCAATATTAGCAATTCGTGAGGTCTTGTGAGGGGTTTGCGCCAGGATCGCGGTCGCCGTCCGGCCAGCCGGTGGTGCGCCACGACTGGCGTGCCTCGGCTAATTCCCCGTGCCGGGCGCCGTGTGCGGCGAGCGCGGCGGGCAGGTCGGCGTGGACCGGGATCAGCGGGCAGTCGCCGGTGGGGACGAGGGAGCCGTCGGCGGGAATCGCGGCCAGTTCCAGGCTGCGGCCCGCCTGCGCGAGTCGGCGGGCGGCGTCGGTGATCGCCAGTTGTCCCTCGGCCGACCAGCCGCGCAGTTCGGTCAGGTCGACGACGACCGGTCCGGTGCCGCGGGCCAGCGCCCAGCCGACCGCACCGGCGAAGCGGCGTACGGCGTCCGGGCCCAGGTGCCCGGCGACCGACAGGACGCCGAGGTCGTCCTCGACGGTGTAGCGCCAGTCGATGGTCATGATGATGCTCCTCCTTGCGCGCGTGGCCGGCCGGAGTCTGCTGTCCGGTTCAGAGGGAGAGGGTGGTTCAGAGGGGCAGGGTGATCCAGATGGTCTTGCCACCGCCGTCGGCGTCGGGGCGGACCACCGCGGTGCCTCCCAGGGCGAGCGTGAGTTCCATGACGGTGGCCAGGCCGCCGCTCGTTCCGGTGCCGGTGACCGTTCCGTACAGCCGTGGCTGGTAGGGGTGGCGGTCGTGGACGGCGAAGGCCAGGCAGCCCGGTCCCGCCGCGTAGATCACGGTCACCGTCGGGGAGAGGACGGCGGCGTGCCGGACGCTGTTGGTGACGAGTTCGCCGAGGATCAGCAGCGCCGGGTCCACCGTGGAGTGACGCAGCCCGATGCCCCACTCGACCAGGGCCTTCTCGGCCGTCTCGCGGGCCGCGCGGACGGCGGACGGCTCGCTGGGCAGCGTGAGCACATGGCGGTGGGGCAGGGTTTCGAGCTGGGTGGACATCACGCCTCCGCGGGGGCGAGGCGGAAACCGGCGACGGTCTTGGGGTGCAGGCGCAGCAGGGTGTCGTGCGGGCCGTGCGTCCAGCCCGCGAGGGTGCGGTGATAGTGGGCGGCCTCGTCGGGGTCGGTGATCACCTCGGCGGGGCCGGAGACGGTGACCGTCCAGCCGGTGCCTGCGACGGTACGGATGTCGTCGACGTGGTACGTCGCGGTAGCGGGCACCGCCGGGGCCGGCGCACGGACGACCAGGCGGCCGTACTCCCACACGTGCCGGGCGGGCCGGATCACGGTCAGGTCCCGCTGCGCGTACACCAGCCGGCCCAGCGTGCTGCCGTCCAGCAGCCACAGGGCCTCCGCACCGGAGACCTCGACCAGACGGGGAGGGGCGGGGAAAGGGCTCATCGCAGGGCTTCCTCGCCGGAGGTTCGGGGCTGCTGGTCGGGGAGGGCGGGCAGCACTCCGGCCGCCTCCAGGTGGTCGCGGGCGGCCCGGATCGCGTCGGGCGTGGTGGCGTACTCCCGGCCGTCGTGGCACAGCAGGTCGAGCGCGCCGACGGAGGCGAGGACCTGACGCTGGCCGGGCCGTATGCCGGAGGCCAGGACGAGGATGCCGCGGCGGTGCAGCTTCTTCACCGCGTCCTTGAGGACCAGGGCTCCGGTGGCGTCCATGGTCGACACCCGGGACATGCGCAGGACGACCACCCGGACGTCGGCGACCTCGGTGAGCTCCAGCAGGAAGCGGTGGGCGGCGGCGAAGAACAGCGGGCCGTCGATGCGATAGGCGACGATGTGCTCGGCCAGCAGCGCGTGTTCCTCCGCGCTGTGATCGCCCCGGTCGAGCGGGACCTGGTCGAAGCGGGCCTGCTTGGCCACGGCGCGCAGGGCGAGGGCGCCGGCGACGGCGAGGCCGATGATCACGGCGTACACGAGGTCCAGGGCCAGGGTGGCCACGGCGGTGAGGGCAAGTATCAGGGCGTCGGAACGGGTGGCCTTCGCCATGGCCCGCAGCGAGCCGACCTCGACCATGCGGATCGCGGTGGCCAGCAGGACGCCGGCGAGAGCGGCCAGCGGGATCTTCGAGACGACGGGGGCCGCCGCGAAGACGATCACGGCGAGGACGGCGGCGTGGATGAGGGCGGCGAGCCGGGAGCCCGCGCCGGTGCGGACATTGACCGCGGTACGGGCGATCGCGCCGGTGGCCGGGACACCTCCGAACAGGGGGGCCGCGATGTTCGCGAGGCCCTGGCCGAACAGCTCCCGGTCGGGGTCGTGGCGCTGCCCGACCGTCATGCCGTCGGCGACCGAGGCGGACAGCAGGGACTCCAGGGCGGCGAGCGCCGCGACCGCCACGGCGGGGGCGAGCAGGGTGCCGAGCGAGCCGAGGTCGAGGAAGGAGAGGGACGGCACGGGCAGTCCGGCCGGCAGGTCGCCGATCGGCTCAGCCGCGTCCAGGCGGGCCAGCTGTGCCACGACCGTCGCCGCGATCACGGCGACGATCGAGAACGGCACGGTCGGCCGCCACCGGGCTCCCAGCAACATGACCGCGGCCACCGCGACCGCGAGTCCGGCCGCCGTCCAGTTCGGGTTCTTCGCGAACTCGTCGACGGCACGCCAGGTCACCACCAGCACGCGGTCACCCTCGGGCTTGGGCACACCGAGCGCGTTCGGGAGCTGCTGCAGGCCGATCACGCAGGCGATGCCGAGGGTGAAGCCCTCGACGACCGGGGCGGGCACGTACTGCATGTACTTCCCGGCCCGCAGCAGCGCCAGGCCGACGAGCATGACGCCCGCCATCAGCCCGACGGTGAGCACCCCGGTCGGCCCGTACCGGCCCACGATCGGTACCAGGACGACGGTCATCGCGCCGGTCGGACCGGACACCTGCAGGTTGGACCCGCCGAACACCGCGGCGAGGGCGCCCGCGACCACGGCGGTCGCCAGTCCCGCCGCGGCGCCGAGCCCGGAGGAGACACCGAAGCCGAGCGCGAGCGGCAGCGCGACGATCGCCACGGTGAGGCCCGCGAGCAGGTCCCGGCGCGGGTCACGCCGGGCCTCGGCGAGGTCGGCCGGGCCCGGCAGCAGCGAGACGATACGGGCCCACGCGCGGCCGAACGCGGTGGCCATCACGCGACGGCCTCGGCTTCCCGCAACTCGGCCAGCAGTTCGTTCCGACCGGAGAGCATCTCGGTCAGGATCCGGCGCGCCGCCTTCATCAGGTCCGCGACGTCGCCGCCGGCCAGTGCGTAGACAACGGTCGAACCCTCACGGGCGGACGTGACGATCCCCGAGCGGCGCAGTACCGCCAGCTGCTGCGACAGACCGGAGGGCTCCACCTCGATGGCGGCCAGCAGGTCCCGCACCGGCATCGGCCCGTCCTGCAGCAGCTCCAGCACCCGTATCCGTACGGGATGCCCCAGCATCCGGAAGAACTCGGCCTTGGCCTGGTACAGCGGAACGGACACGACCCCTCGGCTTCCCCGACAAGTCCCCCTGCGGGGGCGGACGCAAAAGGCGGTGCCCACGATCACCTGCAGACACAGCAAACACAGCATCTAACCAATTGCTAAATTTTGCAATTCTGCATCCGACTGCACCCCGGGCGACCCCGCCACCGAGGGGGTCCTGTTCGAAGAATCAGGCCGATCAGGCCTTCTTGACCACGCCCGACTTGAGCTGCATCGCTCCGAAACCGTCGACCTTGCAGTCGATGTCGTGCCCGTCGACCCCGTCGACCAGCCGGATGTTGCGCACCTTGGTCCCGGCCTTGATCCCCGAAGGGCTGCCCTTGACCTTGAGCGCCTTGACGACCACCACGGTGTCGCCGTCCTGCAGCACATTGCCGACGGCGTCCCTGACGACACGCTCTCCGGCGGCCTCGCCGCCGCCCTCGGCAGCGGCCTCGGCGGGAACCCATTCGTGGCCGCACTCGGGGCACACGACCAGGGCGTTCATCTCGTAGGTGTACTCGCAGGAGCACTTCGGACAGGGAGGAAGATTCTCGATCACCGCGACAGCGTATCCAGCCCTGCCACTCGCACGTTCCCTCGTCCGGCGGCGGTCAGAACCGGATCTCGATCGCGCGGCCCTCAGCGTCGCGTTGCGGTGGCTCGGGAATCCGCTGCGCGGCCCCCAGCGCGATCCGGTGTGCCGACCAGGCCGCGACGGCGGCGTCGAGCACGTCGTCCGCGGGAACGCGGTCCGCCTCACCGAGCGTGTCCGGGAGTACGATCCCGGCCCCGGCCGGCAGGGAGCGGCGCTTCCGCTCGCGGGCACGTGCCAGGCGTCGGACAGCGCCTCGGCCAGCACCGGATGGTGCTCCACTTACCAGGCCGGCATGTCGCTGTGGAACAGTGCCTTGCTGCCCCTGGACATCGTGAAGACCAGGTCGTCGGTGAGTGACTCCACCAGGTCCTGAAGCCGTGCGAACGAGCTGCCGGGCACCCGTTGCCGCCCGCGAGGGATCGAGGAACGGGATCGATGCCAGACAACGGCCGGGGGACGCGACAGGTGGGCCCGCGTCCGCTCCGCGTGGACCCGCCACCACTGACACCGGCTCCTGAGCAGGGGCCATGCGGCTTCCCCGGGCCGGAGTCGTCCCGCGGGGCCGTTCGGCCCTGTACCCACGGCCGCCGCTGTTCGACAGTGGTATTAGGGGGGATCGACTCGCGACTGCTGGAGGCCTGCCACCCGGCTCCGTCGCCTTCCGCCGGCCCACCCGCCGACGGCGTGCCACGTCATGCCGTCACCGCGCCTGGCGCAGCGGACGAGCCGGTGGAGCGGGTGCGACCGGCCGACCACGTGAGCGGACGGAGGCAAGGAGAGAACGATGTCGCACACAGAGCAGTGGAAGGTCCGTCTCAACCTTTTCGAGGACGACCACGGGACGACGAAGGCACAGGTGGTGCTGGACACCGGCACCACGGAGTTCACCGGCCGCGGGGCCGCGCACTGCAACCCGGCGGACACCGACGTGCCGGAGATCGGCGACGAACTGGCCGCCGGCAGGGCCATGGAGGATCTCGCCCACCAGTTGCTGAACATCGCCGCGAACGACGTCCAGGACATGGCCGGCCCCCGGCCGAGCACCTCTGAGAGCATCGGCTGGCCCATGTGAATGCACGCGGCCCGATCGCCGGGCCGTACGGCTGGAACCGCGTCCCGGCGGGCGTGCTGGCCGGGACGGCCCGGACGACGCGCTCGGCGACCCTGCTGAGCGAGGTGCCGTGGACCAGCCCGCGGAGCCCTACGCCCCCGTCCTGCACGGGTCCTGCTGCGCCAGGGTGGTGTCCGGGCGGACCGTGACCGTGACCGCGGGCGTGTTCATCGGTCGCGCGGCCGTCGTCCTCCCTCCGCCCCGACTCCGCGCCCAACACCGCCCTGGCCCACCCCGAGACGGTCTGTCGTGCCGCCGTCCAGGACGCCTCCGGCACACCGTCTGCCGCGCCTGACTGGTCCACCTGGACGATCATGAGACGCGCTGCGGGCCGAAGAGCGGAGGGACACGGGCCTCGATGAGATGGGGGCCTGGTTCGGCGAGGGCCTTGGCGAGCTGGGCCGTGAAGTCCCCGGCGGTGGTGGCACGGGAGGCGGGCACCCCCATGCCCCGGGCGATCGCGGCGAAGTCGAGGCCGGGCCGGGACAGGTCCAGCAGGTCCCGGCGGGCTTGCCGGGAGCTCGGGCCGTGCGGGGCCGGGACCAGGCGGTCG
Organism: Streptomyces sp. NPDC101234; assembly: GCF_044767525.1. NCBI lineage: Bacteria > Bacillati > Actinomycetota > Actinomycetes > Kitasatosporales > Streptomycetaceae > Streptomyces > Streptomyces sp. NPDC101234. The sequence goes on along the minus strand of NZ_JBIWOA010000018.1, from coordinate 24,018 downwards.
TACTCCATCTCCAGGACGGAGTACGACCGGTTGGCGTAGACGACGGTGGTGACATCCAGGCCTTCACGGGCCATCGTCCACAGCGCCTGGAGGGTGTACATGGCGCTGCCGTCGGCCTCCAGGGCGACCACCGGCCGGTCCGGGCAGGCGATCGCGGCGCCGACGGCCAGCGGCAGTCCCTGGCCGATGGCGCCGCCGGTGAGGGTCAGCCAGTCGTGGGGCGGTGCCCCGGCGGTGGCCGCGGGCAGCCACAGGCCGGAGGTGTTGGACTCGTCCACCACGATCGCCCCCTCCGGCAGCAACGCCCCGACGGCTGCGGCGACCGTCTCACCGGTCAGCTCGCCGGTGGGCCGCTCCGGCCTGGCCTGGGCCGCCGTGGTCGCGGTCGCCTGTGGCAGCAGCGCCGCCAGGTGGGCGAGGGCGTCCACGGCGTCGTCGCGCGGAGCGGCCAGAGAGTGGACGTGGCAGTCGCGGGGAGCCAGGAGGCCGGGTGCGTCCGGGTACGCGAAGAAGGAGACCGGAGGCCGGGCACCGAGCAGGACCAGGTGCCGTAGGCCGCGGAGCTGGGCGCGGGCGCTCTCGGGCAGGTAGCCGAGCCGCTCGACGGCAGGCAGGCCCGCACCGCGTTCCAGGCGGGCCGGAAAGGTCTCGCACAGCAGCCGGGCACCGGTGGCGGCGGCGACGCGGGCCACCGCGCGCAGTGCCGGGGCGTGGGTGGCCGGGCCGCCGAGGAGGATCGCGGCCGGCTCTCCGGACCGCAGGGCGGCAGCGGCGGCGGTGATGGTGTCGTCCGACACGGGCACGACTCGCCGAGGCGGCAGCGGCGGGGCCGGGACGGCCCCCCGGTGGCCGTCTTGACGTACTTGCCGCCGTTGCGCACGACCTCTCCGGACGCCAGGACGGCTTCGACGGCGAGCACATGGTGCCGGGTGACCCCGTACCGCAGTGCGTGCATCCCGCCGGCGTTGGTGGCGATCGTGCCGCCGATGCTGGCGGAGGGTTCGCCGAGCCGCACGGGATAGTGCAGGCCGGACTCGGCGGCCTCGTGGTCGAGTCGGTCCAAGGTGACGCCGGGCTGGACGACGGCCACCTGGTTGACGGCGTCGATCTCCAGGATGCGGTTCATCCGCTCGAACGAGACCGTGATCCCGCCCGGCCGGGGCACACAGCCTCCCGACATGCCGGTCCCCGAGCCGCGGGCGGTCACCGGGATCCCGGCCTCGCCGGCGATCCTGAGCACGTCCGCGACCTCGGCGGTGGCGGCCGGCCGGACCAGGTACGCGGGTCGCTGCCGTAACGCGGTCAGCGACTCGTCACCCGCGTACTCCGGGGGGATCTCCACCCCGGCCAGAACGTCCCGCGCCCCCACGGCGTCGCCCAGCAGCGCCTCGATGTCCGCCATCGCACTCCCTCCTCGGACCTGGTCCGGCTCCGATCCTGGCCGCGTACCCCACCCCCTGGGGAGGGGCCGTCCGGCCTTCGCCCGGGGCCATGCGGACCGGCCCGCGCCTCGCCGGGCGATGAGGTGGATCACCGCTGAACCACCCGGCTCTGCACCGTTCAGGCCGACTCGGGCGGGGGTTACCTCATCGATCTCGGTGGGGGCTGTGCCGTCCGCGCCAGAGGCGGAGACCTCGACGGCCGGGCGGTACGCCGGATCCACTCCCGCGAACCGGTAAGGCCCGTCGTTTCCCGGGCCCCGCAGGAGCTCACCGCGCGGGTACGCCGGGATCCCACGGTCCGGACCCGCTCGTGAACCGACGGGGCCATGGCCGCTGCGCGCACGCGGCCTACCGGCCGAACCTCCCGTCCCGGGGCGGAACGGGAGGTTCGGCAGGGGCCCAATGGCACTGGCACCCCGGCAGCACCCGGGTTTCCATGGAATCGGCGGCGGCAGCCCGCCCCGCCGTGAAGGAGGCGAGGACGATGACCGCTCCCGCACCGCGCAGGAAGCCTGATCCGGGTGTCCGTCCCGAGGTGACCGGCGGTTCCATGCAGGCCCGCGTCGGCGACGAGATCGTCGTACGGGGCACCAGGGACGGGGTCGTGGCCCGGGACGGCGAGGTCGTCGGGCTGCACCATCCGGACGGCAGCCCGCCGTACGACGTGCGGTGGGCCGAAGACGGGCGGGTGACCCTCTACTTCCCCGGCCCGGATGACTGCGTCAGGCATCTGACATCCGCGCCGGCAGCCGGAGGCAGCCATGACCACGGCATCTGACCGGCTCCCGATCGTGGTGGGGATCGCCCCCGATCCCGGCCTGCGCACGGCGCTGACCTGGGCGGCCGACGAGGCGGCCCGCCGCCGGCTGCCGTTGCGCGTGGTGCACGCCGAGGGCGTGCCCACCCGGGGCTACCGGGGACGGGAGGTGCCTCCCTCCTGGGAGGAGTGGAACGCGGCACTGCACAAGGAGGGGCGGCAACTGCTGGACGAGGCCACGGCCTTCGTCGTGGCCCGGCAGCCGGACGTCAGGACCGACACCCTCCTCGCCGAGGGCGATCCGGTGTGGGTGCTGCGCGAGCAGAGCCGGGAGGCCACGGCCGTCGTCCTGGGCTCGCGGCACCTGAGCCGGACCCAGGAGGTGTTCGGTTCCGCCTCGGTCGCCATCCCGGTCATGGCGCACGCACGGTGTCCCGTGGTCGTCGTACCGGAACCGGAGCACGTTCCCCGGGAACCCGGGTACTTCGTCGTCGGCGTCGACGGCAGCGAGCACGGTGCCGCCGCCGTCGACCTGGCCTTCGAGGAGGCGGCCCTGCACGGGGCCCGACTGCGCGCGCTGTACGTGTGGCAGCCGGGACCGCTGCGGATCTTCGACGAGCACGAACCACAGGAGGAGGCTCGCCGTCTGCTTTCCGAGATCGTGGCCGGCCGCCAGGCCCGCTACCCGGAGGTGGAGCTGCGTCACGAAGTGGTGGTCGGCCACCCTGTGCAGGTGCTGGCCGACGCCTCGGCCGACGCGCTGGGGCTGGTCGTCGGCACCCGGGGGCGCGGTGGCTTCACCGGCATGCTGCTGGGCTCGGTCAGTCAGGGCGTGCTGCACCATGCCCGCTGCCCCATCCTCGTCGTTCCGCCGGCAGCCGCCTGAGCAGCCGCCGCCGTAGGTCCACTCGGTCCCCCGCCAGGTCCATGCGGCCCATGCCGTACCTCGGTGGTGACCGTCCACGCTGGAAGCGGGGCCCGGCGAAGGGAGTCACCGTGACCGCTCAACAGGTGGACGCGAACACGCTCACCGCACTCGTGGCCGACGCCACGGCGGCGCCGTCGCTGCACAACGTACAGCCCTGGCGCTTCCGTTACCTGTCCGCCGAGGGCGTCCTGCGGCTGCACGCCGACGAGTCGCGCGCGCTGCCGCGTACCGACCCGGACGGCCGCGGCCTGCATGTGGGCTGCGGTGCCGCGCTGCTCAACCTGCGGGTGGCCGCCGCGGCGGCCGGGTGGACCGCGGTCGTACGGCTGCTGCCTGATCCGGCGGATCCGACGCTGCTCGCCGAAGTGGCCCTGGACACCACCGGACCGCCCGATCAGGCCCTCGCCGGCCTGTACCCGGCGATCCCCCGGCGCCACTCCAGCCGCCATCCCTTCAGCGAGCGGCCGATACCGGCCGACCTGCAGGACCGGATGCGCGAGGCCGCGGACGCCGAGGGCGCGCAACTGGTCTTCCCCGGTGCCTGGCATGTGCAGGAACTGCTGGAACTGGTGCAGGACGCCGAGGGCCGCGAGGCACTCGACCCCGCTCTGCGCGCCGAAACGGCCCACTGGACCCGGACCGGACCACCGGGCGCCTCCCCCGCGTCGGACGGCATCCCCGTCGAGGCGTTCGGCCCCAGCCGGTACGGCCCGGCGACTCCGGTGCGCGACTTCGCCGCCGGACACGCGGTGCCCGGACGCGACTCGGCGGTGTTCGAGAAGCATCCGCACATCGCCCTGCTGGGTACCGGCCACGACGGACCGGCGGACTGGCTGCGCGCGGGTCAGGCGCTGGAACGGGTCCTGCTCACGGCCACGGCCGGCGGGCTGGTCGCCTCGATGGTGTCCCAGACCCTGGACCGGCCCGAGCTGCGGTGGGTGACCCGCGATCCGAGTTCCGCGATGGCCCAGGTGCAGATGGTGATCCGGCTCGGCTACGGCCCTGTGGGCCACCCGAGCCCTCGGCGCCCGGTGCACGAGGTGCTCGACGTCGTCCCAGGCGCGGTGCGTCCGCACTGACCTGTGCCGTTCCCTCTCCAGGATGAGGAGTTGTCGGATGAAAGTCTGCGAGGCGATGACCGCCCCGCCGGTGACGGTGGCCCCGGGCGTGCGACTGGCGGAGGCGGTCCGGCGGATGGCGGAGGCCTCCGTCGGATCGGTGCTCGTCGTCGACGACGAAGGGGTGCTGGTCGGTATCGTCACCGACCGCGACATCGCCCTGCGCGGCCTGGGCGGCGGCCTGGACCGGGATGCCGGGGTGGACGCGGTCATGTCGGCCCGGGTCGTCACCGTCGACGCGGGCGACGATCTCCAGGCGGCGTACCGGACCTTCCGCCGCACCGGGGTCCGTCGGCTGCCGGTCCTGGAGCTGGGCCGGGTGGTGGGCGTGCTGACGATCGACGACCTGTTCCTCGACGTCTTCCGCGGGCTGGCCGACCTGCTGGGACCGGTCGCCCGGACCGTGCTGCAGGAGCCCTCGGGACGCGACGGTGCGGGCGGAGGCCCGCATGGGCTCTGAACCGCCCTCCGGAACTGCCGCTCTGGTTCCCGCGGCTGCACCGCCCGAGGAGGCACGGCCCCGGGAACCGGGCCCCGACTCCCCCGTCCCCTCCCTCCCGGCCGCCGACGTCTTCGCCGCGCTGGACAGCCGCCCACGTGGTCTCGCCGCGGCCGAGGCCGCCGCACGGCTGACCCGGTACGGCGCCAACGAGCTGCCCGGCGCGGCCCGCGGCCAGGTGGGACGACGGCTGCTCGCGCAGTTCACCGACCTGTTCGCGGTGGTGCTGCTCGTCGCCTCGGCGATCACCTTCCTCGCCTACCTGCTCGGACAGCCCCGGGACGCGGCCACGCTCCAGCTGGCCGTGGCGATCCTCGGTGTGGTGCTGCTGAACGCGGGCATCGGCTTCGCGCAGGAGTACTCCGCCGAGCGCACGGCGGAATCCCTGCAGGCGATGGTGCCGCACACCTGCCGGGTGCTGCGGGACGGTGAACCCGGGGAGCTGCCCGCACGGGATCTGGTGCCGGGTGACGTGGTGGTCCTGGAGGCCGGGGACGCGGTGCCCGCCGACTGCCGGCTGGTCCGGGCGCAGGAGGTCGCCGTCAACAACGCGGCCCTCACCGGCGAGAGCGACGCCGTGGCCCGGGTCGCCGACCCGTTGCCGGCGGGCGCGATGCTGGAGGCGCGCAACTGCGTGTTCATGGGCACCGACGTGGTGGCGGGGACCGCCGAAGCCGTCGTGTTCGCCACCGGGACCGCCACCGAGTTCGGGCGGATCTTCCGGCTGACGGCGGCGGCGCCGCGGCAGCAGACCCCGTTGCAGCGTCAGGTCGCCGCCATGGCCCGGCGGGTGGCCGGTGTCGCGCTGGCGACGGGGGCCGTGGTGTTCGCGCTCCGCGTGCCCAGCGGGCAGCCGTTCGTGGACACGTTCGTCTTCGCGCTCGGCGTGATGGTCGCGCTGGTGCCCGAGGGACTGCCGGCGACGCTGTCGGTGTCACTGGCGATCGGGGTGCGCCGGATGGCCCGCCAGCACGCACTGGTGAAGCAGTTGCTGGCGGTGGAGGCACTGGGGTCGACCAGCGTGGTGTGCACCGACAAGACGGGCACCCTCACCCAGGCCGAGATGACCGTCGTACGACTGTGGGCGAACGGAAAGCCGCATGCCGTGACCGGCGTCGGGTACGCGCCCGACGGCGAGGTCGCCGACGCGGCACCGGTCCGGGAGCTGCTGCGGGCGGCGGCGCTGTGCGGCAACGCCCGGCTGGTGCCGCCGACCGGGCGGGACGGGTGGCGGGTACTGGGCGACACCACCGAGGGCGCCCTGGTGGTGACCGCCCGGAAGGCGGGCCTGGATCCGGCGGCCGAGGAGGCCCGTACGCCCCGGGTGGCGGAGTACCCCTTCGACTCCGTGCGCAAGCTGATGAGCACCGTGCACCGCGACACCGACGGCACGTACGTCGCGTACGTCAAGGGCGCGCCGCTCGAACTGCTGGCCCGCTGCACCGCCGTCGACCGGGACGGCGTGCCGGTCGCGCTGACCGATGCCGCCCGCGCCGAGGTGGCCGCCGCCGCGGACACCATGGCCGGGCAGGGGCTGCGGGTGCTGGCGGTCGCCTCGCGGCGGGTCTCCGGGCCGCGCCCGCCGATCGGTGACGTGGAGTCGGGGCTGACGCTGCTGGGGCTCGCCGGGATGTACGACCCGCCGCGGCCGGAGGTGCGGGACGCGGTGGACGCGTGCCGACGGGCCGGGATCCGCGTCGTCATGGTCACCGGCGACCATCCGTTGACGGCGGAGGCCGTCGCCCGCCGTGTCGGGATCGTGCGCGCGCCCGACCCGACCGTGGTGACGGGCGCGCAGCTCGACACGCTGGACGACGGCGGGCTGGACGCGCTGCTGGCGGGCTCGGCCGAGCTGCTGCTGTGCCGGGTCAGCCCCGAGCACAAGATGCGGGTGGTCACGGCGTTCCAGCGGCGGGGCGAGGTCGTCGCCGTCACCGGGGACGGCGCCAACGACGCCCCCGCGCTCAAGCACGCGGACATCGGGGTGGCCATGGGCGCCTCCGGCACCGACGTCGCCCGGGAGGCGGCGGTGATGGTGCTGCTGGACGACTCGTTCGCGTCCATCAGCACCGCGGTGGGGCTGGGCCGTTCGGTCTACCGGAACATCCGCAAGTTCCTGATCTACCTGTTCAGTCACAACATCGCCGAACTGGTGCCGATCCTCGCGGCCACCTTCGTCGGCTTCCCGCTGGTGCCGATCACCGCCGTCCAGGTCCTCGCCATCGACCTGGGCTCGGACGTGCTGCCGGCGCTGGCCCTCGGCGCCGAGCCGGCGGAGCCCGACGTGATGGACAGCCCACCGCGGCCGCGCCGGGAACGGCTGTTCTCGGCGGCCGTCCTGGGCCGCATCCTCTTCCTGGGCGGCATCCAGGCGCTCGGCGTGTGCGCCGTGTTCTTCTGGCACATCCAGGCTTCCGGCATTCCCTATGCGGACTTCACCAAGGACACCCCCGTCTACCGGGAGGCGATCACCATGGTCCAGGCGGGCATCGTCGTGAGTCAGTTCTTCAACGCCCTCGCGGTGCGCACCGACCGGCAGAGCGTGTTCCGGGCCGGGCTACTGAGCAATCCCTGGCTGCTGGCCGCGGGCGGCTTCGGCATCGCGTTCATGGCCGCCGTCAGCTACGCGCCGCCGCTCCAGGCGGTCTTCGGCACGGCCCCGCTGACCGCCGCCGACTGGGCGGTCCTGGCCGCCTTCGGTGTCCTGCTGCTGACCGCCGAGGAATGCCGGAAGTGGCTGCGGCGCCGTCCCGCGGCCGTGAAGGGAGGAACACGATGAGAATCGTCATCGTGGGCTGCGGCCGGGTGGGGGCCACCCTCGCCGCGCAGCTCGCCGCGGAGGGACACGACGTACGGCTGGTGGACCGGCGGCCCACGGCGGACCGGCTGCTGCCGGCGGGCTTCCCCGGCACCTTCCACGTCGGCAACGGCTTCGGCCGCCCGGTCCTGGAGGCGGCCGGGATCGACGGTGCCGACGCCTTCGTCGCGGTCACCTCCGCCGACAACGCCAACATCGTGAGCGCGCGGACGGCGAAGGAGACCTACCGGGTCCCGATCGTCCTCGCCCGGGTCCACGATCCGCGCCGCGCCGAAATCTACCGGGACCTGGGCATCCCGGCGGTCTCCAGCGTCCGCTGGGCCGTCAGCCGCATCCACCAGATGCTGCTGCACCGCCACCTCACCCCCGAGCTCGTCTTCGGCAACGGCGAGACGCTCCTCGTCCGCTCCGAGCTGCCGTCCTACCTCGCCGGCCGGCCGGTGACCGGCTTCGACGTCGACGGCGAGATCCGGGTCGTGGAGATCACCCGCGCCGGCCACTCGCTGGTGCCCGCCCACGGGCTCCCGGCCGAACCCGGTGACCTGGTCACCTTCGCCGTCGCCGCGACCGCGCTCGGCAGGCTGCGCGGTTTCCTGGACAAGGAGCTGGGAACATGAAGGTCCTGATCGCCGGCGCGGGCCGCCTCGGCACCCAGATCGCCCAGGTGCTGTCCGCCGCGCGCAACGACGTGACGCTCGTCGAGCGCGACGAGGACCGGCTGGCGGAACTCGACGGCATGGCGCAGGTGCGGCTGCTGGCCGGAGACGCCTCCGAGCCCGGTCTGCTCGCCCGCGCGGGGACCCGCACCGCCGACGTCCTCATCGCCGCCACCGGCCGCGACGAGGACAACCTGGTCATCGGTCTGCTCGCCAAGCGGCGGTTCGGCGTGGCCAGGGTGGCGGCCCGGGTCAACGACGCGGAGAACACCTGGCTCTTCGATCTGCGGTGGGGCGTGGACGTGGCGGTGCCCGCCGCCACCCCGCTGGTCTCCCTCATCGAGGAGGCCACCGGCGCCACGGACACCGTTGCGCTGCTGAGACTCAGCAAGGCGGGCGTCGCGGTCATCGAGACCGCGATCACCGCGGAATCCAGGGCGGCCGGGCGCGCCCTGGGTGAGATCGACCTGCCCGCCGGCACCGTCGTCGCCACGGTCGTACGCGAGGGACGGCCGACGGTCCCCGGCCCGGAGATGGAGCTGCGGCCGGGTGACGAACTCCTGCTCGTCTCGCACGAGGCCACCGAGCAGGAGATCCACGCGGCGTTCCAGTAACCGGGCCCGTGTCACTCCTGCTCGACGCGCACCATCACGACGGGGCATGTGGCGTGCTGCGACACCGGCCGGCGGAGCCGAGCAGGGCGTCGGCGAAGCCGCCCCGCCCCGGCCCCGCCTCCACGCTGCGCGACGAGCTGCACCCGCGCCGGGCGGCAGGACCGGGCCCACGAGCCGCCTCAGGTGTGCGGGACGACAGCCACCGGGCAGCCGACGTGCTGGATCGCGGCATGGGTGACCGGTCCGGTGCGCGGGCCCACGGGCCGCTCGGCAAGCCGGTGGCCGACTACGAGCAGGCCGGTCCCGGTGGCTGCCCGGACCAGGACCGTCGAGGCCTTGTCCTCGGCGACGGTCTCCAGCACTTCCACGTCCGGGTACTTGTCGCGCCACACCCGGAGCACGGTCTTGAGGAAGCCCAGCCGCTCCTCGGCCTGGTGCAACGCCCGCCGGGCCAGGTGGCGTTGCGCGGCGGTGGCGATCGCGCCGTCCTGCCGGCGCGGATGCCAGTCCCGGACGTGCACCAGACGCAGCGGCAGTTCACGCCGCATCGCCTCACGGGCCGCCCTCCCCCACTGCCCTGAAGGCGTGGGAGGTACCCCCAGGCGGCGGCCAGACTCTGTGCGGACCCGTCGACTCCGGCGACGACACACGGCACCATGACGACACCTCCTGGTAAGGGGCTTCTCCCGGTACCAGCGTCCCGCGGCGGGCAGGGGCCGCCCGGTCTCACCCGGGGCCGGTCGGCCCGTGCCCGGGGCGAGAGCCGTGGTCCGGGAGCATCAGCACACAGGTGTCCCCCGGCTCGACGCACACCGCACGGTCCGGCAGCCGGATGTCGATCGGCGCCTCGTCGGACGACGGCACGGTGACCTCCAGCCGCCCGCGCGTCAGCCGCAGCCGTACACCCCAATGTCCCTGGTAGCGAAGGGACATGCCATACGACGACAGCTCCGGCAGCGGCACCGGGTCGAACCAGAGCGCTCCCTCGCGGGTCTCCAGCCCGGTCAGCCCGCGCTGGACGAGGTCGAGGGTGCCCGCCATGGCGCCCAGGTGGATGCCCTCGCCGGTGGTGCCGCCCTGGACGTCGGCGATGTCGCCGCGCAGGGCCTCCTGGACGAACGTCCAGGCGTCCGCGCGTCGGGAACGGGCCAGGATCCAGCCGTGGACCAGGCCGCTGAGGGTGGAGCCGTGGCTGGTGCGGCGCAGGTAGTGGTCGACCGTGCGCGTCCAGGTCTCCTCGTCGAGTTCATGGCCCAACCGTCTGAAGAGTGTGTGGAGTTCGGCGGGCGAGAAGAGGTAGCCGAGCATCAGGACATCGGCCTGTTTGGAGGCTTTGTAGCGGTTGACGGTGTCCCCCTCGGCCTCCAGGATCCGGTCGAGACGGCGGATGTCGCCGTACCGCTCGCGGTAGCCGTCCCAGTCGAGTTCGGCCAGGTCGCCGTAGCCCTCGAACTGGCTGATGACGCCGTCGTGGAAGGGGATGTGGAGGGAGCGGGACACGTGCTCCCACCGTTGGAGTTCGGCGTCTTCCAGGCCCGTGCGTTCGGTGAGTTCGCGGCGGCGCGGTTCGGGCAGGGTGTCCAGCAGTTCCAGGGTGCGGGTGAGGACCCAGGCGGCGGTGGCGTTGGTGTACGCGTTGTCGTCGAGGCCGGGTTCCCGGGCGCCGGGGTAGGCGTCGTGGTACTCGTCGGGACCGACCACGCCGCGGATGCGGTGCCGGTCGAGGTGGTCGTCCCAGGTGGCCGAGTCCGCCCAGAACCGGGCGATCTGCAGGAGCATCTCGGCGGCCTTGGTGTGCCGGAACTCGGTGTCGCCGCTCGCCTCGCAGTACCGCCACACGTTGTAGGCGACCGCGGAGCCGACATGCCGCTGGAGGTGCGAGTGGTCCGGCAGCCAGCGTCCCGATCGCGGGTTGAGGTGCAGCGACTGCGACTCCTCACGTCCATCGGCCCCGCTCTGCCACGGGTACATCGCGCCGCGGCGGCCGATCGCGCGGGCGGCGGCACAGGCCCGGTCCAGGCGCCGGTGCCGGTAGCGGAGCAGGGCGCGGGAGACCTCGGGGAAGTGCAGGTCGAGGAACGGCAGGACGAACAGCTCGTCCCAGAAGACATGCCCCCGGTAGGCCTCGCCGTGCAGCCCCCTCGCCGGCACACCGACGTCCAGGTCGGCGGTGTGCGGGGAGAGCGTCTGCAGCACGTGGAAGAGGTGCAGCCGCAGGATGCGGCCCGCCTTCCCGGGGACGTCGAGGGCGGTCCGGCGCCACAGTCGGTCCCAGGCATTCCGATGGGTATCGAGCAGCGCGTCGAATCCGGGAGCGTCGCCGATCCGGTCGACGGCGGCCCCCAGGGGGTCGGCGATCGCGGGGTCGCGGGAGGTGTGCAGGGCGACGGTCTTGTCGACGGTGCGGGTACGACCGGGCGTCAGCGGCAGCCTCAGCCGCTGGACGGCTCTCAGGGGGCCGTTTCCCACCGAGACCGGGACGTCCGCGGTGAGTCGTGCGGCCATGGCGATCCGGATGTCCGCGGTGCGGGTGCGGCAGCGCAGCCACACCGTGTCCGCACAGGCGGTACCGGTGCGTACGCGGGCCAGGTGGCGGCCGTCCAGGTCTCGGTAGCGGGGCACCCCTGCGTTGCGGACGTCCCCGTCGAGCGCCGCCTCGACCTCCAGCTCGCCGGCGAAGCCCTCGGCGGTGAACTCGGTTCGCAGGACCGCGAGATGCGGGTCCCCCATGTGCACCAGTCGTCTCTGGCGGACGTACAGCACCCGCCCGGCGCCGAGCCGGTAGCGGGTCCGGCGCTCCAGCACCCCGACGCCCAGGTGCAGGATCTGACGGTGGTCCAGCACGGGTGCGGTGTCCGGGGTGAGCCAGTCCCCGCCGGAGAGCCGGAATCGCAGCGGCAGCCAGTTCGGGAGGTTGACCATGTCCTCGTTCTCGACCCGGTGTCCGGCGACGTCCGTGGTGAGCCGGTCGTAGCAGCCGGCGACATAGGTGCCGGGGTAGTGCACGTCGTCCGCCGCACACTCGGGCAGTGCGCCCCGGGTGGCGAAGTAGCCGTTCCCGAGCGTGCACAACGACTCCCTGAGCCGCTCGTCGGCGGGCACGTAGCCGCCGTACTCCCACGTCACTGCGGTACTCCCCTCACGACCGGCTCTTCGAGGTCGAGTACGACGACGGCACCAAGCCGCCGCCGGGTGAACAGCCGTGGTCCCGAGCAGTCATCGGCAACCCCTCACCAGTGCACCGGATACGACGATCACACTGCCTGCGGTACGACGGCGACCGGGCAGTCAGCCTGGTGCAACAGGGCGTGGACGACCCGGCCGAGTTGCAGACCGCGGTGGCCGCGCCGGCGACGGGAGCCCAGAACGACGAGGTCGGCGGCGGCCGAGCGGTTCGCCAGGATCCGGTGGGCCGGGCCCTCGACCGCCACGGAGCGCACCCGGACGTCCGGGTACTCGGCCATGGGTTCGCGCAGCAGCGCGTCGAGCAGCGCCGAGGCCTGCGACTCGGCTTCCCGGGCAGGCTCCTCCACCGTCATGGGACGACGCCAGGCGCGGACCACGTCCAGGGCGCATCCGCGCACCGCCGCCTCGCGGAAGGCGAAGCGCGCGGCCGCATCGCCGCTCTCCGGGTCACCGGCGCCGAGCAGGATCCGTTCATGGGTGCCTGCCAGGCCCGCCTTGTCACCGCGGACCACGGTCACCGGGCAGTGTGCCCGGCCCGCGACCGCCAGGCCGACCGAGCCGAGGAGCAGTCCCTTCAGCTCGCCCCTGCCCCGCGATCCGGTGACGACCAGGGAGGCGTTGTTCCCCTCGTGCAGGAGGGCGTCGACCGCGTCCTCGGGAAGGATGTCGGTGGTGACCTTCACGTCCGGGGCGCGCCGGGCCGCGCGGTCGGCCGCCGAGGCGACGATGTGCTCGGCCGACACACGTTCGGAAGGGCGCTCCTGACCGACCTCGGGGACGCCGCTCTCGTAGCGCTCCCACAGGGACGCGTACACCACCCGTAGCGGGACGTCGTGGCGGGCGGCCTCGGCCGCCGCCCAGTCGACCGCCTGCAGGCTGCCGTCCGATCCGTCGACGCCTACGACCAGGGGAAGTGTCATCATCCCCACCGCCTTCCTCGGACTGCCACCTCGCGCGGCAGGTGGACCCTCCATCCACCTTCGCACCAGTGGCCGGCCGGCAGGAGGGGCCACTCGGCCCGTTGGCGTACCCGCTCAGCCCCCGCGGGCGGGCGGCCGCGGCTCGAAGCCGCCGCCACGGCGCCGCAGGCCCGGTGCCGCCCGCTCCATGTGCGCGGCACCGGGCCCTTCGGGTTCAGTGGTGCGCTGGGGTCGGCCGGTCGGACGGCATGCGCGGATGCGGGATCGGTGGCGTGGTGCGGTGCGGCCGCCGGCCGCTCAGCCAGGCGGTGAGCGCGTCGAACAGCGTGGTGAAGACCGCGGTGAGGATCGCCGTCATGGCCAGCGCCACCACCAGCAGGACCGAGAAGCGTTCCCAGAACTCCGTCGTGAGGCTCGTACCCACTGCCCTCGCCCTCCCTCGTGGGGATCGTTCCCCTCACTCGCAGCCAACTCCTGTGACACCGAGGGCGCTTGAGCCGAGCGGTCCGCGCGACGGCGCAGACCGTCCCCGGCCGGGGGCCGTCCGGCCCAAGGCCTGCACGGTCCCGCACCGGGGAGTGCCGGTCCGGCCGGGGAGGAGATCGCCGTAGTCCCGGGCCGAAGAGCCCCTCGGGAGGGTCCGGGCAGCCCTTGGTGCCCGCGGCCGGTCGGGCACACGCTGGGATCAGGGAACCGAGGAGGCAATCATGCACGGCAGCCCGCACACGGTCAGCGACGTGATGACCCACACCGCCGTCGCCGTCGGCCGTGACGCGCCGTTCAAGGACGTCGTCACGCTGATGGACCAGTGGAGCGTCAGTGCCCTTCCCGTGCTGGAGGGCGAGGGCAGGGTGGTCGGCGTCGTGTCCGAGGCCGACCTGCTGCCCAAGGAGGAGTTCCGCGACAGCGATCCCGACCGCTTCACCCAGCGGGACCGACTGGCCGACCTCGCCAAGGCCGGCGGGGTGACCGCCGGGGAGCTGATGAGCGCGCCCGCGGTGACCGTGCACGCCGACGCCACCCTGGCCGAGGCCGCCCGCATCATGGCCCGGCGCAGGGTCAAGCGGCTGCCCGTCGTCGACGGCGTGGGCATGCTCGAAGGCGTCGTCAGCCGTGCGGACCTGCTCAAGGTGTTCCTCCGCGAGGACGAGGAACTGGCCGAGGAGGTACGCCAGCAGGTTATCGAACACTTGTTCCCGATCTCCGCGGACCATATCCGGGTCGAGGTCGCCGAGGGGGTCGTCACCCTCACCGGCTGGATCGACGGCCCGGCGCTGGCGCCGGTGGCCGAACGCCTGGCCCGCGCCGTGGAAGGCGTGGTCGACGTGCACTGCCGGCTGGCCCCCGTCTCCGTCAGGAACGACACCGTCTGACGCACGGTGATGAGAAGACGCCCCGGGCGCGGATCGGCAACCGCCGGGCGCGCCCATGACTCGTCAGGGGACTCGTCGGGCGGATCGGACACAACGGTGTGCGCGGCCGGTGACCGCCGGCCGCGCACACCTCGTGCGGTGGGGCGTCCCCCCGAGTCAGCCCGTCCGCACGGGGATGGTCAGGACACCGTCCTTGTACTCCGCCGTCGCCTCATCGCTCCTGGCGCCCGCGGGCAGCCGGACGCAGCGGGCGATCGTGCCGTAGCGGCTCGTCGTCGAGCCTGCACTGTGGCAGCCGTACGGCAGCCGCTTCGGAGCCTTCCACCGCGGAGCTCCGGATCCTTCCGACTCGAACGGGTCAGGTTCAGGTGGGCCGGTCGGCCCTCCGATGGGGACGGACAGCATCTGCCCCAGCGGCCCCGGCCGATCGACGCTTGAGCTGAAACCAGCCCCGAGCAAGACGGAGGAGACCGGTGTCATGGTCCGATACGTGTACGACTTCGCCGAGGGCGGCCGTGACATGGCCGAGTCGCTCGGCGGCAGGGGTGCGAACCTGGCCGAGATGACCCGGCCGCGCTCACCGCGGGCCGGATCGCCGCGGAGGCCACGTTCTTCTCGCTGGGTACGAACGACCTGACCCAGACCACCTGGGGTTTCTCGCGCGACGACGTCGAGGCGGCGTTCTTCTCCGCCTACCTCGACCGTGGCGTCTTCGCCGCCTCGCCGTTCGAGACGATCGACCGCGAGGGCGTGGGCCGGCTGGTCCGGATCGCCGTCGACGAGGGCCGTGCGGCGCGACCCGACCTGGAGATCGGCGTGTGCGGCGAACACGGCGGCGACCCCGAGTCGGTGCACTTCTTCCACGAGGCGGGACTGGACTACGTCTCGTGCTCGCCCTTCCGTGTCCCGGTGGCCCGGCTGGAGGCCGGACGGGCCGCCCTTCCCGAGACGACCGGCGTCGGCGACAGCCGGTGAACACCCCTCACAGTGAGCGAAAGAACCGAAAGGACGTGGCGCACATGACCATCAGGGACGCCGTACGCATGCGAGCCCAGGGCGAGGTGGACGAGGATGCGCTCGGCTATGTTCGCTCGAAGGTCGACGCGGCCTTCGAGCGGCTCGGACTCCCGCCCGCCGAGGGCACGTTGACCGTCGTCCGGGCCGCCGCGCCGCACGTCCGGCGGCCGTGGTCGGCGACGGCCCGGCTCCTGGTGGCCGGGACCGTGGTCGTCGTACACGCGGAGGAGCCCACCGCCCACGAACTCGGGGACCGGCTTGAGGACAGGGTGCGGGCCCGTGCGGAGGCGGAGGCGCACCGCACGGACACGGCCCGCAGGTCGGCCGCGCCGCCACCATGGCGCGGCGGGCCCGAGGCATCGGACGACGGCACCCGGTCCGCCACGTAAGGGCCGATCGGCCCAGGACGCGGGACCAACGGCACCTGCGCCGCAGCGCGGCCGGGGAGAGAGTTGGGTCAGGAGCGGCACCGATCCCCCGCGGTGCCGCTCCGCCCGTACCACCACTCCGCACCATCTCGGCGAGGCATGTCCGCCGCGCCGAGGGACGACTCACCGACGGAAGCCCGACATGGCGAACGACGACAGCGCACCCGCCCCTTCGCCGAATGCGCGCAGGAGCGTCGAGCTCGACAGCGCGGAGGCGCTGCGACTGCTGGGCTCGGTCTCCCTGGGAAGGATCGTCTTCACCCGGCAGGCGCTGCCCACCGTCCGCCCTGTCAACCATGTGCTGGTCGACGGCGACATCGTCATCCGCACCCACGAGAGCGCGGCCCTGACCTCCCGCACCCGGCAGGCCGACGGCGCCGGGGTCGTGGTCGCCTACGAAGCGGACACCATCGATCCCGACACCCACCTGGGCTGGAGCGTGGTGGTCACCGGTTACGCACGCCTGGTGACCGATCCACGCGAACTCGCCCGCTATGAGCGGCTGTTGCGTCCATGGCTGAACAGGACCATGGAACACGCGGTCCGGATCCGCCCCGACCTGGTGACCGGCATCGCCCTCGTCGGCGACGACGGCTGAGCGGCCGGTCACGAGGTACTCCCTCGCTGAACACGTCGCCGGTCCGGTCGGCCTCGCCCGGCCTCACCTGTTCGGCCGGCCCCTGTCCCGTCCTCCCGTCAGGCCGCGGGGACGGCGAGCTCGTGCAGGGCCCCACCGAGGACCACCTTCAGCGCGGCGGTCTCGCCGGCCCGGCGGAAGACGTCGTACGCCTCCTCCATGCGGCTCAGCGGGAAGGTATGGGTGACCATCTGCGCGGTGGGCAGGCGGCCGGCGGCGGCCATCCGCAGCAGGGTCGGTGTGGAGTGGGTGTCCACCAGGCCGGTCGTGATGGTCACGTCCTTGATCCACAGCTCTTCGAGGTGCAGGGTGGCCGGCCTGCCGTGCACGCCGATGTTGGCGACGTGGCCGCCGGGCCGCACCATGCGGGTGCACAGCTCGAAACTCTCGGGCACTCCGACCGCCTCGATCACCACGTCCGCGCCCAGCCCGTCGGTCAGGTCGGCCACCAGCTGCGCGGGGGCCTCGTGGACGTCGGCCACGGCATCGGCGCCGAACCGGTGGGCAGCCTCCAGCCGGGCCGGGGCCAGGTCCATCGCGATGATCCGCTCGGGTGAGAACAGGCGGGCCGTGGCAATCGCCGCGAGGCCGATGGGACCGGCGCCGACGACGGCGACGGTGTCGCCGGGGCGCACCCGCCCGTTCAGGACGCCCACCTCGTAGGCGGTGGGGAAGATGTCCGCGAGCAGCACCGCGTCCCTGCTGTCGAGCGCGCCGGGCAGCGCGTGGACGGACAGGTCGGCATGGGGGACGCGGACGTACTCGGCCTGGGTGCCGTCGATCAGGTGGCCGAGGATCCAGCCTCCGCCGCCCCGGCACTGGCCGTACATCCGCTCGCGGCAGTAGGAGCAGCGCCCGCAGGAAGTGATGCAGGAGACCAGCACCCGGTCGCCCGGCCGTACGGTCTGCACGTCGCCGCCGATCTCGACGATCTCGCCGACGGCCTCATGACCCAGGACCGTGCCGGGCAGGACCTCGGGGACGTCGCCCTTGAGGATGTGCAGATCCGTCCCGCAGATCGTGACGGCGTCGACGCGCACGACGACGTCGGTGGGCTCCTTGACGGCGGGATCGGGGACCTCTTCCCAGGCGGACTGCCCGGGGCCGTGGAAGACGAAGGCTTTCATGTCGCGCTCACCGTCCTTGGTCCGCTGCGGGGCCGGGGATCGACGGACGCCGGGAAGACGCCGGACTGCCCCACAGCTCCATCCTGTCCCGGCTTGCGAGGACGCGCTTGGGCCGTCCGGCCCCCGCCGCGTGCCGCACGGGGCAGGGCAGCGCCTTCGCGCTGCCCCGCACGCCACCCCGGCCGTCGGCCTCGACAGCGCGGAAGGGCTGAACGGCCTTTTCCCACTCGCAAGTCGAGTCCGAGCGGCCCCGTGGTGGCCCCTGTCCGGCCCATACCCGGTCGGCACACCGGCTGCCACCTTCGGAAACGTCACCACGACGACGAGGAGGGGGTACGGTCCGATGCGCGGAGCCAAGACCGGGAAGAAGCGGCTGTGGCGGTGGCGGGACAACCCGCTGCGGCGGCACGACGACATCGTCGAGGCCTGGATCGTCCTGGCCATGTGGGCGTTCATCGCGGTGGGCGGCGCCGTCGCCGGCGTGGTGACGGCCCAGGCCGCCGACCAGGTGTTCGCACAGCAGCGGGCCGAGCGCCGGCCCGTCCAGGCGGTGCTCCTCACCGATGTGCCGAAGAGCACCGGCACCGGCGGGGTGGCCGACGATCGCAGGATGGCCACGGTGCGGTGGACGGCACCCGACGGATCCCTCCGCACCGGCCTGACCCGGGTGGACGCGGACCTGGGCGCCGGGACTTCGGTCATGGCCTGGGAGGACGGCCGGGGAGACCTGGTCGCCGAACCGCCGAGCGCGACGGAGGCGGGCATCGAGGCAGGGGTTCTGGGGGCGCTGGCCGTGGCCGCCGTGGCGGGCGCCGCACTGGGTGCGGGAGCCGTCGCCCGTTGGCGGCTGGACGAACGGCGGACGGCGCTGTGGGGGCGGGAGTGGGATCTCGTCGGACCGAGCTGGGGACACCGGACGGGCTGATCGATGGCGCCCGCACCTGGGCCACCGCTCGGACGTGGTGCTCGGCGTCGGCCCCCGCGATCCCGCGGGGGCCGCGATCGACTTCGTCCTCGACCGTGCCCGTGCCCGGGATCGTGATCGGCCGCTCCCTCTCACCGCCGGCTGGGGATCCGTCGCCGGGGCCCCGCTCCCCCGGGGCCGCCTGCCCCCTGGCCGTCGTACCGTCGTCGTAGCACATGCGTCAGGAGCGGCCGTCGGCCGCTCTCTGACGTCTCTCGCCTCTCACTCGTCGTCCGTCTCGGCGCCCCGCAGCTCCCCGGCGACGCGGGCCGCCAAGGCCTCGATCGCCGCGAAGCCCCGGAAGTCCCCGCCGTTTCCCGAGCGAAGGATCCGCTGCGCCAACCAGCCCTTGGCGCCCTCCTCCAGGCAGCCGCCGAAGGTGGCGTGGCCCCGGACGCCCAGTTCCGTCATCGCGCGCCGCACCCCGCGCACCGGCGGGATGTCCCCGGAGGCCGCGGCGGAGACGCCGAGCGGGCCGCTGCTGAAGAACCACAGCGATCGCTTCGCGAGCGCGCGGCGGTGGCGGCGCACGAAGCGCCGGGCGTCCTTGTGCCGGCGGCCGGCGTACAGCGCGCCGCCGACCACGACCGCGCCGTAGGGCGTCCGGTCGGTGACGGCTCCGGCCGGTCGGGCTTCCGCCGTCAGGCCGTCCTTGCGCAGGACGGCCGCGACGGTCTCCGCGATCCGTGCCGTCGATCCGTTCGTGGTCCCGTAGGTGACCAGCACACTGCCCGTCATGGCCACGTGCCTCCTCTTACAGCCAGCGTGGCCGGTCGTCAGCCGCGCCGCGCAGGGTCCTGCTCCGGACGGATGCGCGTGTCGTCGAGGTGGTAGGTCAGCTTGTCGACCACATCGACCACGCCGTCCATCTGGCGGGTCATGGAAACGGCGATCTCGGTCTCGGTCCTGCGTTCCATATGGCCGGTGAGCGTGACGACACCTTCGGTGACGGAGACCTCGACGGTGCGGGGCGACAGCCACAGGGCCCGCACCAGCACCTCGTCGACGACTTCCGTGCGGATCTCCGCGTCCGGGCGGAGGAACACCGTCAGCAGGTCGCGCCGGGTGACGATGCCGACCAGCCGGTTCTCCACATCGAGGACGGGGAGGCGTTCCACTTGCCGCGCGGCCATGGTGCGGGCTGCCTCGACGATGGTGTCCTCGGCGTGCACGGTGACCGGGGGTTCGGACATCAGTTCCCCGGCGATGCGGGCCTTGGCCTTGCCGGCCTGTCGCCGGGCACCGCGGGTCAGCTGTCCGAACGACGGCGTGCGGCGCTTGTTCCCGAAGGGGACCGGGGTGGCCGCCTGGCGCGCCATCAGGTCCGTCTCGGAGATGACCCCGATGACCTTGTCGTCGTCGTCGAGCACCGGCAGTCCGCTGATGCGGTGGTCCGCGAGGAGCCGCGCGACCTCCTTGAACGGGGTGGCGTAGGTGGCGTGGACGACGTCCGTGGTCATCACGGAGCCCACCTTGTCGTGCTTCATGTCTGTTCCCTCCTCGGCTTCAGCGCAGCCGGCGCAGATAGGGGTCCTTGGGGTGGCGCGGCAGCAGACGGAGCCGTGCGTCGAGCACGGTGACCCCGCCGGGTGCGGCGAGCACCGGGTTGAAGTCGGCCTCGGCCAGCTGCGGCAGGTCCTCCGCCATCCGGGACAGCCGTAGCAACAGCTGTTCCAGGCGCTCCAGGTCGACCGGCCCGGCGCCGTTCGTGCCGAACAGCAGGGGCGCGCAGCGCGGGGCGGTGATCAGGTCGTGGACGTCGTGGTCGGTGAGCGGAGCGAGCCGCGCTGCGTGGTCGGCGAGCACCTGCGTGGCTGTACCGCCGAGCCCGAACAGGACCAGTGGGCCGAAGACCTCGTCCTGGACGACACCCGCGAACAGTTCGGTGCCGCGATCGGCGAGCGGCTGGAGCACCACTCCGGTCAGCAGGCCGTGGAAACGGGTCTCCAGGTCGCGGAAGGCGGCCCGGACCTGGTGTTCACCGCGCAGGTCGAGATAAATCGCGCGTTCCCGGCTCTTGTGGAGGAGGCCCGGCCAGTGGGCCTTCATCACCACCCGGCCGTCGGCACCGCGCAGTCGTTCGGCGGCGCGTACGGCGTCGTCCTCCGTCTCGGCCCAGGCCCAGCGGAGCTGCGGGATGCCGTAGCAGGCGAGCAGGTCGGCGCAGGTCCGCGGGTCCGCCCAGCCGCCGTCGGGGTGGGCGTCGAGGTAGGCGTCGGCCAGCGTCCGGGCCCGTTCGGTGTCGATGTCGTCGAGGACCGGGACGGTGCCGGCGGGGCGGGCCAGCCAGGCCGCGCGGCGGGCCGCGTGGGCCAGCGCGCGAGCGGCCGCCTGCGGTTCGGCGTAGCTGGGGATCGTGCCGTCATCGAGGGCCGGCAGCAGCTTCACCGGGAGGTCCTGCTCCAGGCGCACGGCGACGACGGGCTTGGTCCGGCGGCCGGGCGCCCAGGTGAGGGCCCGGACGAGGTCGTCGCCGGTGGCGGCGGCGACCGCCGTCGGGACGAGGACCACCAGCACGGCGTCGACGCCCGGGTTTCCGATGAGCCGGTCGACGCACCGCCTGAGTTCTTCCTCGCTCACCGCGGCCGTGGCGTCGAGGGGATTGCCGCAGGAGGCGCCGTCCGGCAGCACGGTGGCCAGCTCGTCGACGGCCTTGGGCGTGAACGGCGGCAGGACGAGGCCGGCCTCGGCGCAGGCGTCGGCGGCCAGCACGCCCGCCCCGCCCGCGTTGGTGACGATCGCTACGCGCGTCCCTTCGGGGAGCACCTGGGAGTACAACAGCGCTGCCGTTTCGAGGAGCTCACCGACCGAGCGGGTGGCGGTGATGCCGGCCTGGGTGAACAGCGCCTGGCGGGTCATGGTGGGGGTGGCGGCCGCGGCCGTGTGCGAGGCGGCGGCCCTGCGGCCTTCCTGTGAGCGTCCCGCGTCCACGGTCAGCACCGGCAGCCGGCGGGCGACCCTGCGGGCGGTGCGGGAGAAGGCTCGGGGGTTGCCGAAGGACTCCAGGTGCAGCAGGGCGAGGTCGGTGCGGCCGTCGGTCTCCCACCACTGGAGCATGTCGTTGCCGCTGACGTCGTACTTGTCGCCGAGCGAGACGAAGGACGACACGCCGATGCCCAGTCGGGACAGCCCGTCGAGCAGGGCGATGCCGATGCCTCCGGACTGTGCGGCCACTCCGGCGCTGCCGGGGCGTGGATGGCCGGCGGCGAACGTGGCGTCGAGGCGCAGGTCCGGGTCCGGGTGGGAGATGCCCAGGCAGTTGGGGCCGACCAGGCGCATGCCATAGGTGCGGCAGGCCGCCAGGAGCGCCCGCGCCTGGGCGGCGTCGAGACCCGAAGTGACGACGACCAGGGCGCGGACACCGGCCTTGCCGCACTCCTCGGCGCAGGCCGGTACGCCTGCGGCGGACACCGCGATGATCACGAGGTCCGGGGTCTTCGGCAGGGCGTGCACGCTGGGGTAGGACGGCACGCCGAGCACCGACGTCACGTTCGGGTTCACCGCGAAGAGGCGACGGGTGAAGCCGCCGGAGTGCAGGTGGTGAAGGACTGCCCGGCCGACCGAGCCGGGGGTGCGGCCCGCGCCGACGACGGCGACCGCGTCCGGGCACAGCAGCGGCTTGAGGCTCGCCACGTCGGCGGAGCGGCCGCGGGCCTCGACGGCCGACAGGTAGGTGTCGTCCTCGTCGAGGTGGATGGTGCAGCGCGCCTCCGGACCCTCGAAACGGCGGGAGGTGCGCAGGCCGAGGTCGGTGAAGAGCCGGAGCACCTCGCGGTTCTCGCTGAGCGCGTCGGCGGTGAAGGTGTCGATACCGGCCGCGCGGGCCGCCGAGACCAGGTGCTCGATCAGCAGGGTACCGACCCCTCGGTGGTGCAGTCCGTCGGCGACGGCGATGGAGATCTCCGCCGGGCCCGGTTTGCCGCCGGTGTCGTACTCGGCGAGGCCCAGCACGGCTCCCTGGGCCTCGGCGAGCAGGGCCCGGTAGCCGGGGCGGGGCGTGCAGGCCCGGTCGGCGGCCATGGCGGCCGAGCGAGGGCTCAGCCCGAAGAACCTCAGGCGGAGGTTCTCCGGCGACATGTCGTCGTAGAACCGCTGCAGCCGGTCGTGGTCGCCTGGCAGCACGGAGCGGATACAGATGGTGGTCCCGTCCGCGAGCAGCGCATGGGCGGCGGGAACTCGGTCGAGCAGGTAGTCCGTCATGGCGGGTCTCCTCCGAACCGGTCGGTACTTCGAGCATCCGGCGTGGGCGCCCGTGATCCCATGGGCTGTCCGGGGTGGGGTGAAGGCCGATCGGCCCTCACCCCGCCCCGGACGTCCTCGCCCCGGCGGGCTTCACTCCTCGGCGACCAGGGCAGTGAGGTCGAGGAGCCGGTTGGTGTAACCCCACTCGTTGTCGTACCAGCCGAAGATCGTGGCCAGGGTGCCGTTGGCCTGGGTCAGGGCCGGGTCGAAGACGCAGGAGGAGGGGTCGCCGATGACGTCCCGGGAGACGATCGGAGCCTTGGACACCCGCAGTATGCCGTTGAGGGGCCCCTCGGCGGCGGCCGAGAACGCGGCGTTGATCTCGTCCGGGGTCGCCTCGCGTTCCAGCACCACGGCGAGGTCGGTGAGCGAGCCGTCCTCGACGGGCACCCGGACCGCGATGCCGTCCAGCGCGCCGGCGAGCTCGGGCACCACCAGGCCCACCGCGCGGGCGGCGCCGGTGCTGGTCGGGATGATGCTCAGGGCGGCCGAGCGGGCCCGCCGGAGGTCCTTGTGCGGGCCGTCGAGCAGGGACTGGTCGTTGGTGTAGCCGTGGATGGTGGTCATCACCCCGCGTTCGATGCCGAAGGCCTCGTCGAGGACCTTGACCATCGGGGCGACGCAGTTGGTGGTGCAGGATGCGGCGGAGACGATCTGGTGGCGCCGCCGGTCGTATACACCGTCGTTGACGCCCATGACGATGGTGGCGTCCACGTTCTTGCCGGGGGCCGACAGCAGCACGGTGTGGGCGCCCGCCTTCAGGTGCAGGGCGGCGGAGTCGCGGTCCCGGAAGCGGCCGGTGGACTCGACGACGATCCCGGCGCCGTAGTCCGACCAGTGCAGGGCGGCCGGGTCGCGCTCCGAGGTGACGGCGATGCGCCGCCCGTCGACGGTGATCGAACTGGCGACGTGCTCGACGCGGCGCCCGATGTGCCCGAACGTCGAGTCGTACTCCAGGAGATGGGCGAGGGTGGCCGGCGACGTGACGTCGTTGACCGCGACGACGTCGAGCTCCTGGGTACCCGCATCGGCACGATCCAGTGCCGCGCGAAGATAGGTACGGCCGATCCGGCCGAAGCCGTTGATGCCGACACGTACGGTCATGATGACGAACTCCTTTTCCGGTGAGCGGTGTTCAGGCGGTCCAGGTCCAGTCGGCGACCTCGGGCAGGTCGGTGCCGTGCTCGCGGATCCAGACCTGGTGGCGGGTGCGGGCGTCGGCCATCTGCTGACGTACGGCCGCGGCGCGTACGGCGAGACCGGGGACACGGTCGATGACGTCCATGACCAGG